>JBDGTD010000002.1:0-40315 GCA_042217165.1 Haloferacaceae archaeon | reverse complement strand
AGTCGGAACTGGAGGACCCGCGCTTCCAGACCGACTACTGGGAGGAGCAGATCGAGCTCCAGCTCGACATCGGAAAGAAGGCCGAACAGCAGGCGCTCGCGGCGCGCGGTCTCGACTTCGTGACCGACACCTACCTGCCCGAGCGGCTGGACGAGATGGGCGTACTCTAACGGGGGGAGTTACGGTCGCCCGGGGCGTCTCTCCGCCGTGCCTACCCCGAGCCACACCTACATCAAGAACCGCCGACGGATCCAGCCCGACGACACCAACAACTACGACACCGCCCACGGGGGGATGGTGATGCGCCTGATGGACGAGGTGGGCGCGATGTCCGCGATGCGGCTGGCCGGGGAGACCTGCGTCACCGCCCGGGTCGAGGCGCTGAACTTCGAGCGGCCGATCCCCCGCGGCGACATCGCGGTCGTGGAGTCGTGGGCCTACGACACCGGCCGGACGAGCGTCGAGGTCCGGCTGGCCGTCGACCGCGAGGACCCCCGGACCGGCGAGTGTGAGCGCACCTCCGAGTCGACGTTCGTCTTCGTCGCCGTCGACGAGTCCGGCGAGCCCGTGGCCGTGCCGGACCTCGAGATCGAGTCCGGGCGCGACGAGGACCTGCGCGAGCGCGGGTTCGCGAACGCGCCTTAGTCCCAGCCTTCGTCGAGAACGACCGGCACGCCCCGCTTTGCGACCTCGCCCGCGAACGCGCCCGAATCCGCGGCCAGGAACTCGAGCGTGTTGTAGTGAATCGGCGAGACGAGGTCGGGGTCGAGTCGCTCGGCGAGTTCCGCCGCGCCCTCGTCGTCCATCGCCACGTCCCCACAGATCGTCGGGAGGAGAAGCGAGACGTCGAGGTCGTCCTGTTCTGGCACGTGGTCCGAGTCGCCGGTCCAGAACGCCGGAACGCCGCCGAGGACGAACCGGTAGCCGACGCCGAACCCGCGGGGGTGGACCGGCTCGCCGTCCGCGCGGACGTGGGGCCCGTCGGGCCGGTTGTACGCCGGGACCGCCGTCACCGCGACACCTGCGACCTCGGTCGTCTCGCCCTCGGCGACCCTGACCACCTCGTACGGGAGGGCCTCGGGCGCCGGCGGGCGTCCCGCGCGCTCGGCGTCGACGTTCTCGTAGACCACCACCGTCGCGTCCTCGCTCGCGACGCGTTCGATCCCGTCCGGGTCGTAGTGGTGGTCGTGGGTGACGAGGACGACGTCGCCGTCGCGCGCGTCGTACGGCGGGCCGACGGGGTGGGCCTCGCCCGCCGCGTCGGTCGGCGGGTCCCACTCGCCGGCCAGGACGCCGTAACGCCCGGGGTCGGTGTAGACCGTCGTCTCGCCGTCCGAAACACGCGCCGTCGCGTAGCCGAGCCACCGACAGGTCAGCCCGTCGTGTCGGAACATCGGGTCGCGGTTCGGGCCGCGTCGGCAAAATGGTGCGTCACGCCGCCGGTAGTGGCGCGTCCGCTCCGGGAGACCGTCGAACGCCGCGCGTCCCGGTGGGGCGAGAAGGCCGGCCCACCAGTCACCCCGTCGCGCCAGGACCGCCCCGGGCACGGACAGCGGGAACTGGGCGTCAGGAGTCGGTCGGGGACGCCGACCGTCGCGCCGCCGCTCGGCGAGGCGAGAACGGTCTACAGCGCCTCGTCGAGGTCCTGGTACTTCTCTACCTCGACGCCGTCGTCGGTGACGACGGCGAGGTTGAGGCCGTTGCCGGAGGCGGTGTCGCGCTCGACCGCGCTCTGGATTGCGTGGACCGCGGCGGTCCGGGCCTCCTCGACCGAGAGGTCCGACTCGTACTCCTGTTCGAGAACGCCGAGCGCGTACGGCGACCCGGAGCCGGAGACGGCGTACTCCTCCTCTGTCGTGCCGCCCAGGGGGTCGAGCGAGTAGACGTGGCTCCCCTCGTCGTCCACGCCGCCGAGCAGCGGCGAGACGATCAGGAAGGCGCCCGAACGCAGGAAGTTACCCGTCAGCGTCGCGAGCGCCTCCATGCTCATATCCTCGCCGCGGCGGGACTCGTACAGCCGAACCTCGGCTTTCAGGCTGCTGATGAGGTTCTGGGCCGCCGAGACCGACCCGGCGATGGTCAGCGCGCCCGTCGGGTGGATCTCTTCGACCTTCTGGACGTTCTTCGAGGCGACCATCCGCCCGCCGCTCGCGCGCATGTCCGTCGCGAGGACAACGGCGTCAGCGGTCGCGAGTGCGACCGTGGTCGTGCCCGTCTTGAGTTCCTTCTCGCTCGCCTCGTCCGCCGCCCGGTCCGGGAACTCGCCGATTTCCGGGCCGAAGACGGTCTGGCGGTCGCCCGAGAGCGGGTCGACGCCTCCAGGGGATCCCGTCGGATTCACACGCTCGGTTGGCCGCCGCCGCCGATAAATGTAGCCTTTCGTCCGGTCAGCGCGCCGCCGCCTCGTCGTACGCCTGCCCCACAGTCTCGACGGCGCGTCCGGGCAGGGTGACCGGGAAGCCGAGCCGACGCCCGACGAGCGCCAGCGGAACGAACGCGAGCGCGAGAAACAGTACGAACTGGTACAGCACGAACAGACCGACGGTCCGGGTTTCCGCGAGCATCTGCGTGCCCGCCGAGGAGGCCGGTGTATATAAATACCTTACGGCAGCCGCGACGCGTCTATCCCGCCGTTGTCGTGCGATTTTGTGCGACGAACCCGGGTCTCCCCGGTATCCTCTCCCTCCGGCCGTCCCGCTGCCGGATTCACACACCCCACGCCGCGTATCTGCGTAAGTTACGCGCGTAATCGAGCGCTCGTCGGCGTTCGTCCGCGGCTCAGTTCGCGGTGCTGACGACCCGGATCACGTCCCCTTCTGCAAGTTCGTGGTCGTCCGCGATCCGGCGACCCGACCGGGCGTCGACCGCGTGGAGGTAGCCCTCGCCGATGTCCGAGTGGACGGCGTACGCGAGGTCTTCCGGGGTCGACCCGCGCGGGAGGAGGAGGGCGTCGGGGAGGACGTCTCCCTGTCCGTCGGTCCAGCGCGTCTCGTTCTGGACCGGGTAGGCCGTGATCTGGTCCAGTTCGTCGTAGACCGCGGCGTTCAGCGCCCGCTGGACGCCGGTTCCGCCGTGGTCGTCGGTCACGGCCCGCACCCGGTCGAGCCCTTCCGTCTGCGCGCCGCTCAGGTCGCCCGTCACGTCGAACGAGTCGTCTCCCGGGTCGTACCGGACGACGTCGGCCTCGGCGGCGCGCCGGAGCGCGAGTTCGCCCTCGGCCGTCGCGGGCACGACCGTCCGGTCGAGCGAGAGCAGGGAGTCGAGGCTCGCGTCGGGCGCCGCGTCGGCCTTGTTCGCGACGACGACGAGTGGCTTCGTCAGCCGACGGATCGCCCGTGCGAGCGCCCGGCGGTCCGTCTCCGTCCACGCGAACGGGTCCTCGGGATAGTCGCGCTCGCGTAGCGCCGCGCTCAGCTCTCCCCTGCTCGCCCCGACCCCGGTCAGCACGTCCGCCAGCGCCTCCTCGAGGTCGAACTCGGGCGAGCGCGACTGCCGCTCGACCCCCTCCCAGTTGCGCTCGACGACGCTCGCGAGCCAGAGGTCGAGTTCGCGCTCGACGAAGTCGACCTCCTCGACGGGGTCGTGGGTCCCCGGCTCGACGGGCTCTCCCTCCGCGTCCGTCGCCCCGCTCGCGTCGACGACGTGGAGGATCACGTCGGCGTCGGAGAGCGCGTCGAGAAACTGGTTGCCCAGCCCCCGCCCCTCGTGGGCCCCCGGTACCAGCCCCGCGACGTCGACGAGTTCGACGGGGACGTACCGCTTCCCGTCGCGGCAGTGTTCCGCGCCGCAGCGCTCCTCGCGGTCGAGACACGGACAGCGCGTCCGGACGTACGAGACGCCGCGGTTCGGGTCGATAGTCGTGAACGGGTAGTTCCCCACGTCCACCTCTGCCATCGTCGCCGCCGAGTAGAACGTCGACTTGCCGGCGTTTGGTTTGCCGGCGAGCGCGACAGAGATCATACCGTCCGTGTGCCGAGCGGAGGGGAGTCGCTTTCGGTGCGAGGGCGCTACTCGTCGGCCTCGCCGCCGCCCGCGTCGGCGGTCGACCCATCGGCGTCGTCGTCGGTCTCCGGGTCGGCGTCGGCCTCGTCCGGCGGCGCATCCGCCCGCTCACCGGCCGCTCCGGAGTCGTCCGACGACCCGCGTCCGCCCCAGCGGCGCCACGCCAGCGCGACGCCTGCCACGGGCGGCAGGCCGAAGGCGAGGACGTACGGCGCGGCGTAGGCGCCGGCCACCGCGAGCGCGCGGATCGCCACGACCACACCGTTCACCGAGGCGAAGAACGCCTCGGCCAGCGGCGTGTCGTACCACGCACCCTCCGGCGGCGCGCCGGGTCGGGGCTCGCGGATCTCTACGGTCACCGTCGAGAGCGCGACCTGTCGCTCCAGCGTCGCGAGCTGGGCCTGGACGCGCTCTATCTCGGTCTGGACGTCGGAGAGGCGGCGCTCCACGGCCAGCACCTCGTCCGTGTCGTTTGCCTGCTGGTAGAGTTCGCGGAGGCGGTCGCGCTGGGCCCGGAGCGTCCGGAGCCGCGCCTCGAGGTCGACCACCCGGTCGGTCACGTCCTCGGTGTTCTGCTGCGAGGAGACGACCGTGCCCGTCTCGTTGACCGTCGCGAGGAACGACTCGAACTCGTCGGCGGGGACGCGGTAGGTGACGGAACCGGTGGTGTAGTTCCCGCCCGCCGCCGTGTGCCGGCGCTCGGTCGCGTCCGAGACGAACCCGCCGCGCTCGCGGGCCGCGGCGGTCAGTCTGCTCCGCGCCCGGTCGTAGTCCTCGACCCGGAGTTCGACGGTCGCGGTGTAGATCAGCTGTCGGGGTCGGGCCTGGGCGATCGGACCACCCTCGCCGCTCTGGCTGTCACTCTGGGCGCTCGGCGCCGCCGCGTCACCGCTCTGCACCTCGGCGTCCTCGACGCTCGCCTCGTAAGACGCTCCGTCGCTCATCGCGCCGCCGCCGGCGCCGCTACAGCCGGCGACGAGGACGAGGAGCGCGAGAACCGCGGTCGTTCGTGTGCGTGACACGACCGGATGATCTTGTTCGACCGGTAAGTGTCTCGGGATGGGGAAAGCGTCTGTTTGAACCTCGGGGTTCGACCCTACTCGGGCGTCCGCGCGGCCGGCCGTCGGATCTGCATCTCCCCCCGCGAGCGGATGGTGCCGTCCACCGTCGACTCCTCGTGGAGCGAGAGGTTAGAACAGGAGACGTCGCCCAGCACTTCGGCGCCCGGCGCGATGGTGACGTCGCCCCGCGAGGTCGTCACGTCGCCGTGGATCCGCGACCCCTCGCCGACGGTCACGTCGCCCCGAGCCCGGAGGCTCCCGAACACGTTCGAGTCCTCCCCTACGTCGATCGCCTCGGCGCGGACGTTGCCGTGGAGCCGGCAGTCGTCGCCGACGGCCGCGGGCGTCGAGACCCGCCACGCGTCGTCGCTCACGGTGGCGTTCCGCGGGACGACGAGCGGCTCCGGCCCCTCGTCGTCGCTCTCGGAGAGCGCCGCGGCCAGTTCCGAGGCCGCCTCGTCCTCGCCCACGCGCAACAGCTGCGAGAGGACGACGAAGTAGAACACGAGCGTCGGCATCGGGTTCCGGATGACGATCCAGCCGTTGGCCTCGAACCCCTCCTCGACGTCGACGTCGTCCCCGATGTCGAGGTCCCCGGAGACCATCAGCCGGCGGCCGATCCGGACCCGCTCGCCGATGTAGGCGTCCTCCCCCACGAGGACGTTCCCGTCCACGTCACACCAGATGTCGAGGCGGCAGTCGCCCTCCGCCTCGATGTCACCGTCGAACTGCACCCGCTCGCCCGCCAGCACGTTCCGCCCCCGGACGCCGAACTCGACGGTCGAGTGGCCCCCGACGACGACGTCCCCGGCCGTGACGAGGTCGTGTTCCTCGACGGTCGTCCCGTCGGGGATCTGGAGGCGGTCGAGCGAGTTCGATCCGAGCGAAACCACGCCGGAGTCGTGACCGTGCGCACACATAAACTCGCGTCAGACGTCCGGCAGACGAACGTCCCGTACGATACTTACCCTCCGGCTCCCTCGTCCCGGTATGACCGTTCTCTCGTTCGACGACGACGGCGTCGACGTTGTGTACGAGGGGATCGAGTTCAGACTCGACCGCTCGCTCGTCGAGGAGGCGACCGAGAAGCCCTACCCGGACGTGACCGACCACGAGGTGCTGAAACTCGTCGAGGACAGCCCGCAGCTCTCCGGCGAGCCGCGGCGCGTGCGCGACATCGTGGAGTGAGCGAGCCGCCGGACGCGGGCGCACCGGCGACTCGACGAGCCGACACCGCCACGACTTATCCGGCGTGAGCCTGTCGGTCCGGCCGATGCCCTCCACCACACGCCGCCGCCTCCTCGGCGCCGGTGCAGCCCTCGCAGCGGGCGCCTACGCCGCCCGTCGGCTCGACCGCGGCGCGCTCGACGCCTCGTTCGCGTCGTGGACGCCCGACCCCGGCACGTGGCCGCTCCGCCGGTACGACCCCGCGAACACCGCCTACAACCCGACAGCGCGCCCGCCGCGCGAGCCCCCGACCGTCCGCGAACGGCGCTCGGTCGCGACGGGCGGGCGACGGCCGCGGTTCGCGCTGCTCGTCGGTCACGACTACCTCGTGCTCCACGGCTCGGGGCTCGCGGTCTACCCCCGCGACGGCGGCGAGGCCGCTCGCCTCGACCCCGTCGACGCGCCGTTCGCCGGCCTCGGCCCGGACGGGCGCCTCCACGCGACCCGGACCGTCGGCGACGGCCCGGACCCGTCGCTCTCGCTCGCCTCCTACGCTCCCGACCTCGCGGTGTCCGCCCGCCGCTCGCTCGGTACCGACGACCCGGCGGGGCTGACCGTCGGGGCGCGCGGGGTGTGCGTCGGCACCGAGTCCGGTCGTATCGTGGGGCTCACCCCGGCGAACGGGCGGCGCTGGCAGGTCGACGGCGCCCGTCCCGCGCTCGCCGACGGACGGCTGTACGCCGCGGACGCGAGCCTCGACGGGGTGGTCGCCTACGCGGAGCGGTCGGGGCTCGACCGGCGGCTGACGCCCGGACCAGCGCGGGTCTGGAGCGCCGGCCCGACGGACGGCTTCCCCGCTCTCCCGGCTGTCGCCGACGGCCGGGTCGTCGTCGGCAGTCGGGCGGCCGACGGCGGCGTCCTCCGCGCGATAGACGCCGCGACGGGCGAGGAGCTGTGGACGCCACGCTCGCTCGGCCAGAGCGTGTCGACACCGGCCGTCGTCGGCGACCGGGGGTACGCGGCGGTCGGCGCCGACGACCGCACGACCGGCTCGGTCGTGGCGGTGGACCTCGCGACCGGCGAGACGGTCTGGCGCGACGCGACGGAGTGGTCGCCCGCCTCGGCGGCCGTCGGCGGCGAGACGCTCGTCGTCGCGGGCGGGGTCGACCCGGACGGCGGACGGGTCCGGGCCTACGACCGGGCGAACGGCGACGTCTACTGGACCCGTGATCTGCCCGCCCGGGCGCCGGACGGCCTCGCACTCGTCGGCGAGCGGGTGCTGGCCACGGTCGGGGCGTCGCTGTACGAACTGGCCTGACGCCCGGGGCACGGGTACGGACACGAACGTGGCTACGAGCGCGGACGCCCGCGCTCCGGTCGCCTACCCCGCGAGGCCGAGACGCTCCTCGGCGCAGACTTTCAGGATCGACCCCGCGATCTCCGCGCCGCCCGAGAGCGGGTCGAGCGTCGTCTCGCCCACCCGCTCGTCGTAGCCGATGGGGACCTCGACGACCTCGTAGCCGCGCATCACGGGTCGGAGCAGGAGTTCCGCGGAGAGCCCGGTGTTCTGTGTCCACGTGATCTCGTGGAGCAGGTCGCGGCGGTATGCCCGCATCCCCGTCGTCACGTCGTGGAGGCGCCGTCCACAGAGCAGGCTGGCGACGGCCGCGAACGTCTGGTTTCCGACCCGGTTGAGCGCGGGCATCGTCTCGGCGCCCCGCGAGACCCGGTCGCCGCTCACCACGTCCGCGCCGCCGTTGACGATGTCGAGGAAATCTGGCAGGCGCGACATCGGGTAGGTGTCGTCACAGTCGGTCGTGACCACCACCGGCCTGTCGGGGCCGGGCGCCAGCACCGCCTCGCGCACCGCCTCGCCGTAGCCACGCGGCTCCTGGGGTATCACACGCGCGCCCTTCTCGCGCGCTATCTCCGGCGTCCGGTCCGACGAGGAGTCGACACAGACGACCTCGGCGCGGCCGTCGGTCACCGCGGCCACGTCGTCGAGCACACGCCCGACCGCCGCCGCCTCGTCGTACGTCCCCATCACCACCGCCACGTCGTCGAACGTGTACTCGGGCACGGGCGGTTCTGTCGGCCCACGGGACTTGACGTTTTAGGTTTGCCAAAACGACGGCTATCTCGGGAGGAGGTCGCCCGCCCGCTCGTCGTGGAGCCGCGCGCTCGTCTCTTCTGCGAGTTCGTGGAGGTTCACGGCGTCGTCGCGGTTGTACGAGACCAGGGTGTCGAGGGCGTCGTCGTCGCCCCGTTCGTACTCGCGCCAGAGCCGGACCGCGTCGCGCCCGGAGAGGTCTGGCCGGTCGCGTTCGACCCCGATCGCCCGCTCGACGGCCTTCAGCCCGCCCGAGAGGCCGAGCGACGCACAAGGGTAGCGCAGGTCGAGGTGGGCGGCCGAGAGGTCGAGGCCGAACTCGTGTTCGAGGAAGGGCACGTCGAACTGCCGGCCGTTGAAAGAGACGAGAAGCGGCGCGTCGAGCAGGTCGGCGACCCGCTCTGCGGTGAGGTCCTCGCCGCGGACCAGCGTCGTCGTCTCGCCGCCGCGGTGGACCGAGACGGTCGTGACCGTCGAGCGGCGCGGCTCCAGCCCCGTCGTCTCGATGTCGAAACAGGCCGCCTCGTCGCGGAACGTCTCGAAGAGCCGGAACCGTTCGGCCGACGGCAGCCGGTCCTCGAAGTACCGGCCGTCTCGCCGGTCGAGGCGTTCGGGCGCCTCCGCGACGAACGCCTCGATCCGGTCTGTCGTCGTCTCGCCCACCCCGCGGACGTTCAGGTCGCGTCCGAAGGTCTCCCACGAGGTGACGCCCGCCTCCCAGAGGCGGCGTTCGGTCGTCTCTCCCACCCCCTCCACCGGGACGAAGCTCTGTTCGAGGCGCACGGGTAGACGAGGGCGGAGAGCCACTTAGCGCCGACGGTCGTCAGCCGCCGACCGCGCCCCGGAGCGCGTCGGGGAGGCGCTCGAGGTCGACAACCTCGGCCTCGGGCGTCGGCGCGTCGCCCACGTCCCGTTCGGTGTAGCCCGTTCCGGTCGCGACGAGAGCGACCGTCTCGTCGCCGGCTATCTCGCCGCGGTCGGCCAGGTCGCGTGCGGCGGCGAGCGGCGTTGCACACGACGTCTCGACGAACAGCCCCGCGCGCTCGGCGAGCAGGGATCGGCAGTCGAAGATCGCGTCGTCGTCGACCGCGAGGACCGCGCCGCCCGTCTCGCGGGCCGCCGCGAGCGCGCGGGTTCCGCTCGGCGGGTCGGCGTTCGCGATGGAGTACGCGACGGTCTCGCCGGGGTCGATTCGCGTCACCTCGCGCTCGCCGCGGTCGTACGCCGCCGCGACCGGCGCACACCCCGCGGCCTGTGCGAGGTAGAGTCGCGGCGGGTCGTCGACGAGGCCCGACGCGGTCGCCTCGCGGATCGCCTTCCACACCCCGGAGGCGTGTCCGCCGCTGGAGACCGGCATCACGACTGCGTCGGGGTCCGAGCCCTCCAGGATCTCCAGCCCGGTCGTCTTCTGTCCGGCGACCCGGAGCGGCGTGTCGCTGTTGATCACGGCCACGTCGGCCTCGCGGCCGGCCGAGAGCGCCGCGCCGTACAGCCGCCCGTAGTCGCCGTCGACGCGGAGGATCGTCGGGTCGTGGCGGGCGACCGTCGCGAGGCGCTCTGCCGGCACGTCCGCGGGGACACAGACGACACAGTCGAGGCCCTCGCTCGCGGCGTGGGCGGCGACCGAGCGCGCCATGTTCCCGTGCGAGACGGTCGCGACGGCGCCGACGCCGCGTTCGAGCGCGCCGGCGACCCCGACTGCGGTCCCGCGGTCTTTGAACGTCCCCGTCGGGTGCGCTCCCTCGAACTTCACCCGGACCGTCGCGCCGCCGGCCACGTCGTCGAGTCGTGGCGCGCGCACGAGCGGCGTCCCGCCGACGGCGGCGCCGAGACCGGGGGGCGGGTCGACGGGCAGGAGGTCGCGGTAGCGCCAGAGCGAGGCGTCGCCGGTCGCGGGCCACGCCTCCGTCGTCTGCGCCGCGACCCACAGCGGTTCGCCACAGGAACAGCGCGCACCCGTCTCCGCTCGAGCGCCGCAGGCGTAACAGACCCGTCGGGTCACGGAGTTGGGTAGCGGGCCGACGACAAGAAGACTGGGGCGGCGACACCGGCGCCGCGGGCCGTCGCGTCTCCGGAGCCGGCGCGACCGGGTCGAGCGCCGCGCGGGAGAAGGGTTATTACGCAGATGAGTTATAGTCGTAGATCGGTGGCACTCAGATGTACGACAGCATCCTCTACCCGGTCGACGGGAGCGACGGCGCGACGGCCGCGATAGACAACGTCGAGGACCTGGCGCGGACGTACGACGCGACCGTCCACGTGCTGTTCGTGGCCGAGAGTTCGGAACTCCACGGGCTGACCGGCGACGTCGACGCGACCGAGGCCCACGGCCTGTCCGGCGACCCGGAGGGAGCGACGACCGGGATGCGTGGGAGCGGCTCCGGCTCGGCCGAACTCCGTGACGAGGTCGAAGCCCACGGACAGACGGTCGTCGACGAGGTCGCAGACTCGCTCGACGGCGTCGAGGCACAGACTGCCGTGCTGGGCGGCATCCCGCACGAGACCATCCTCGACTACGCCGACGACCACGACGTCGACATCGTCGTGATGGGGACCCACGGACGGACCGGGCTCGACCGGTACCTGCTCGGGAGCGTCGCCGAGAAGGTGGTCCGCCTCTCCGACGTGCCCGTCCTGACGGTCCGACAGAGCGAGTCGGAGTAGCCCCCGACGCCGTCGCGGGCCAGAGACAGATTTTCGACCCGGGCCCACGGGCGTGTAGGTATGGACGTGACTGTCCTCGGAGCGGGGACGATGGGTGCTGGCATCGCCGGCCTGTGTGCCCGCGCGGGACACGACGTGTGGCTGCGAGACGTCGACGAGGACGCCCTGGAGGCCGCCCGTGACCGCATCGCGTCGAACTTCGACACCGCGGTCGAACGGGGGATCCTGACCGACGACGAGCGACACGAGGCGCTGGCGCGCGTCGAGACGGCGACGACCCTCGACGAGGCCGTGGCGGATGCGGACCTGGTGATCGAGGCGGTGCCGGAGCGAGAGGACCTGAAACACGAGGTTCACAACGAGGCCGCCGCCCTCGCGCCCCCCGGCGCGACGTTCGCGACGAACACCTCGTCGCTGTCGGTGACGGGACTGGCGTCGGCGCTCGACCGCCCCGAGCGGTTCGTCGGCCTCCACTTCTTCAATCCGCCGTACGCGATGGACCTCGTCGAGGTGGTGCGCGGCGAGCGAACCGCCGACACGACCGAGCGCTTCGCCGTCGAGTTCGTCGAAGGGCTAGAGAAGACGCCGGTGGTCGTGGACGACACCCCCGGCTTCGCCACCTCGCGGCTCGGCGTCGCCCTCGGCGTCGAGGCGATGCGGATGGCCGAGCAGGGGGTCGCGAGCGTCACCGACATCGACCGCGCGATGGAACTCGGCTACAACCACCCGATGGGCCCGCTCGAACTCACCGACGTCGTCGGGCTGGACGTCAGGCTGGAGGTTCTCGAACACCTCCGCGAGGAGCTGGGCGAGCGGTTCCGCCCGCCGCAGATCCTCCGCCGGAAGGTTCGGGCGGGCAAGGTCGGAAAGAAGGCCGGCGAGGGGTTCTACGTCTGGAGCGGCGACGAGCCGATCCGGGAGGACGGATGATCGCGCCTGTGCCTGCGACCGCGTCCCTCGCCCCGGGCCCGCGGGGGTGGCTGCCGTGACGGTGCGCGTCGCGGTCGAGGGCGGCGTCGCGCGGCTCACGGTCGACCGGCCGGAGGCCCGGAACGCGCTCGACCGCCCGACGCGCGACGACCTGGTCGCGGCCCTCGACGACCTCGAGGCCGACGACGCGGACGCCCGGATCGTGGTGATCACGGGGAGTGACGACTCCGGCGCGTTCGTCTCCGGCGCGGACCTCGGAGAACTCAGGGAGCGAAGCGCCGAGGAACAGCGCGCCGAGATGGCGTTCCCCCGGGTGTACGAGCGGGTCGCGACCTGTCGGTGGCCGACGGTGGCGCGGGTGAACGGCTACGCGCTCGGCGGCGGCTGTGAACTCGCGCTGGCCTGCGACGTCCGCGTCGCCTCGACCGAGGCCCGCTTCGGTCAGCCGGAGATCACGCTGGGGATGATCCCCGGGGGCGGGGGGACCCAGCGCCTCCCGCGGCTCGTCGGACCGGGTCGGGCGGCCGAACTCGCGCTCACCGGCGAGACGGTCGACGCGGAGCGGGCGGCCGAGATCGGTCTGGTCCTCGACGCCGTGCCGTCCGAGGAACTCGACGACCGGGTGGCGGCGCTGACGGAGCGGGTCGCCGCCCACGCGCCGGGCGCAGTCGAGGCGACGGTCGACGCGCTCCGCGCGAGCGAGCGCCTCCCGCTCGACGAGGGGCTGCGCTACGAGCGCGAGCGGTTCCTCGACGTGTTCGCGCACGACGACCGGCGGGAGGGGATCGACGCGTTCCGGGAGGACCGAGACCCGTCGTGGACGTCCTGACCGCCCGTCGCGTCCCTCAGTCGGCGCGCAGGCCCGCGAGCCCGCTCGCCACGAGCTGCTGGACGACGTAGAACGCGACGACGAACACGCCCGCGCCGGCGACGCCGAGCGTCGTGACGGTCGCGAGCGAGACGCCGAGGTTCTTCAGCGAGCCGACGTAGGTGAGCGCCGTCGCGGTCGGTCGGTCGACGAGCGAGATCGCGCGGCCGGCGGCCGCCAGCCCGCCCGCGACGGCGACGGTCCCCGCCCCGGCGGCCGCGACGGCCGCGAGCGAGGCCGGGTCGACTGCCGCGAGGTCTGCCCCGGCGACGCCGGCGTAGGTCAGGAGGAAGACAACGGCGAGCGAGAGCCGCGAGCGGCCGGTGGCAGAGAGCGCGTCGGCCGGGACGACGGCGGCGAGGAGAGCGCCGCCCCCGACCATCAGCGAGAGGTCGACGAGCAGGGGACGGGCGGGCACCGACACCCCGTTACCCACGAGCGCCGCGAGTACCGCCGGCATCGCGACCGGCGCGACGGCGAGCGTCGCGAACGCGCCCACGGTCGCGAGCAGTTCGTCGCCGTCGCCGACCGTCGTCCAGACGAGCGCGCTTCCGGCGGTCGTCGGCGACGCCGCGACGACGAGCAGCCCTGTCGCCGCGGCCGGGTCGAGCGACCCGGCGACGAGGGCGGCGCCGCCCGGGACGACCAGGTAGCCGAAGGGGATGACGGCGACGACGACGCCCGCGGCTCCGCGCAGGGAGTAGCCCGCGACGCTCGTCCCGTGGAGCGTCGCGAACACGAGGAGGGCGACGAGCGGGACAGAGAGCCGCCCGAGAACCGGCGCCCCGCCGGGGAGGAGGAGACCGACGACGAGGCCGCACGCGACGACGCCGAGTCCCGTGAACCGCCGCAGCGCGTCGAGGTCGGGCCGGCGCGGACCTGGCACGTCCCGGGCCTGTTCCGTGGCCCTACCTATCGCTTTCGTTCGACGGCCGAGGGCGCGACCCGCCGCGGGCGACACGGCGGCGCGCGCTCACTCCGTCCCCGTGGCCGTGGACCCGCCGCCGGGCGCGGCGTCGGCCATCATCTTCAGGAGCGCGAGGATGGTCGCGCCGCCGACCCCGGCGACCAGGGCGAACCCGAGCGGGGTCGTCCGCTCCTCCTCGCCGAAGCCGACGAGGACGACGCCGCGCATCCCGCGGTCTCCGTGGTGTTCGCAGGCGTACTTGCTCACGCCGTTCCCGTCGAACCGGACGGAGTAGGTCGCGCCCTCGCCGGCCATGGTCGGCGACTCGTACGCTCCCTCCGAGTCGACGACCCTGTGGACGCCCCCGCCGTCGACCCACCGCCAGACCACGGTGGTACCGGGGTCGACGTGGACCACTGCCGGAGCGAAGGCGTACCGGCCGCCGTTACCCCGGGCTCCGACCCGTATCTCGACCTCGTCCCGTCCGCGCAGGTCGACCACCCGGTGGAAGTTGCTCGTGTTCGCGAGCCAGCCGCCGAACGTGCGCTCTGGCTCGCCGGTCGGCGCGGGCGTCCGGGTCGGGGTCGCCGTCTCGTCGGGGGTGGTCGTGCCGCCGTCGCCGTTGCCGCCGCCGAGTGACACCTGCGCGTCACCGACGACGAGGGCGCCTTTCATGCCGAGGGTCTTGTGGGGCGTACACGCGTAGCGGTAGACGCCCGACTCGGCGGTCCACTCGAACGTGTGGCCGGCCTCGCTCGCGAGGTCGGACTCGAAGACGCCGCCCTCGGCGACGACGTTGTGGCTCCCGCCGTCGCCGGTCCACTCCCAGACGACGGTCGTCCCGGGGTCGACCCGGACGGCGGCGGGGGCGAAGCCGAACGCGCCGCCGTTTGCCTGCGCTCCGACCGCGATCCGCACCTCGCTCGCGCCCGTCTCGTCGACCAGCTCGTCCGCGTTGGAGACGTTCGAGAGCCACCCCGAGAGGTCGGTCCCGCTCTGTGCCGCCGCGGGAGCCGAGAGCGCCCCGCCGCCGACCGCGGCGCTCCCGACGCCCGCGAGCACCTGCCGTCGGGTCGCGTGCCGCGTCATCGCGACCACCTCAGTACCGCGGCCCCTCTTCGTCCTTGCCCGCCTCGGTGTCGGGCGAGGGATCGAAGATTTCGGGGCGTTTCTCGCCGACGACGTCGACGTCGGCGAGGGCTCCCTTGTGCCGGACGCGCGAGAGCGCGTGGTCGACGAGGTGGATCCGCTCGGGCACCGGCGTCTCCATCGTGGCGATCGTACAGGAGCCGGGCGGGACCTTCACCGTCTGGACGTTCTGCTCGGGCGTGCCGACCGCTCCGTCGCGGTGAGCGGTCGCCCAGACGTTCCCGATCGGGTGGAAGTTACTGGAGAGGTTCGGCCCGCCGTCGACGAGGAACACCCGGACCGTCTCGTCCTGCTGGACCTCGATCGGTCCGTGCTTGTCGGCGGAGTAGGCGTACGCCTCGCCGTTGAACAGGACGTAGTTCGGGTCCTCCCGCTTCATCGCTTCGGGGTCGAACGACTGGTGCCCGTCGCCGCCCGTCGTGTACACCTCGTGCTGGCCGAAGTAGAGTTCACGGTCCACGTCGGGCAGCCCCTCCGGCGGTTCGACCACTATCATCCCGAACATCCCCGCGCTGATGTGGTAGTCCAGCCGCGGAACGGCACAGTGGTAGATAAACGCGCCGGGGTAGGTCGCGGTGAACCGCTCGCCGTTCGACTCGCCGGGTGCCGCCGTGGTGGCGACGGAGCCGCCTCCGGTGCCGTAGACGGCGTGGAAGTCGACGTTGTGGGCCATCTTCGACTCCGGCGGGTTCTCCAGCGTGAACGATACCGTGTCGCCCTGTCGGACCCGGATCATCGGACCCGGAACCCGCCCGTCGTAGGTGAGGAAGTTGAACGTCTTCCCCTCCGCGAGGGGGGCGGTCACCTCGCGGATCTCCAGGCTGATGTCGTGGTGTTTCGGCCGGTCGCGGTCGACCGGGTCGGGGACGTCCGTCGGGTCCGCGGCGACGCTGTCGACCGCCCGCCGCTGGGCCTGTTCGAGCCCCTCGTCCACCTCGGTCGCCTCCAGGTTCGATCCGGCGGTACAGCCCGCGGCGGCGGCCGCGCCGCCGAGGCCGAGCGCCTGCATCAACTCGCGTCGAGACGTGGGTATCATGCTCGGTCCCTCCACCTGCGGGTTGGACCCGATCCACCACCAACACGCACGCTCGTTCCGGGCGCGCCGGATCGCTCCCGAACCTGTTCGGGCGAGCGGCAGGGGGACCGCCGGTCCCGGAGCCGGTCCTCGGCGTGAATCCACGATACGTAGCCGCCACAGCCGGGCCGCTCGACGAACGCCGCCCGGACCCCGCCGGGGCGGTCGACCAGACACGTCGACGGATGGCCGTGGGACCCCGTCGCGGTGCGCTCGACCGCCGGACCCGCGTCCGCGGGCAGTCGCTCTCGGGTCGTGTGCCGTCCGCGTTCGAGGTCCGCTGACCACGGCGCCTCGTGGTCCACGGTCGTCACCCCGACGCCTGTCGCTGCTTCGGTCACGCCCGCCCTCCCGCCCCGTCCGCGGAGAGACTGCCACCGAACCGGTTCGGGCTCGGCTGGCCGAACGTGTTCGGCACCAGCCATTCGTCCCGCCGCCGAATACGTTCGGGACGGGTAGATGCCACGAGCGACACTCACGCTGACCCTCCCCGACGCAGTCTGGATCGGCGGGCTCTCCCGGCGCCACCCGGAGACGCGGTTCCGGATCCTCGCAGCGATGCCGGACGAGGAGACCGGCGTGGGGCTGACAGAGATAACGGGCGAACACCTCGACGCGGTACTCGACGAGATGCGCGCCGAGAGCGCGGTCGCACGCCTCGACGTTCTCCAGCGGGGCGAGGAGACGGCGCTGGTCCAGTTCGAGACGACGGCCCCGTTGCTCCTCGGGCCCCTGCGCGAGTCCGGCGTGCCGCTCGAGACGCCGTTCGACCTCGTCGACGGGAGCCTGACGTGGGAGGTGACCGCCCCCCACGAGCGGCTGTCGGCGCTCGGCGAACGCCTGGAGGCGCTCGGGGTGCCGTTCACGCTCGACCGCCTGCGCCAGCAGGTCGACGACGGGGCGCTCCTCACCGACCGGCAGGCGACGGTCCTCGAGACCGCGGTCGAACACGGGTACTACGACACGCCGCGCGAGTGTACGCTGACCGAACTCGCGGGCGTCCTCGGCGTGGCGAAATCGACCTGTAGCGAGACGCTCCACCGCGCCGAGGAGACGGTCGTGAAGCGGTTCGTGGAGCGACGAGCACACGAACGCGACCTCCAGGCGGAGGCCTGACCGTGGCCGAGAACCCGCTCTCCGCGGCGACGGCGCCGGCATTCCGGGACGTGGTCCGGGCGCTCGACGACCCCGACTGTCGGGAGATCCTCAAGCATCTCGACGAGCCACGCTCGGCCGCAGAGCTGACCGACCGGACGGGGATCCCGCGCTCGACGGTCTACGAGAAACTCGACCTGCTCGACGACGCCGGCCTCGTCCGGGAGTTCACGGAGATACGGCGCGACGGGAGCCACACCGCGAACTACGAGTGTTCGTTCGGCGAACTCCGGGTCTGGCTGGACGACGACCGCGAGTTCTGCGCCAGTATCGAGCGCGCGAACCGCGCGCCCGACGAGCGACTCGCCGCGCTCTGGACGGAGGTGCGCACGGAGACGTGATCCGGCCGACTCTCGTCACCCTCCTGAAGACGGTGACGCTCGTCCTCGGCGGCCTCATCACCTACCACGCCGTGACGGCCTACCGCCGGACCGGCTCCCGGTCGCTCCGCGCGCTCGCGGTCGGGTTCGGGGTCGTCACCGTCGGCGCCGCCCTCGCCGGCCTGATCGACCTCCTCGCGCCCGTCGGGGTGGAGGCGGCGCTGGCCGTCGAGTCGACGTTCACCGCCGTCGGGTTCGGCGCGATCCTCTACTCGCTGTACCGGGGCTGATCGGAGACGCCCCCGCCTCCGTCGAGACGGCGCGCCGCGTCGAACCCTCCGTCCTGACGGGTGGGAGACACCGCGGCGACCGGTACCGGCTCTCCGGCCTCGGCCCTGCACACACTCACAGCACGCTGTCGACGTGGTCGGCCGTCCTGAGCGCGAGCGCCGCGATCGTGAGCGTGGGGTTCATCGCGCCGCCGGTGACGAACACGCTACTCCCGGCGACCCAGAGGTTGTCGAGGTCGTGGCTGCGGGTTCGGGGCGTGACGACGCTCTCCCCGGGGTCCGTTCCCATCCGTGTCGTCCCCATGTGGTGGTACGCGGGGCCGGTCGTCTCGGGGCCGACCTGCCAGGTGATCTCGGCGTCCAGTTCGGACAGAACCGCCTCCTGAATCTCGTTCGCGCGCCGGATCGAGCGCCGCGTCGCGTCGTCGACGTGCCAGTGGATGTCGGGAACCGGATTCCCGTGGTCGTCCGTCGTCGACGGGTCCAGACCGACGTAGTTCTCCTTTCGCGGGCGCTGACCGACGAGTCCGCCCATCGCGATACTGTGTCCGTAGCCGTCCCGGAGCGACGCGAGGAGGTCGTCGCCGAACTCCTCGCCCTCGAGTGCCATCTCGACCGGGGACGGCCCGGCGTAGTTGAGGAACTCGAGTTTGAACGGGGTGAACGCGGAGCGGTCGGCGTCGGCCCGCGGAACGCCCTGCTCGGTCCCCTCGGCCGGGTCGTCGTAGAACTGGTGGGTCTCGCTCGTGAGAAAGCCGACGTGGTTCTGGCGGGTCCGTCTGTCGAGGAGGCCGCCGGTGCCCACGAACAGGTGGTCCATGAAGTACTTGCCGACGAGTCCGCTGGAGTTGGCGAGTCCGTCCGGATAGGTCTCGGAGTCCGAGAGCAAGAGCAGCCGTGGCGTCTCGACGCCGCCACAGGCCACGACGAACTGGCGAGCCGTCTGTCGGTGCGTCTCGCCGTCGGGCGTGGCGTAGACGGCCGCCTCCACCGCCCGCCCCGACCGGTCGTGTTCGAGCCGCTGTACGGGCACGCGGTCGAGCACCCGCGCGCCCGCTTCGCCGGCGCGCTCGACTGTTCGGGTCGCGTCGTACTTCGCGCCGGACGGACAGACCGGCTTGCACGTTCCGTAGCCGACACACCGGGAGTCTCCGTCGTACGGTTCCGAGTTGCGTGCGTTCGGGACCGAATGCACGGTAACGCCGAGACGCTCGCAGGCCTCGGCGAAGACCGAGTCGCTGTACGACGGCGGGAACGCGGGCATCGGGTGGGGCGTCTCGCGCGGCGGTGCGAAGGGGTTGTCCGACGCGCCGGCGACACCCAGTGTCTCCTCCGCCCGGGCGTAGTAGGGTCTGAGGTCCTCGTAGTCGATCGGCCAGTCCGACGCGACGCCGTCCCGCGAGCGCCTCTCGAAGTCGCGCTCGTGCAGGCGCATCACCATCCCCTGCCAGTGGAGCGTCGTGCCGCCGACGCCTTTGACCCGCGCCCGGTTGAGCGGGTAGACCCGCTCGCCCGTCGAGGAGTACGCGTCTCGTTCGCCGCCCATCTCCCAGACCGAGAGCGGCCCGTGCGCCGGCCGAATCGTCCGCTCCATCCGTTCGAGCCGGTCGTCGAAGTCGAACCGCTCGCCGGCCTCCAGCACGACGACCTCGTGTCCGCGCTCGGCGAGCCTGTGTGCGACCAGCGCGCCCGCCGGGCCGGCACCGACGACACAGACGTCGACTCGTTCCGAGGGAGTTCGGTCGTCGGCTCCCGTCACGACCGCGGCCCTCGCTGGTAACTGGCCAGTCCGCCGGGGTGTCCCTGTGGGTTCTCGAGCCCGACCAGTTCGCCGCCGGTCGGCGTCGTGTACAGCGCGAACAGCAGTTCGTTGACGACGTAGTACCGGACGCGCTCGACGTCGGAGCCGTCCGGGTCGGGCTCCGCGGTGTCGGCGTTCATCCGTCGGAGCGCCTCCTCTCGTACCGACGGGTCGAGCGCCGCGAACGCCTCGTCGTACCACGACTCGGCGTACGCGTCGAGATACGTGACCGCGTCCGCGATGCCCGCCACGTGTGCCGGCTCGTCGTCCGCCCGCCCGCGAACGTACCGGGTGACGAACGACTCGACGTTCTCGACCTCGGACGGATAGAGCACCGCCGCAGCAGCGACCAGCGTCGTCAGCCCGTCGTCGGTGATCGGCCGGTCGGACGCCCCCTCGCGCCCGCTGGTGTCTCGTCGGCCCTCGTCCAGGGAACGAAACAGCGCACCCCCTCCCCCAACGGCAACGCCGGCCGCTGCCAGCGCCGCGACCGCGTCGCGCCGGGTCAGTCTCATGAGAGCGAGATTAGGCCAGCCTAATCTTAGGACTTGGGTTCGTCGGCGAGCAGTTCGCTCCGGACGAAGACGCCGTCGGGCGCCGACGCGGGAACGTACGCCGCTGCCCCCCCACAGGCGCGAGCGTTGCGACAGCGCTCGATACGCGGCGTGAGGGCGCGGATACGCCGGTCGGAGACCGCGAGCGGGAGTTCGAATCTGTACGCGAACCCGCCGCCGGGGCCGTAGTCGACGAACACGGTCACCCGGACGGTGGCCCGGCCGTCGACGGCGACCGTTCTGTCGTCCACCGGGTCGAACTCACCCGCCGCAGACACCTCCCCGTCGGCGACCGTGAGGGTGAGGTCGAGGCTGTCGGAGGCGTTAGACGCCACGTAGTAGGCGCTCCCCTCGTCGGTCGCGATACGAGCCGTGACGCCGACCGCCCTGCCCGGAACGCCGACGGTGGTGTCGAGACGGACCCGAGAGCCGGAGACCTCGCGAACCCGCTGGAGACGAGCGTCCTCCGGTGAGCCTGCGTACGGCGCCCACCCCCCGCGATAGACGTAGCGGTACGCCCGCCGGTCGGGAAACTCCTCGACCGTCTCGAAGGGGCGGTCGCCGACCGCGTAGACGGCGCGCCCGTCGAACCCAGGGTCGTTCCTGAGGGGCTGAAACGGGTGGTTGAGCCAGTCGCCGTACGGGTCCGGGAGCAAGACGAGCGACCGCTTCGGCGGCCCCCCTTCGAACGGTTCGTAGACGTCCTCGTAGGTGTTCGTCGCCTGCATGTTCTCGTCGATCCGTTCGTCGAGGTTGTCCGCCGTGACCGCCCCGGCGACGCCTGCTCCCGCCACCAGAACGACGACGAACGCCGTGCGGGCGAGGCGCCGGTCGAGCCGTCCGTCGACCGTACGGTACAGGAGCCGGCTGCTCCAGCAGACGCCCGCGGCCGCGAACGCCGCCGTCGGGAGGAGCAGGTCGAAGTGGTAGTACGGCCCGAGCGCCGAGACGAGTCCGTCCCCGGCGCGGTCGACACTGCCGAGGATGTTGACGTTCCCCCAGAAGTAGACGTTTCCGGCGACGACCGAGACGAACAGCCCGGCGATCACGGCCTCACGGGCCGAGGGGCGCCGGTGTACGGCCCGGGCGACCCCGACGAGTGCGAGCGCGGCACCCAGTATCCCGCCGGCGATCCACTCCGTAAAAAAGAGCACGACGAGTCTGCCGTTCGCCCGCACCGCCAGCTCCGGGGTGTAGCGGATCTCGTGGGCGAGGATCTCCCGGTGGCCGAATCCCAGCCCGTCCTGTGGCGCGAACGCCTGGTACGGGAACAGCCACGGCGAGCCCGTGACGAGGGCGTTGTAGCCGAGCGCAACGCCGACGCCGGCCAGTCCGACTGTCGCGACGACGGCCTGTCGTCCCAGCGCCGCCCGCGGGTCCGTGTAGAGAGACCAGAGCGCGTGACAGACGAACGGCACCGCGAACAGGACGGCCGTGTAGGGGCGGGCGAAGAAAGCGACACCCACCGCCGCCCCGGAGACGGCCGCCCACCGACGGTCGTCGGTTCGGTCCGCGCGGAGATAGCCGTACGCGAACAGGAGATTCAGGAGCGTCGTCGGCGCGTACGGGAGAAACACCGACGAGTCGATCAGGAACAGCGGCGACGCGAGGACGAACCCGCCGGCGACCAGCCCGGTCGGCCGGTCGAAGACCTCGTCGACGACCGCGACGACGAGCGCGAGGCTGGCCGCCGCGATTCCGGCGAGTGCCAGCCGGACGCCGCCGACGAGCCGGCCGGCCGCGAACATCGCGGCGGGGACCGGCGTGTACTTCGGGTACAGTCGGTCGCCGTCCTCGACGAAAAACCAGGGCCGGAACACCTCCTCGAGCGGCGGCCGGAGGGTCAACTGTCCCTCCAGCAGCATCGCCGCCTGCTGGAGGTAGACCGCCTCGTCGTGGTTCAGCGAGTGGTACGGAAACACCCGCGTGGCAACCGTCCAGACGGCCAGTGCACCGACGAGTGCGACCGCCGCGGCCGCGAGGCGGTAGGTCCGGCGCCGCACGTCAGCCCCCCGAGAGCCGCGTGAGCCGGCGGTCGGCGGCCGGCTCGACCCGGACGTCACCCACACACGGCACGCTCAGAGGTCCGCCGCCGAGCGCCGGCGCTCCTCGTGGCGTCGCGGATTCCGTCCGCGGTTCACCGGTCGGCATCCCGGCCACCTTCCTGTGCGAGGATGACCGCCATCGAGAGCCCGGAGACGACGACCAGCACGAGCGCCGGCACGGCCGCCTGCCCGTAGAGCCCCGCCTCCTGTACGCGCCAGATGTAGGTGACGAGCGTGTCGAACCGGAGGGGACGGAGGATGAGGGTCGCGGGCAGTTCCTTCATCGTCGTGAGAAAGACGAGGGCCGCCCCGGTCGCGATTCCCGGAACGATCAGCGGCACCGTCACCGACCGGAACGCGCTCAGCCGCGACCGGCCGAGCGTGCGGGCCGCCTCGACGAGTCGGCGGTCGACCTGCATCCGCGACGCCCGTATCGACCCGATCGCCTGCGGCATGAACCGGACGACGTAGGCGAACACGAGCAGCGGAATCGTCTTGTAGAGGCCCGGAACGACGTCGAGACTGAAGCTCACGAGCGCGATCGCGAGGACGATCCCCGGGGCGGCGTAGCCGACGTACGGCGCACGGTCTGCGATCTCCGCCAGTCGGGACCCGGAGACGGCCGACTGCAGGCCGATCGGGAGCGCGACGAGGACGGCCCCGCCAGCCGCCAGCAGCGCGACGTAGACCGAGTGCAGCCCGTAGACCCACGAGAACGACATCGAGCCGGTCGCGTATCCGGGGCCGGCACGCAGGAGCCACATCCCGAAGATGCCGATCGGGAGCAGGATGGCGACGACGCCGACCCCCGCGGGCAGGAGCATCGCCGGATACCGCCAGCGGCCGAGGTCCAGGGAGATCGTGCCTCCGTTCCCACGGCTCGCGTACGCGCTGGTCTCGTCGATACCGATTCTGGACTCGACCGCCAGTATCACCGCCGTGACCGCAAAGAGCTGGAGCGACAGGAGCGCCGCGTAGTCCCGCATGAACGCGTTGTATCGGGCGTAGATGAACTGGGTGAACACCTCCAGGCGCATGATGTTGGGCGTGCCGAAGTCGGAGAGCGTGTAGAGGGCAACGAGGAGTGCCCCGGCGGCGACGCCGGGCGTGATCTGGGGGAGCGTGACGCGCCTGAACGCGTCCCACCGCCCCGAGTTGAGCGTGCGGGCCGCCTCGACGAGCGAGGCGTCGAGCGACAGCAGAGACGCCCGCGTGGTGAGGAACACGTACGGGTAGGTGTAGAGCGTCAGCACGAGCGCAGTACCGAAGAACCCGTAGACGGTCGGTATCGGCACGTCGAGGACGACCGTCCAGCCGCCGGCCAGCCACGGCAACTCGACCACGAGCGGCGACAGCACCTCGGCGAGGGCGCCGCGTGGGCCGAACGCGGAGACGGCGGCGAACGCACCGAGATAGCTCGGGACGGCCAGCGGGAGCGCGGCGACGACGGTCCAGAACCGTCGAAACGGGATCTCGGCCTGCACGGTGAGTACCGCGAGCGGGACGCCGACGACGACGCTCGAGGCGGTGACGACGGCGACCAGCCCGAGGGTCCGTACGAGAACCTGCAGCGTCGTCGGGGCAACCGTGAGGTCGACCGCTCGTGCCCCCAGGTCGAACACGTCGACGACGAGCCACCCGAGCGGCAGGACCAGCGCGGCGGCGACGGCGGCCGCGAGCAGTGTCAGGCCGGTGCCGAGAGCGGTCGCTTCGTCCTCGGACACGCGCGCACTCGCCGACGTGACCCGATCTCGAACGTCCATTCTCAGCCCAGCACGCCGGCCTCACGCATGAGGTCGAGCGTCGGTTCGAGATCCGACAGCCTCGAGAGGTCGATGTCCGGCGGGTTCAACTGGTCGACCGTGGGCAGGTCCCCCGGCGGTGCAACGCCGGCGATCATCGGATACGCGAAACTGACAGTCGTGAATAGCTCCTGGGCCTCCGCGGAGAGCAGGTGGCGAACGAAGTTGTTCACCAGTTCGTCTTTCTCCGTTCCCTCGATTCGCAGCGCGCCGGCGACGTTGACCAGCGCCCCGGCGTCGTTCTCTGTGAACGCGAGATCCAGCGGCGCGTCGGGGCGGCTGTTTTTGACCCGAAGGGCGTAGTAGTGGTTGGCGAACCCCGCGTCGAGCGCGCCGTCTGCCACCTGACTGGCGACGACGAACTCGTTCGGGAACTGTTCGGTTCCCGCCTCCCGCATCGAGACGAGCCACTCCCGGGTGGCACGCTCCCCCCGTGAGAGCCGCATCGCGGTCACGAACGACTTGAACGCGCCGTAGGTCGGCGCCCAGCCCATCGTTCCGCGCAGCGCGTCCGTGTTCGGGACCTCCTGGATCTTGCTGGGGATGTCGTCCTCGCTCAGCGCGTCGGTGTTGTAGGGGATGCTCCGGGCCCGGCCCGCGACGCCGACCCACGCGTTGTCGTCGCCCTGGAAGCCGCTCGGGACGGGAGCGACGACCTCGTCCGGGAGCGGTTCGTAGGCGTCGTTGTCGGCGACGAACCCGAGCGAACTCGCGTCGATCGACCAGAAGACGTCGGCCTGTGGGGCCCCGGCCTCGACCTCTTCGACGATCGTCTGGGCGAGCGACGACGACGAGGCGCTGCTCGCGAAGACCTGGAACTCGGGATAGATCTCCTGGAGCATCTCGACGAACTGAAAGTAGATACCGCCTTCCCCGCCGCCGATGTAGAGGTTCAACGACCCGGAGAGGTCGGGAAGTTCGTCGATCGAGGTCCCGCCGGGAGCGGGACGCTCCTCGACGAGTGCCCCCGAGCCTCTGAACGCACTCAGCGCCGGTACGTCGACGGTCTGCGAGGAGTCGGCGTCGGACCCGCTGCTACCACAGCCGGCCAGCCCGGCAACCGAGCCGGCCGCGAGTGTCCCGAGCACCCTGCGACGGCTGAGACGGTCGTCTCGTTCCATGGGGTTTAGGCTATCCTAAAATTACTAAACGGTTGTGCTTCGGGGTCAGTCGTCGGCCGCTGCCGACCCCGCCACGACCCGCCGCGTCTCGATGGCGTCGAGGCAGTCGAGCCAGTCGTGCATACACTCCCCGCAGTGGTTCAGGAACTCGCCGTTGTTCCAGTCGCTCCAGTCGCCGGCCGCGAGTTCGTCGGCGATCGCCCGGAACACGCCGGCGTACGACTCCGCGTCGTCTCCGGCGTCGTCGACGACCGCCCAGAGGTGCTCGTTGAGTTCCAGGCCGGCGACCTCGTTCTGGAGGTCGTCGAACGTCGAACGGGGCGCCTTGTTGTGGTCACAGAGCGGGGCACCGTTGTAGATGTGTTTGCCGAGCACGTCACAGGCACGCTGCAGGAACACGCCCGACCAGATGTCGTCGAACCGGCCGACGTCCCAGCGGTTGTCGTCCATCGGGAGCTGGTAGAACGCCGGGACGACCTCCCGCTTGAACGCGAGGTTCATCGAGCAGACGGTGAGGTAGTTCCCCTCGGCGACGACGAAGTCGTCTCCGAAGTCCTCGGGGCTCGTCCGGGTCTGTGCCTGTCCGCGGAGGTCACCGTCCATGAGGATACGGACGGCATCGAGGTCCGGAACGTTCGTCCAGAGCCCCTGCGACGCGACCACCTCGTCGACCTGCGTGGACCCCACCCGAAGCTCTTCGTCCATCGCGGAGTACGGGTAGCCCCGCGGGTAGAGGTCGTTCTCCCCCTGGTAGAGGACGTTCACCCACTGTTCGTCGGACTCGACCGCCGTCAGGGACCCGCGGTAGGACAGGTTGCGCAGGTGCGTCCCGAAGAAGTCGTGCTCGGGGCGTGGCCGCGTGTCGTCGTCGATGAACACCCCGTAGTCGAACTCGTCGTTCGCCCAGAGGTAGAGCAGCCCGAACGAGGTCTGGGCGTGGCTGGCCTCGGGAATCAGGTGCGTGTAGTCCGACAGGCCGTGGTCCTCGAACCACTCCTCGCGCGCTGTCTCGTCGAACACCGCCCCCGACACCCCTTCCTCGTCCAGCATCGCCCGCATTCCGTCCGTGTCACAGAACTCCTCGGTGACGAGTACGACAAACAGCCTGTCCAGGTCGAACCCGTGGTCCCGGGCGTTCTCGAAGTACGAGCGCAGACACTCGTACTCCCTGATAGTCGGAACGACAACACAGATGTCGGCGCTGCGGTCCATTCGTACACGCCATGGTTTAGGCTATCCTAAAAGAGTAGTGATCGAGTCACGACACCGGGTCGTGAGGGCGGCAGACGGACGCGTCCGGCCGAACTACGGGCTCGGCGTGGGCCCGCCGGGCGCGCACGCGCCGAGACCGCACCCGGGCGAGCGGTCGGCACCCGGCGTCGACGCAGACGGCCAGCCGGACCTGTGGGGTGTCCCCCGAACAGGGTCGTCTGCGTCGTCGCGTGTCTCTCTCGGTCAGGTGCGGTCAGCGGCGGACGGATTCGATAGAGCGAACTACGGTGTACGCGCCGCAGGCCCCACTCACGCCTCGTCCGCGAACACCCTCACCTCGCCCTCGCGCGTCAGGCCGACGGTGACGGCAGTCTCGAGGCGGTTGCGCGACACCGACCCGTCGAGCGCGCCGTAGAGGTGGGCGTACAGCTCCGGTCGGCAGTAAGACACCGTGACGCCCGCCTCGTCGCCGGCGTCGTAGACCCGAGAGACGAGGTCGTCGAAGCTCGTCCCGGCCTCGACGGAGACCCTCGCGGGCGCACGGACCGTCCGGACGAGTTCGAGCGTCCGGCGTGCCTTCTCGACGTTCGTCTCTGCGGCCCGCTCGACGGCGCTCACGTTCGAGTCCGTGGTGCCCAGTTCGTCGGCGACTTCCTGCTGAGTGAGACCCTGCTCCCGGAGGGCGAGCACCTCCACCTGCCGGTCGGTCAGGACCGTCTCGTCCGTGTCGACCACGGCGTGTCAAACGAAACCGTTTGAGATAAACTAAATGGTGAAGCGATACTCCTCGACTCCGTGTCTCGATTCGCCGCGTCGACACGGCGCCGCGCGGTCCTCGCAGGCCTCGCCGGTGGGCTGACGGGCCTCGCGGGGTGTGGGGC
Source organism: Haloferacaceae archaeon (assembly GCA_042217165.1). Taxonomy (GTDB): domain Archaea; phylum Halobacteriota; class Halobacteria; order Halobacteriales; family Haloferacaceae; genus A07HB70. The sequence continues at coordinate 13,201 of JBDGTD010000002.1, read as the reverse complement.
CGCCAGCGGCCGCGGGCGCCCGACCTCGTTGCTGGCCGCTGGGAGCCTGAACAACGCGCTGGAGTACGGCCTGCGGCCGGCGGTCGACCGTCCGGTTCGGGTCGAGGCGCGCGGCTCCGCGGCGGTCGCCCGCCTCGTCGCAGAGGGACAGCGAGACCCCGACATCGTCTCCGTGGCCGACGTGGCGCTGTTCGAGGCGCCGCTCTCGCCGGCGTGGTACGTGGAGTTCGCGACGAACTCGCTCGTCGTGGCCTACAACCCCGACACGACGGGCGGACGGCGGGTGCGCGCGGCCGGGTCGGACGGCTGGTTCCGCCCGCTCGCGGACGAGGCGGTGTCGTTCGGGCGGACGGACCCGGATCTCGACCCGCTGGGCTACCGGACGCTGTTCGCGCTGGAACTCGCGAGCGACCACTACGGGCTCGACGAGAATCTCCGCGAGACGGTGCCCGACCGCGACCAGGTCTACCCCGAGACGCGGCTCCTGGGGCAGTTCGAGGCGGGGGCGCTCGACGCGGCGGTCGTCTACCGGAACATGGCCGTCGAGCGAGACCTGCCGTTCGTCGACCTGCCGCCACAGGTCGACCTCGGCTCCCCAGCGTACGCAGACCGCTACGCGTCGGCGTCGTACGAACTCCCGAGCGGACAGGTCGTCACGGGCGGCGTCGTCAGCTACGCGTCGACCCTCCGCCACGACCGGCCCGCCGCCCGCGACGTGTTCGGCGCACACACCACGGGCGCGTACCTGGCCGAGTTCGGCCTGGCCGTCCCCGACGACTACCCGCGGTACCGCGGAGACGTGCCAGATGGGATCGCGAACTGAGGCGGCGACGAGCGTCGGGCAGCGGGTCAGCGAGCGGGTCGACTGGCTCCCGGTCACCTACCTGCTCGGGGCCGTGCTGCTCTGTTACTACCTCGTTCCCCTCCTCGCGCTGGTCGTCGGACAGCCCCCCGCCGCGGTCCTCGACCGACTGACGAGTCCGACCGTGGCCGCCGCCGCGACCACCTCGCTCGTCTCCTCGGCCACGAGTACGGCGGTCGCGACGGCGCTCGGGGTCCCGCTCGCGTACTGGCTGGCACACGCCGAGGGGCGGGCGAAGACGGTCGTGACGGCGGTCGTCGTCCTCCCGCTCGTCCTGCCGCCGGTCGTGGGGGGGCTCGTCCTCCTCACCGTCGTCGGGCCGGGGACGCCGGTCGGGCGGCTGGCGGCGTCGGCCGGCGTCCCGCTCACGCGGTCGCTCGCCGGGGTCGTGCTGGCCCAGACGTTCGTCGCGTCGCCGTTCGTCGTCGTGGCCGCGAAGGCGGCCTTCGAGCGCGTCGACCGGAGCCTGGAGCACGCCTCGCGGTCGCTCGGAAAGAGCCGGCTCACCACCGTCCGCCGGGTGTCGCTCCCGCTGGCGTGGCCGGGGATCCTCGCGGGGGTCACCCTCGCTTTCGCCCGGGCGATCGGCGAGTTCGGCGCGACGCTGACGCTCGCGTACTACCCCCGGACACTGCCGGTCCAGATCTGGGTGTCGTTCACGACGCTCGGGGTCGACGAGGCGTTCCCCGTCGCCGTCGTGCTGGTCGGCGTCGCCGTCGCGACGCTGGTCGCGCTGACCGCCCTCGGGGAGACGCCGCTCGACTGATGCTCGCGCTCTCCGGGCTCGCGAAGCGGTACGACGGGTTCGCGTTCGGGCCGGTCGACCTGACGGTCGGGAACGAGGTCCTCGCCGTCCTCGGCCCCTCCGGGAGCGGCAAGACGACGCTCCTGTCGCTCGTCGCGGGGGTCGTCGCGGCCGACAGCGGGTCGATCACCCTCGACGGCCGGTCGCTCGACGGGCGACCGATCGAGGACCGCCGGACCGGACTCGTCTTCCAGGACGGCGCGCTGTTCCCGCACATGACCGCGCGCGAGAACGTCTCGTACGCGGCGCGCGAGACAGCCCGGGTCGCGGAACTCGCGGACCTGCTCGAGATCGAGGGCGTCCTCGACCGCCGCCCCGCGTCGCTCTCGGGCGGGGAGCGCCAGCGGGTGGCGCTCGCCCGGACGCTCGCGGCCGACCCCGACGCCGTCCTCCTGGACGAGCCGCTGTCGAGCCTCGACGCGCCGATCCGGCGACGGCTCCGGGACGACCTCCGGACCCTGTTCGACGACCTCGACGTGCCCGTCGTCTACGTCACGCACGACCAGCGGACCGCGACGGCGGTCGGCGACCGGGTCGCGGTGTTCCGGGACGGGGCGATCGAACAGGTCGGGACGCCGGCCGACCTCCTGGACCGCCCCGAGAACAGGTTCGTCGCGCGGTTCACGGGGACCGAGAACGCCTTCGAGGCGACGGTGAGGGGCCGCGAGGACGGCGGCCTCACCCTCGGCGTCGGCGACGCGACACTCCGGGCGACAGACCCGGATCCGGACCCGGCCGAGGGGACGGTCACCGCCTGCGTCCGTCCGTCGCGGGTCGAGGTCGCCGGCCCGGCGGAGGCGGTCGAGGCCGAGAACGCCCTCCCGGGGACCGTCGAGCGCTGGCTGAACGAGGGGACGGAGTACCGGGTGGTCGTCGGACTCGACGACGCGCCGCTCTCGGTCGTGGCCGGCGTCCGGCCGGGACGGTTCGAACGGCTGTCGCTCCGGACCGGCGACGCCGTCCAGGTCGCCGTCCCGGCGCCGGCAGTGCACGTGATTCGGTAGGACGCCGACCGACCCGTTCGCCCACCATACATTTATTATTACATAGGATCCCTGTCGTATGTATGTGCCTGACAGGCACGCGCAGGAGGTAGAACCGGCTGATGAACTTCAACGGAACGTTCGAACTGGAGGACACGACGGTCGAGGAGGTGTGGCTCGCGCTCTCGGACCCCGTTCTGATCGCGGACGCGCTTCCGGGCTGTGAGTTCCTCCGCCACGTCGAGAGCGACGACGTAGCGTTCGACGAGCTCGCGGCGGCGGCAGACGAGGCGGACAGAGAGCTGACGGGCACCCCGGAGGTCATCGCCGAGCGGGCGTTTCGGGAGGGCGAGTGGTACGCCGCCCTCGTCCAGGTGAGCGTCGGCCCGGTCAACCCGACCTTCGAGACGGTCGTGCGCATCGACGAGCGCGACCAGCCGCGGATGGAAGCCTCCGGCGAGGGCACCTCGGGCGACAGTTCGTTCGAGATGTCCTCGTGGATGGAGCTGAGCCAGACTGACGACGGCGGCGTCGCAGTCGAGTGGGGGACCGACGCCGACGTGTTCGGAAAGGTCGCCGGGATGGGCCAGCGGGTGATCAACCCGGTGGCGAACCGGCTTGTGAAACGCTTCTTCTCGGAGGTCCAGTCGCGCCTCCGGGATCTGCAGCTCGCCGACGCGGCGCCGGCGGCCGAGGAGACAGACGACAGAGGCATGGTCGACAGGCTACTCGGGCGGTCGTCCAAGAACTCATGACAGAACACGACATCACGCTGACGGTCAACGGCACAGAACACGACCTCACGGTCGAGGCACGGACGCTCCTCGCACACGTCCTGCGCGACGACCTCGGCTATACGGGCACGAACGTCGGCTGCGAGAGCAGCCTCTGTGGCGCCTGTACGGTCCGGGTCGACGGCGACGCGGTGAAATCCTGTACGGCACTCGCGGTCCAGGCCGACGGCGCGGAGGTCGAGACGGTCGAAGGGCTGGCCGACGACGGTGAACTTCACCCGATCCAGAAGGGGTTCCAGGAGGAACACGGCCTCCAGTGCGGGTTCTGTACGCCCGGGATGATGATGACCGCCGTAGAGCTCTTAGAGGAGAACCCCAACCCCACCCGAGAGGAGATTCGGGAGGGGCTGGAGGGGAACCTCTGTCGGTGTACGGGCTACCAGAACATCGTCAACGCGGTGGAGAACGCCGCGGAGTCGATGGGCTCGGGCGCGGTGGCAGACGGCGGCACGGTCGACGAGGGGGGTGAGCAGGCGTGAGCGTCGACTCGGTCGATCCGGACGACGTGGACGCCGCGGACATCCTCGGGTCGGCGATCGAGCGCCGGGAGGACCCCGCGCTCCTCACCGGCGAGGCGGAGTACACCGACGACATCCAGCCCCCGAACCTCGCGCACATGGCGGTCGTGCGGAGCCGGTTCGGGCACGCGCGGATCGAGGGGATCGACACGAGCGCCGCGGAGTCGATGGACGGCGTCGTCGGCGTCTACACCCACGAGGACCTCCACAGCGAGGACACGCCCGGCGGCGGGAGCTTCGAACTCCCGACCGGGTGGCTACTCGACAGCCTGAACAACGTCTCGCACCCGATCCTCGCGAAAGACCGGGTCCGGTACCAGGGTGACGCCGTCGCCGTTGTCCTCGCGGAGGAGCGCTACACCGCCGCCGACGCCGCGAAGGCGGTCGAGGTCGACTACGAGCGCCTCGACGCGGTGACAGACCCCGACGAGGCGCTCGACGACGACGCGCCGCTCCTCCACGACGACGCCGAGGACAACGTCGCGTTCGACTGGGAGATCGGCGACGAGGAGAAGACCGCGGACGCCTTCGAGTCGGCCGCACACACCGCGAGTATCGACCTGACGAACCAGCTCCTGATCCCGAACGCGATGGAGCCGCGGGCGGCGGTGGCGGACTACAGCCCCGGTTCGGACGAACTCGAGGTGGCGATGACGACGCAGAACCCCCACCTCCACCGCCTGCTGATGTCCGGGGTGATCGGCCACCCCGAACACAAGATGAGCGTGCGGGCGCCGGAGGTCGGCGGCGGGTTCGGCTCGAAGATCCACCACTACGGCGACGAGGCGCTCGTGGCGTGGTCCGCAAAGCTCCTCGAACGGCCGGTCAAGTGGACGGCGACGCGCTCCGAGACGTATCTCACCGACGCGCCGGGGCGCGGCCACGAGACGGAGGCCGAGATCGCGATGAACGAGGACGGCCGGATCCAGGGTCTGCGCGTCGACACCCGCGCGAACATGGGCGCGTATCTCTCGACGTTCGCGCCCTCCATCCCGACGTACCTGTACGGAACGCTCCTCTCCGGGCAGTACGACATCCCGGCGATCCACTGCCACGTCACCGGCGCGTTCACGAACGTCACGCCCGTGGACGCCTACCGCGGTGCCGGGCGTCCGGAGGCGTCGTTCGTCCTCGAGCGCCTGATCCACCTCGGCGCGAAGGAGGTCGGGATAGACCCCGTCGAGTTGCGCAAGCGGAACTTCGTCGACGACGACGACTTCCCATACGAGACGGAGGTGGCCGTCGTCTACGACAGCGGCGAGTACGAGAAGCCGATGAACCGCGCGCTCGACCTCGTGGACTACGACGAGTTCCGCGAGCGACAGGAGGCGGCCCGCGAGGAGGGGCGGTACCTCGGGATCGGCTTCTCCTGTTACATCGAGGCGTGTGGCCTCGCGCCCTCTGAACTCGCCGGCCAACTCGGCGCGCAGGCCGGGCTCTGGGAGTCGAGTCTGGTGCGCTTCCACCCTGCGGGCACCGTCACCGCGTTCTGTGGCACGTCCGGACACGGGCAGGGCCACTCGACGACGTACGCCCAGATCGTCGCGAACGAACTCGGCGTCGACTACGACGACGTCGAGGTCGTGGAGGGCGACACCGACGAGATCCCACAGGGAATGGGCACCTACGGCTCGCGGTCGGCCGCGGTCGGCGGGAGTTCGCTCGTCAAGAGCGCACAGAAGGTCGTCGACAAGGCCCGAGAGATCGCCGCCCACCAGCTAGAGGCCGACCCCGAGGACGTCGAGTTCGCAGACGGCGAGTTCCACGTCGCGGGCGCGCCAGAGCGCTCGATCAGCATCCAGTCGGTCGCCCAGGAGGCCTACCTCGCCCACGACATGCCCGACGACGTGGAGCCGGGGCTGGAGGCGACCACCTTCTACGACCCGGACAACTTCGTGTTCCCGTTCGGCACCCACGTCGCGATAGTGGAGGTCGACCCCGAGACCGGCGAGATCGAGTTCGACACCTACGCCGCCGTCGACGACGTGGGCAACCAGATCAACCCCAAGATCGTCGAGGGGCAGCTCCACGGGGGGATCGCCCAGGGCGTCGGGCAGGCGCTCTACGAGAGCGCGGAGTACGACGAGAACGGCACGCTGGTCACGGGCTCGATGCAGGACTACGCGGTTCCGAAGGCCAAACACGTCCCCGAGATGGAGATGGAGTCGACGGTGACGCCGAGTCCGGTCAACCCGCTCGGCGTCAAGGGCGTCGGCGAGGCGGGGACCATCGCCGCGCCGCAGGCGATCGTCAACGCCGTCTCGGACGCGCTCGACCCGTTCGGCGTCGACCACGTCGACATGCCGATGACGCCCGAGAAGGTGTGGTCGGCCGTCGAGAGCGGGGCAGCAGCGGACGGCGGGCAGACGTCTGGCCCCGACGCGGACGGAGAGGGAGGGGGTGACGCCTGATGTTCCCCGACGAGTTCGACTACTACGCGGCCGACAGCGTCGCGGAGGCGGTCGACCTCCTGGACGAACACTCGGGCGAAGAGACGGAACTGCTCGCGGGAGGGCACAGCCTCCTCCCGGCGATGAAAAGCGGGCTGTCGAGTCCCGACGTGCTGATCGACGTGGGCGATATCGACGCGCTCCACGGGGTCGAGGTCGAGGACGGGGCACTCGTCGTCGGCGCGATGACGAGTTACAGCGACCTGCTCGACGTCGACGCGGCCCACGAACACGCGCCCGCGTTCACCGACGCCGTGAGTCAGGTCGGGGACGAACAGGTGCGAAACCGGGGGACGGTCGGCGGCAACCTCGCGCACGCGGACCCGGCGTCGGACCTCCCGGGGGCGGCGCTGGCCGCCGACGCGACGATAGTCGCCGAGGGGCCGAACGGCGAGCGGCGGATCCCGGCCGAAGACTACTTCTTCGGGATGTACGCGACCGCGCTCGACCCCGGCGAGATCGTGACGCGGGTCGAGATCCCGTCGGCGGCCGACGCCCTCGGCGCGTACGCAAAAAAGCCCTCGCCGTCCTCGGGCTACGCGATGGTCGGCGTCGCGGCGCGGATAGAGACAGACGGCGGAACCGTCACGTCGGCGCGCCTCGGGGCGAACGGCGTGCTCGACCACGGGGTCCGTCTGGAGGCTGTCGAGGGGGCGCTCGAAGGAGAGCCACTCGGCGACGACACGTTCGAGGCTGCGGCCGACGTCGCCACCGACGGCCTCGACGAGACGATGATGATGTCCGATCTTCAGGCCTCGGCAGAGTTCCGTGCGACGCTGCTGGAGGCGTACACGAAGCGCGCGCTCGCTAGCGCGACCGACCGCGCCGCGGCACCCGCGGCCGACTGAGGCCGCGGGTCGCGTCGCCCGGCGTTCCGGCCGGGTGACGACCCACAGCCTCGGAGGGCGGGTCTGACGCGTCCTTTTTACGCGAGCTGTCCAGCCGGCCGTCACGCTATGGCGGGAGATTATATCTGTGGGCGCTGTACGTCGGGGTATCGAACGGATGCACCGACGCTCGACCCCTCGATTCGACGGGGGCCCATCGTCTCCGGACAGAGGAATGTGAGCAAGGCGTGGGATCCAGATGATATCTTCGACGTGCTGGCCAGCGAGGACGTCCGTCGCATTCTGGTTGCCACGAGCGTCCGGCCGATGTCGGCCAAGGAACTGGCCGACATCTGCGACCGGTCCCTGGCAACCATCTACCGACGTATCCAGGCCATGGAAGACTACGACCTCCTCTCGGAGGAACTCACGCGCGACCCCGACGGGACGCAGTACAACGAGTACAGGAGTGACCTCAACGAGATCACGATCAGTGTCGACGAGGGGCAACTCAACGTCAACATCGACATCGAGAAAGACACGGTGGATCAGTTCGCCGAACTCATCGAGGACCTCGAAGGGCCGGAAAAGCAAGACGAGTCCGGGAGTGACGAATGACGAGTAGCTTACCCACGCTCTGGATGCTGGTGTTGAGCAATATCTTCGTCTTCGCCATCGGGGGCGCCCTCACCTACCTGAGCTTCCAGGCGCGCCGGCGGGTCGGCAAGTCGAATCTGAACTACACGACGCTCGGGTTCGGACTCGTCACTCTCAGCACCGTCGCCGAGGTCATCTACGCGCCCGCCATTATCGGGATCTACGAGATAACTGGCCCGACGCTTCTGATCCTCTACACGATAGAGTCGCTCCTGATCGGACTCGGCCTGGGGAGCATCTACTACTCCGTCCGCGGGTCGTGAACCCCCGGGTGTACTCGTCCCTCAGCGTGTGCGCGTTCGGGTTGCTATCTCTGCACGCCGAGAGAGGCCCGGAGTTCGGGCCGGGGGTGAACTGCGTCCGCCCGGTGTCACAGACCGTCGGACCGTGGTCGACCTGACCCCCACCGTCTGGTAGTGCCCGTGGCAACCGTTCGCACGGGGTCCGCTGCGTGTCGACGGCGGGAGTCCGGCCACTTCCACCCGTCTCTGCGGTGCGCGGGGATCCCGGGTGATGGGATGTCCCCGAGAGAGCGTGAGCCGCGCCGGTCGGCGCGCGGGGGCTGTCGGTCTCCCCCAGGGCGTCCCGCTGGTAGGACTCGAACGATCCGCTCTCGAAGACGGTCACCGTCCGTTCGCTTCGCCGAGCGTGACAGCCGCCGGGACGTCGAGGCGGACAGATGTCTCCGCCGCACTCGGATTCGTGCCCGTCCAGTCGGCGTACTCGACAGCCGTCCGTCCGGTCCAGCAGCGCCGACTCGGGGCTCTCGGTGCGCAGCATCCGCCTCTGGACGGTGCCGTCGGCGCCCCCGTCGCGTTCGAACGCGAGGGTCTGTGCCGCCTGGACGAACGTCTGAGGATCGGAGTCGACGACCGCATACGTCCCGGCCGCCTGTTCGCTCCTGGCGCATCCGCGTGGTCGCCCGCGTGTGCCCCGGTCGCGATGGAAAAATAGCGGGGACGTGGTCCCCGTCAGACCGCGGCTCTCAGCGACGAACAGAGTCCGTTCGGCGGGCCCCGGGACCGTGTCTGATAGCGGGTCGGGATCACCCGCCGGTTTCGGACCGGTTCTCCACCCGCTCTATCGCCGTCGACCGCCCGGTGAGTCGTTGCTGGAACTTGTCGAGCGCCAGTCGAAGCTTGGATCTCGTGTCGAGGTTCCGGCGGGTCATCAGGACCGTGGTCGGGGCGCGCTCGCCGACAGTCTCGGGGATCGTCCCGAAGAGGAACTGCCCTATCACTCCCTCTCTGGTGGCCCCGATGACCGTGAGGTCGTGGTCGCCGCTCTCGTCGACGAGTGCTCCGACGACATCGTCGCTCTCGAGCAAGTCCGTCTCCACGACTCCACCCGCCTCGAACGCCTCGGTTGCCGTCGCGAGGAGAGACCGGGCCTGCGCGTACTCCTCCTCGCTGGCGTCCGGGTCGATGACGTACGCGGCGCGAACCGTCGCTCCGGTCCCGCGGGCCAGTGCCGCGGCCGTCTCGGCCGCGAGTTCCGCGTGGGGGCCGCCGGCGGTCGGCAGCAGAATGGACTCGATATCGGGCTCGTCCTCCATCCCGATCTTCTCGACGTAGACGTCGCAGTCGGCATCGGCGACGACCCGGTCGACTGTCGATCCGAGGATCACGTCCCTCCCCCCGGATCGCTCGCCGCCCCAGCCGAGGAGGACGGCGTCGCTGTCGTGCTGGGCGACTGTGTTCACGATCGCGTCGGCGGCGTGGTGGCCGATCCGGATCGTCCCGCCGACCGGGACATCGTTCTCCTCGGCCAGTTCCATCGCCCGGTCGAGCACGTCACGTTTCTCGTCAGCGCGTTCACGACCCCGCGAGAGCGGTGTCTGATCGGGCACCGTGACCGCGCTCATCACGAGAACCTCGCCGTCGTTCTCGGCGGCAAGCGTCGTGGCCGTGCGCATCAACTGAGGTGCATTGCGCGGGTTGGCGATCGGGACGACGATCTGATACCCGCTGCCGCCGGGACTGGTGTACTCCGCGACCGCTGTCGGGGTCTCCTCTTCGAGTTGCTCGACAGGCGGCGTGCGGCTCTTCCAGGCGAACCAGACGCCTACACCGATCACTTCAGCCAGAATCCCGAGTGCGACCGCATACTGCCCGACCGTATCGGTGACGATAGTCCCGATGAGCGCAATGTTGGCGAGGACGGCGATCGCCGGAATGATCGGGACGAGCGGCACTCGGAACCCGCGGTCGATGTCGGGGTACTTGCGGCGGTTGACCACCAGGGCGACGTTGACCACGGAGAGGCCCGTGATCAACAGGAAGTTGGCGAACTGTGCGAGCCCCTCGATCCCGAGGTGGACACCGAACAGTGGGGCCGACCCTCCGGTCTCGCCGAACAGCACCGCGAACACGAAGATGTAGAGGAAAATGAGGCTCCCGGTCAGGAGGACCGTCCTGTACGGCGTGTTCCAGTTCGGATGGATCTCCTCGAAGCGCTGGGGGAGGTGGTCCCGGCGTGCCATGGCGAGTTTCACCCGTGAGCCGGCCATGATCGTCGCGTTGGCCGCCGACAGCATCGAGAACAGCGCCCCGACGATGATGACGTAGAAGCCGGCGTTGTACGGGAGTCCGAGGAAGTACCGGGCGGCGTACCCCATCGACACTTCGCCGTGTGTGGCGATATACTCGGCTGCGTCCGCTCCGCCGAGGTCGACGTTTGCGGCCAGGAACTGGACGAACGCGTCGCTGTTGACGGCGATGACGATGACCAGCACCACCAGCGCGTAGATGACCGACACGATCCCCATACTGAGATAGATCGCCTTCGGGATCGTGTCTCCGGGGTCTTTGATTTCCTCGGCGTTGGTCGCAATCGCGGAGAACCCGAAGAACGTGATGAACACCAGCGCACTGGTCAGCCCGATGTTAGCGAACTCACCGATGTTCTCGGCGATCGACTGCTGGACGACCGACACATCGAGTGCTTGGAGCCCACCGTAGAGGAACAGCAGCAACAGCGCGACTTTCAGCCCGGTGACGACGATCTGGAACTGGTTGGACTCCTCGGTGCCACGCATGTTGACGAACACGAGCAGGGCGAGGATGGCGAGGCCCGGAATCCAGAACGGGAGAGCTTTCGGGATGCTCAGCGCCGGGTAGATGAACCGGTAGAACCAGTCGGAGAAGGCGGCGAGGTAGAAGGCGGCGCTTGCAGGGTAGCCGAGAATCATCGTCCAGCCCATAATGTAGGTGAGGTTGTTGTCGAAGGTGTTGGCGGTGTACATGTACCCGCCCCCACTCTCCCGATAGATCGAGGAGAATTCGGCGTACGCCGCAGCGGTGAAGGCAGCAACGAAGGCCGCGATGATAAACGAGAGGATGGCGACGGCCCCGACTTTCTCGACAGCGAGGCCGGACAGGACGAAGATGCCGGCCGCGATCATCGTCCCCACCCCGATCGCAAGCGCACCAAGGAGACCGATCTCGGGATTCAGTTCCTCACTCACGTTGTCGCTCGACTCGATACCCGCCGTCCCCGCCGAGGCTTGATCAGAGACTTCACTGGCCGCCGTCCCCCCGTCGCTGGCCCTCTCCGACGCGTCTGTGGTCATTACGTTCCCTCCCCCCCGTCAGCGCTGAACCACTCGTCCAGTCGGACGGTGACGACTGGGACGTCAGCCGTCCGGATTGTTCGTTCAGTGATACTCCCTAGGAGGAACTGTTCGACACGCCCGCGACCGTGCGTTCCCATAATGATGAGATCGACCCCGTGGTCGTCCGCGTACCGCTGAATCGCACTATGTGGAGTCCCTTGCTGGATGGCGACTCGAGTGTCGATGCCGGCCTCGTCCGCTCGGTCGGTAACCGCGTCGGTGACCGCCGTCCGGAGCTCGTCGACGAGTTCTCCGAGTTCGTAGGTGTCGTGTTTCGCCGCCTGTGAGCGAACGTCGACGACGTAGATGACGTGCAGCGTCGCATCGAACCGCGCGGCGATACTCACTGCGTGGTCGACCGCGAGTTCGGAGCCGTCTCCACCACGGGTCGGGAGGAGAATATCAGTGTAGTCCTGTTCGACAGGAGTTTCGAGGTCGTTCTCGGTCCGTGCCGTCAGGACCGGAACCGGTGACGTCCGGACCACCCGCTCGGTGACGCTGCCGAGGAGGTGCCGCTCGATGTTGCTCCGACCACGCGTTCCCATCGCCACGAAATCGATACTATTGTTCGTCACATAGTCGTGAAGCGACTCGGCTGGATTCCCTTCAATGAGTTCAGTCCGGACGGTCACGCCGATCTCGTCTCCGAGGCGGGCCACACTGTTGATCAGTTCCTCACCGGCGGCTCGCTGGTCGTCTCTCGCTGGTGTCCTCTGAGAGAGTCCGAGCGGGGTGAGCCCGGCCCCCACATCGATAACATGGACGGCATGGACCGTCGCATCGAACCCGTCTGCGATGCGGACGCCGTGTCTGGCCCCGACTCTCGCGCACTCACTCCCGTCAGTAGGGACGAGCACGGTATCGTATCGGCGCGTTCGTTCCGACTTGTCGTGCGCTGAGTTCCCATGCATGTGCGTTACTGTGGCCACTAATCGTTGCTCGACTCCTCGGGTGAGGCCTTTTCCGTGTCCGTCCGCCGGCCGGCTGCGAAGTCAGCAACGGTCCGCCCGCCCCGTTCGACACCGGCCCAGATCGTTTCGCGCCCGAAGTAGATCGATTCGACCGCGAACACCGCCACGGCGGTGATCACGACGGTCCCGAACACTGCCGGCTCGTTCGTGTACATGTTCCAGATCAGGATCGGAAAGGCGCCGAACGAGCCGACAACACCGACGAGCGGCGGGATCGGGTTGACGTCGTCGCGGCCGCGCTGCTGTAACGCGAGGTAGCTCATCGCCCCGAAGACGACCATGAACATCAGCGACCCAAACGAGATGATCCCCTCCAGCCCGCCGATCACGACGAGCACAGCGGTCAGCGCGCCGAGGATGACCGTCGTCCGGGCAGGCGCTCCGCCGACCTCGGTGTTGCCGGTTCGGTCCGGGAGCAGCCCGGCCCGGATCATCCCTTTGGCGAAGTGAGCCGAGGAGAACAGCGTCCCGAGGATGGCGCTACCCGTCGAGAGGAGCGCAGACACCGCGATGATGAAGAACCCTGCAGGGCCGATGAACGTTTTGGCGGCGAACGCGACCGCCACCTCCGGGTTCGCGACGATCTGGTCGATACTGGCGTAACTGAACACGAGGATGGCGATCATCCCGTCGAGAACGATCGTGATGACGATCGACGCGTAGATGGCGAGAGGGACGTTCCGTTCGGGGTTGCGGATGGACTCCTGGTCGTAGACCAGCA
>JBDGTD010000023.1:0-46103 GCA_042217165.1 Haloferacaceae archaeon | reverse complement strand
CGTCGCGGTCACGCTCGGAACGCTCCTCATCTCGTTCGACGGTGGGATACTCTGATGCCGACGACGACGGCCCCCGACGGCACGACGGTCGGCTACGGTCACGACGGCGGGGGCGACCGGCCGCCGGTCGTCCTCGTCGGCGAGTGCGGGTTCGGAGCGTGGCAGTGGGCGTGGCAGGCCCCGGCGCTCGCCGGCCCGCGGCCGGTCGTCGTCGCGGAGTACCGCGGCGGCACCCGGTCTGGCCCGCCGGCAGACGACTGCGACCTCGCGACGCTCGCGGGCGACGTGCGCGCGATCCTCGCGGACGCCGGCGCCCGCCGTCCCCACGTCGTCGGATTCGGTCTCGGGGGCCTCGTTGCCCTCTCGCTCGCTCTCGACGGCGAGGTCCGGTCGCTCTGCCTGCTCGGGTCGGGCGCGAGCGGCCGCGGCGTCGACCCCTCGCCCCTGTTCGCTCCTCCCGGCGACCCTGGGGCACTCCGGGCGTCGCTCGACGCCGCGCTCTCGCCGGAGTTCCGCGAACGCCACCCCGACGTCTGCGACCAGATCGTCGCGTGGCGCCGCGACGACGACCCCTCGCCCGCCGTCGCGCGGCGGCAGGCGGCGGCGCTCGACGTCGACGTCTCCGACCGCCTGGTCGCGGTCACGACGCCCGCGCTGGTCGTCCACGGCGATGCCGACGCCGTCTGGCCCGTCGCGAGCGCCGAGGACCTCGCCGAGAACCTGCCGCGCGGCGACCGCCGGCGCGTCGCCGGGGCGGGCCACCTCGTCGGCTGTGAGGCGGCCGCGCCGGTCAACGACGCGCTGGTCGGGTTCGTCGAGCGCGTCGAGGACGAGAGCGACGGGTAGCGGGGACAGGCACTTGTCCCCGTGTCGCCAACGGGGAGACAGATGACCGATCGCCCGCGCCTCGCACTGCTCGTCGCCGCCTACAACGGCGACTCGACCCGCCGAAACTTCCGGCGGGAACTCGACGCCGACCTCGTCGAGCTCGACGCTCACGAACCGCTGCCGCCGGCCGGAGCCCTCGACCTCGACGGCTTCGTCGTCACCGGCTCTCGCTCCTCGGTCTACGGCGACGAGCCGTGGGTCGACCCGCTCGTCGAGTGGGTCCGGGCCGCCGTCGAGGACCACGACCTGCCGGCGCTCGGCGTCTGTTTCGGCCACCAGGCGCTCGCGACGGCGCTCGGCGGCCGTGTCGAACACATGGGCGACTACGAGATCGGATACCGCGAGATCGCCCGGTCGGAAGACGACCGCCTCCTCGACGGCCTCGACGACCGCTTTCTCGCCTTCACCACCCACCAGGACGCGGTCGTCGAACTCCCGCCCGGAGCGACACAGATCGCGGCCAACGACTACGGGGTACAGGGGTTCCGCGCGGGCCGGGCGTGGGGCGTCCAGTTCCACCCGGAGTACGACCTCGACACGGCAGAGCGGATCGCGGAGACGAAACGCGACCACGAGATGCTGACGAGCGCGGAGATAGACGAGGTGCTGACCGGCGTCACGGCCGGGAACTACGACCGGGCCTGTGACACGAAGCGACTGTTCGAGAACTTCCTCGAGGCCGTCGAGGAGCGGCGGTCGGCGCCGGCGCGGTAGTCAGCCGTCCTCGCGCTCCCCGTCGGCGCCCGCTCGCTCCTCTGTCTCCGCGACCTCCGTCCAGTAGTCGACCCGCGCCGACCGCGGGAGATACCCCGAGACGTCCCGCTCGCCGTCGCCGCCCGGCGGCGCGCCCGCGTACACCCCGACCGCGTCGGCGTCTGGGTAGACGGTCACGTCGGGGTCACGCATCGTCGAGACGACGAGATATCGTAGCTCCGTATCGCCGTCGTTCACGACCCGGTGTGCGCCCTCGGGACCCGTCGGGAACAGGACGAACTCGCCCGGTTCGAGCGGCTCCGCGCCGTCGGGTCCGCGGACCTGTCCCGTTCCCGACAGGGCGTAGAGCGCCTCCTCGTTGCCCGCGTGGTAGTGGTAGGGCCACGCCTCCGCGCCGGGCGGGAGTTCGTAGAGGCTCGCGCCGAGCCCGTCGTCGGGCGCCGGCTCGCCGCCGCGGGCGGCGCTCGCGAGGCGCTTGCGCCGGAACCGGGCGCTGTCGTCGCCGACGTCTGTCCACCCGACCTCGTCCTCGTCGACCGACTCCATACGAGCGCGCGCGGACGCCTCGCACTTCAGGCTGTGGCGAGAGCGGCGGCGACGAGGCAGAGAACGGAGAACGCGAGCGCGGGGGCGTCGGCGCGCGAGAGCGCGAGCGTGGGAAGCGTCGGGTTCGTCGAGAAGGCGCGCGCACGAAGGCCGAGCGCGAGGGCGTCGGCGCGGCGGAACGCCCGTGCGACGCCCGTGACGCCGATCACCCGGATCCGTTCGAGCGCGTTCCGCTGGTCGAGGAGGCGGGCGTTCGCCGCGCGGCGGGCCGAGACGAGGTCGGCGCGCATCCGCGGGAGCAGGCGAAAGAGGAGTTCGACCCCCGACCCGAGGACGACGCCCGCGCGGCCGGGGACGAGCCACGTCACGGCGGCCCGGGACTCCCGCGGCGGCGTCGAGGCGGCGTAAGCGGCGCCGAGGAGGTAGAGCGGGGGGACGCGGGCGACGGCGACGGCGGGGTCGACGGCGTCGGCCGGCACGACCCACGGCGGGCCGAGCGTCAGTGACTCGACGGCGGGCGCGGCGACGAGGAGCGGGACGACCGCCCGGGCCTCCCACAGCGTCGCGAGCGGGTCGACCCGCGCGGCGGCGCAGGCGACGAGCGCGAGCGCGACGACGACGCTCAGCCCCGCTCGCGGGCTGGCGAGGACGAGGACGGCGGCCGCGAACTGGACCGCGAGCTTCGTCCGCGGGTCGAGCCGGGCGGCGTAGCTCTCGGGCCGCCCCCCGACTGCTACCACGGCCGGACGCCGAACTCCCGCAGCTCCTCCGGGGCCGGCGCCGTCGTCTCGTGGACGACCTGTCCCTCCTCGAGGACGACCACCCGGTCGGCCCGCGGCGCGAGGTCCCGCAGGTCGTGGGTGGCGACGACGAGCGAGACCCCCGACTCGCGGAGGTCGTCGAGATGTGCGAGGAGCCGCCGCGCGGCGGGCCAGTCCAGCCCCGCGAACGGCTCGTCGAGCGCGAGGTGGGCCGGCTCCATCGCGAGCGCGCCGGCGACGGCGACGCGGGCGCGCTGGCCCCCCGAGAGCGCCTCGATCCGGGTGTCGGCCCGCTCGCGCAGCCCGACCGCGTCGAGCGCCGCCTCGACCCGTCGGTCGATCTCTGCCCGCTCGACCCCGAGGTTCTCCGGACCGAACGCGGCGTCCGCGCCGACCGTCGCCGCGACGATGCCGTCCCGCGGGTCCTGAAAGACCGTCCCGACGGCCGTGCGGGCGTGGACGGGGTGTTCGCCCGTCTCCCGCCCGTCGACGGTCACCGTCCCCTCGTCGGGGACGAGCAGGCCGTTCAGATGCTGGAGCAGTGTCGTCTTGCCGGAGCCGTTCGGCCCGCAGAGCAGGACGGTCTCCCCGTCCGCGACGGCGAGCGAGCAGCCGTCGAGCGCCGTCGTCCCGTCGTCGTGGCGGTAGGTGACGTCCGCGACGTCTATCATCGCGGGCTCACCGCGCAACGAGCGCGTCGCTCCGGACGATCGCGACCGCGGCGACGGTCTTCAGCGCCGCCACGGGGAGGAACGGGAGGACCACGGTCGCCACCGCGGAGGTGAGCGCCGTCGCGGTCAACACCGAAAACCCGACCGCGCCGAGGGCGTAGACGGCGACCGAGCCGGCGGCGACGGCCGCGACGATTCGCGGGACCGGGATCTCACCCGGAGCGTCCGGCGCGCCGGTGCCGTGGGCGACGAGGCCGACGACGACCGCGGCGACCGGGAAACTGATCAAGAATCCACCCGTCGGGTCGAGGAAGTTCCCGATCCCGCCGGCGGCGCCCGCGAACACCGGGAGGCCGAGAGCGCCCGCGAGGAGGTAGAGGACGAACGCGACGCCGGCCCAGACCGGCCCGAGGATCAGGCCCGCGAGGAACACCCAGAGGGTCTGGAGCGTGATCGGGACGCTCGGCGCGAGCGGGTGGGTGAGCGCCACCGGCGCCGTCGCCCCCGTCAGCGCCGCGACGACCGCCGCGCGCGCGAGGTTCAGCGTCTGCTCCTCGCCGACGAGGTCGACCTGTGACGTGGCCATACCCGCCCCGTCTCGTCAACTTCGGATAAGCGTTCGGTAGACGAGCGGCCGGACCAGGCTTTTGCCGCTTCGACGCCTCGTCCGGCCCGGATGGACGAGAAGACCGAGTCGCTCCGCGACCTGTTCGTCGAGACCACGGGAACCGACGCCGTGACCGAGGAACAGACCGAGGACCGCGGGACGCTCGCCGGCCGCGACGACGACCTCGAGGCACGGGTCCGCGCCCTCGTCACGACGATGCGCGAGCGCGACGGCTTCTCGAGCGCGCTCGCGGACGACGTGGCGGCGCTCGTCGCGGTCGCGCGCGGGTTCCACGACGGCGAGGACGACGACGCGATCGCCGCCGCGCTCGACGTCGACGAGTCGACCGTCCGCGACGCGCGCCTCGACCTCCACCTCGTCCGGGACGCCGACCGCGAACCGCCCGCGGGCGTCGAGACGCGCGACCTCCGGCGCCTCGTCGGCGAGGGCGCGTCGCTCGGCGACGCCGCCGCGACCCTCGACTGCGACCCGGCCGACCTCGCGCTCCCCTACCGCGCGGCGCTGACCGACGCCGCCTCGCGGCGGGCCAACGACCGGTTCCGCGCCGAGTTCGCGGCGCTCCTGACCGACGCAGACCTCGCCGAGCGCCTGACGGAACTGGACGACGGGCTCCGCGAGGCGACCGAGGACATCGAGACGGACGTCTCGTTCTAGTGAGGCGAGCGGCGCGTCTGTCCGGCGGCGCTGTCGCCTCTCCTCGGTCGCTCCGCGTCGCTACTCCCGTTCGTCGCCTCCGCGCGGGAACTCCGGTCGCGCCACGCGTGCGAACACTCTTGACCGATCACGCGTTATCCCGCCTCGATGGCGAAGGCGAGCGCGAACGCAGACCTCGTCGAGCGGTTCGATAGCTTCTATCGCAACTACTACGAGGAGGAGATAAGCGAACTCGCACAGCGCTACCCCAGCGACCAGCGCTCGCTGTACGTAGACTACGACGACCTCTACCGGTTCGACGTCGACCTCGCGGAGGACTACCGGACCCAGCCCGAGCAGATGCAAGAGTACGCCGAGGAGGCGCTGCGGCAGTTCGACCTCCCGGCCGACGTCAAACTCGGCCGGGCGCACGTCCGCCTGCGGAACCTCGGCGACGCGGTGGACATCCGCGACATCCGGGTCCACGACGACCACATCGGCCGGATGATCGAGGTCCGGGGTATCGTCCGGAAGGCGACAGACGTACGCCCGAAGGTCGTCGAGGCGGCCTTCGAGTGCCAGCGCTGCGGGACGATGACGTATATCCCGCAGAGCGACGGTAGCTTCCAGGAACCCCACGAGTGCCAGGGCTGCGAGCGACAGGGCCCCTTCCGCGTCAACCACGACCAGTCGGAGTTCGTCGACTCCCAGCAGATCCGGGTCCAGGAGTCGCCCGAGGGCCTCCGCGGCGGTGAGACGCCCCAGCATATCGACGTGAACCTGGAGGACGACGTGACCGGAGAGGTCACCGCGGGCGACCACGTTGCGGTGGTCGGCGTTCTCCACATCGAGCAGATGGAGCAAGGCCAGGAGAAGTCGGCCGTGTTCGACCTCTACATGGACGGCGTGAGCGTCCAGATCGAGGACGAGCAGTTCGAGGACATGGAGATATCGGACGCAGACATCGAGGAGATCCTCTCGCTTTCGGGAGAGTCCGACATCTACGAGCAGATGGTCGACTCCATCGCGCCGACCATCTACGGCTACGAGGAGGAGAAGCTCGCGATGGTGCTTCAGCTCTTCTCGGGCGTCACGAAGCAGCTCCCGGACAAGTCGCGCATCCGGGGTGATATGCATATCCTCCTGATAGGGGATCCGGGCACGGGAAAGTCCCAGCTCCTGTCGTACCTTCGGAAAGTTGCGCCGCGCTCGGTCTACACATCCGGGAAAGGCTCGTCCTCCGCAGGGCTCTGCGTCACGGGTGACACGCTCGTCCACACGGCAGACGGCTTCCGACAGATCGAGGACATCGTGGCCGAGGACCTCGACGCACCGGTCGAGGCGGAGACGGCGGCCGAGCGCTCCCTGTCGCTCTACACGCTGGACCGCGAGAGCGACACGATCGAACGACGGGACAGCTCACACGTCTGGCGGATGCCCGAGAAGCCGTGTCGCCGGATCGAGACCGGACACGGCAAGACGATCGAGGCGTCGCGGACCACCCCCGTCCTGACGTGCGGTGCCGACGGAATCGAGTGGACGCCCGTCTCGGAGGTTGACGCGGGCGACTACGTCGCCGTGCCACGGTACGACGACGTCGACCGAACCGAGGTGCCCGTCCGTGAGTACCTCGAACTCACGAACGAGACGGTGCGACTCGACGAGGAGTCGGTCGCGTTCGTTCGCCGGCGGCTCCGCGAGGCATACGGGACGCTCGGAGACGCCGCCGCGGCGCTCGACCTCGGCGAAGCGTTCGTCTCCGACACGCTCTCGACCCGGCACGTTCCGGTCGAGAAACTGGACGCCGTACTCGACGGACTCGGCGTGACCCGCGCCGACGTCGGCTTCGAGCGGGTGACGCTCCGCCACGGAGCGTCGATCACGCTCCCCGAGACGTTCGACGAGGACCTGAGCTACCTCCTCGGACTCGTGTTCGGCGACGGCGACATCAGCCTCGACCGTCGGGACGGGACCCGCGGGACGGTCCGGCTCTCGAACGGCGACGAGTCAGTTCTCCGGCGCGCTACGGACGTCTTCGAAGCGCAGTTCGACAAGCGCGTCGAGATCGAGCGTCGGGAAGACCGCGCCCCCCGCATCCGGGTCGACAGCGCGACGATCGCGCGGCTCTTCGCCAACGCCGGGATGCAGCCCCCGAAAGCCGACCGCCGACTCGACCCGGCGCTGACGACGAGCGCACACG
The DNA here is from genome assembly GCA_042217165.1 of Haloferacaceae archaeon. GTDB lineage: Archaea > Halobacteriota > Halobacteria > Halobacteriales > Haloferacaceae > A07HB70. The sequence continues at coordinate 39,062 of JBDGTD010000023.1, read as the reverse complement.
CCGACGCCTTCCTCCGTGGGCTGATGGACGCCGACGGCTCGGTCTCGACCCGGGAACGTGGCGGGTCGAGCATCCTCCTCTCGACGATCAGCGAGGGGTTCGCGCGTCAGGTTCAGCTGATGCTGGAGACGTACGGCGTTCGCGCCCGCACACGGGAGCGCGACCGCCGTGGGACGCACGACCCCGACGACGGACGGTCGATCGAGTCGAAACGCGTCGAGCACCTCGTCGAGATCTCCGGGGCTGACGTCGACCGGTACGCCGAGCGGATCGGGTTCGACGTCGAGGCGAAGCGAACTGCGCTCCGGACGGTCGCCTCCGACGGTGGTCGGCGCGGCGACACGCTCCCCGTGGGAGCGGCGCTCGCGCAGAGCGACGGACCCTCGGACGCGTACTCCCAGAACGTCCGTCGGGGCGACAACCCCGGCAGGAGTCGCGTCCGGACGATGCTCGACGAGGTCGACCTCGGACCGGTCGAGGCAGAGCTGCGGTGGGACGAGGTCGTCGCAGCGACCGACACGGGAGAGAAGGAAGTGTTCGACCTCACGGTCCCCGGGACGCACAACTTCGTCGGGAACGGGGTCGTCACACACAACACCGCCGCCGCGGTCCGCGACGACTTCGGCGAGGGTCAGCAGTGGACGCTCGAAGCGGGCGCACTCGTCCTCGCGGACCAGGGAATCGCGGCAGTCGACGAACTCGACAAGATGCGCTGCGTGACCGGCGAGACGCTGGTCCACGGCGCGGACGGGATCGAGCGAATCCGCGACATCGCCGTCGACGAGGCACGCGACGGCGTCGTCGAGTCACACCCCAACGGACGGACGATCCGTGGTGTCGACGACCGAGCGGTGTGGACGATGACCGAGGACGGTCGGCTCGTCACGCGCCCCGTCGAGGCGATTCACGAGTACGAGGCGCCGACGGAACTCTCGCGGGTCACGCTGGCGACGGGCGAACGGCTCACCGCGACAGACGACCACCCCTTCTTCGTTCGCGAGGACGGCGAGCGCGTCGAGCGGGCGACGGCAGACCTCGCTCCCGGTGACCGGGTGTACGTGCCGCGAGACGTGGGGTCTCTGGCGACGGATGGCGGCGTCGTGACGGCCGACACCGACCGCTCCGCTGGCCCCGACGTAACCTGTCGACGCGTCGCGTCCGTCGAGTCCGTCCCGGCGTCCGGCGTCGACGATCGCTCTCGGGTCTACGACCTGACCGTCGCGGGGACCCACAACTTCGTCGCGAACGGCATGGTCGTCCACAACTCGGAGGACCGCTCGGCGATGCACCAGGCGCTCGAACAGCAGGAGATCAGCGTCTCGAAGGCGGGGATCAACGCGACGCTGAAGTCGCGGTGTTCGCTCCTCGGCGCCGCGAACCCGCGGTACGGACGGTTCGACCCGTACGAACCGATCGCCGAGCAGATCGACCTCGAACCAGCCCTGATATCGCGGTTCGACCTGATCTTCATCGTCCAGGACGAGCAGGACGAGGAGAAAGATTCGCGCCTCGCCGACCACATCCTCCAGTCGAACTACGCCGGAGAGCTGAACACCCAGCGTACGCGGATGACGATGTCGGAGGTCAGTGACGACGAGATCGAACGCGCTACCGAGACCGTCGAGCCGGCCATCGAGCCGGAGCTCTTCCGGAAGTACATCGCCTACGCGCGCAGGAGCTGTTTCCCGCGACTGACCGACGCGGCTCGCGAGCGGATCAAGGAGTTCTACGTCGATTTCCGGATGAAAGGATCCGGCGAGGACAACCCCATTCCGATCACGGCCCGGAAGCTGGAGGCTGTCATCCGTCTCGCCGAGGCCTCGGCGCGTGTCCGGCTCTCGGATACGGTCGACGAGGCCGACGCAGAGCGCGCGCTCGAACTGGTGCGATCGTGTCTGGAAGACATCATGATCGACCCCGAGACGGGCGAGTACGACGCCGATATCGTCGAGACGGGCACGTCGAAGACCCAGCGGGATCGGAAGAAGAATCTCCGAGCACTGATCCAGGAGGTCGAGAAGGAGTACGAGGAGGGCGCGCCGATAGACGAGGTGCTCTCTCGTGCGGACGAGGCCGGGATCGACCGCGCGAAGGCCGAAGAGGAGATAGAGAACCTGAAGCAGAAAGGCGAGGTGTACGAGCCGAGCCTCGACCACCTCCGGACCACCTGATGGACCGAATCAGCGCCCTCCGGAACGTCGAGGAGGCCCTGCGCGCGTTCGAGGACGGCGAGGCCGACCTCGCGGCGACCGAGGAGCGCGTCCTCGGCGTGTTGCGGACGTACGCGACGGAGTTCGACGGCGACGAACAGGCCGGCCTGCGGGCGTTTCGCGCCGTCGGCGGTCCAGCGGACGGGACGATAGTCGTCGCGCCGAGCGCCCGCGAGGCGCGGGCACGGGTCGTGGCGCTCACCGAGGCGCGAGACCCCGAAGTCGAACAGGTCTAAGTAGCGACGGGCTCTCACGCTCCTTGTGTTGCTGGTCGTCACCTACTCGCGGGCGTCGCGGACGACGCTCCGGAACGTCTGTGCGAGCCACGATGAGGTCGTCGTCCGGCGATTCGGCCGCGCGGCGCTCCTGCGCGGGACGGAGTTCGGCGCCTTTCTCGCCCTGCGCCTCCGCGAGAAACACGGTGACGACGTCCAGATAGAGCGCACGGCGCCGCTGAACGAGTACGACTCGGTGCCCGCCAGCGTCCGGGAGGCGGCCGCGGCCTACGAGGGCCGCGACGCCGAGAGTACGCCGTACACGGCGTTCGCGCGCGGCCGCGACCACCCCGATCCGGCACAGATGCGGGACGCGGAGCTGTGAGACTCGCGGCCGCGGGCGTCGAGCGCCGGGGCGAGGCGGTCGACGCGACGGACCTGGGGGTCGACGCCGAGTCGCTCGGCCGCGCGATAGCGGGCGAACCTGTCGAGGGCGTGACCGTCGACTGCTCGCCGCCGGGCCCGGTCCACGACCGCGTCGGCGTCGTGCGCGACGGGGCCAGGCCGTGGCTCCGGGGTGCGCTCGCGGCGGCGGCGCGGTCGCTCGGCGAGCGGGCCCCGCAGGCCGACGAGATCGAGGCGCTGCGGGCGCGTCTCGCCGACCACGACCGGTCCGGCCTCGGTCTGGCCGACGCCCGTCGGCGCCTCGCGGCCGCGGGCGACGAGGAGGAGCGCCTCCGCGAACGGGTCGCGCGGCTCCGTGGCCGGGTCGACGCGCTCGCGGAAGCCGGCGCCGAGAGCGCACGCGCGACGGCCGACGCAGACCTCGCGGCCGCGGCGCGGGCGCTGACGGAGGCCGAAACCGAACGGATCGCCGCCGAACAGCGCCTCGACGCCCTGGAGGAACGCGCCCGCGAGGCGCGGGACCGACGCGAGGACCGGCTCGCGCTGGAAGACCGGCTCGCGAACCGCGAACGGGCCGCGCGCGAACGACTCGCCGGCGCCGTCTACGACCGCTTCCGGGCCGCGGTCCGGACGCTCCCGGGCGAGGGCACGGCGGGCGCGGGGCCGGGGGAGTACGAGGGTGACCCGACGCTCGCGGCGCTCGCAGTCGTCCGTGTCGCGGCCGTCTCCGCGCCGGTCGTCGTCGCGACCGACCGTCTCGGCGGCGCCCGCGAGACGGCCGACCGCCTCGACGCGCCCGTCGTCCGTGCCCCCCCGAACTGAAGGGCGAAGCCGGGACCACCGTCGCCGTGATCGACCACGAGTGCCGCGTGGACCGCGCCGGCGACCGAACGCTCGTCGAGGCCGTCGTCGAGAACGAGACGACCGTCGACCGACGGGTCCGGGTCGAGAACCGCCTCGACGGGAGCGTCGAGCCCCCTCGCGAGAACGGCGTCCCCGCTCCCGGCTGGGACGACGACGGCTACACGGGTGTCGTCCCCGCGAACGACCGGCTCACGCTGGGCTACGCCTGCGCGGCCCCGCCGACTGACCCGCCGGTCGCGGTCCGCGACGAGGGGCGACCCGAGAGCGAGGGCGACGAGGAGCCGACCGCCGCCGACGCCGTCCGACTGCTCGGCGACCACGCGCCGCCGGCAGACGCGGTACCGACCGACGGCGACGTGGCGACGGCAGGAGGCGTGTCCGCGCCGGCGTCCGACGACCCGCCGGCGCCGGCGGCCGCGATGGTCGAACGGCTGGACGAGGAGGAGACGACGAACGGCGACGCCGCCGGCAGAGTCGCGGCCGCGAACGACGAGCGAGCCGGGGAAGACGCGCCGTCGTCGACCGACCCTTCCGGTGACGGGCTGGACGCGGGGTCACCCGACTCGGCCGAGGAGACTGACGAGCCGGGTGCCGCCCCGCCTCCGACTGCAGGACACGACACGCCAGAGGACCTCCCGCCTGCCGTCGCGTCGTGGCTCGCGGACGTGCGCGGACGGGTCGCAGACGCAGAGACCCTCGCGGCCGGTGACCTCGCGGCGGCGGCGCGGGTGGTCGACGAACGCGGCGGTCCGACGGCGGCGGCGGCGCTCGACGAGACGCTCGCGGGCGACGAAGGGGCGCTCCGTGGGCTCGCGGCCGCGGCCGAGGCGCTGGCCGACCGCGCGGCCGACGCCGAGGTGCCGGTCGACGCGCTCCAGAGGCTCTCGTGATAGTCGCCGTCGCGGGCGGAAAAGGCGGGGTCGGCAAGACGACGGTGGCGTACAACCTCGGTGGGTCGCTCGACGCGGTCGTCGTCGACGCGGACCTCGGGATGGCGAACCTCCCGCGGGACCGGGGGCCGACGCTTCACGACGTCCTCGCCGGCCGGGCGGCAGCACACGAGGCGCGACGGAGCGGGCCGGTCGACCTCCTCCCCTGCGGGCGGTCGCTCGCCGGCGCGCGCGCCGCGGACCCGGCGCGGCTCGGCGACGCCCTCGCTGCCCTCCTCGGGCCGGGCGAGGACGCCGTCCTCGACTGCCCGGCCGGGATGCGCGCGGACGCCGGGGCGCCGCTCGCGGTCGCGGACTGCGTCGTCCTCGTCGCCTCCCCGCGACGGTTCGCGCTGGCCGACGCGGTGCGGACGAGAGAGCTCGCCCGCGCGCTCGACGCGCCGGTCGCGGCCGTGGCGTGCAACCGCGTCGTCGACGACGTGCCGCGCGAGACCGTCGAGCGCGCGCTGGGTGCGCCCGCGGTGACAGTGCCCGCGGACCCGCGGGTCGGTCGGTCCGTCGAGTGCGAACGGCCGGTGCCGACGCACGCGCCCGACAGCGAGTGCGGACGGGCGTTCCGGGCGCTCGCGCGTCGCGTTCAGTCCTGCAGGTCGGCGTAGGTGTTCCGGACGGTCACGGGCGTCACGCCCGCGGCGTCGGCGGCCTCGGCCTGTGTCAGGCCACCCTCTCTCTCCCGCGCCGCGGTGTAGAGGCAGGCGGCCGCGACGCCCGAGGGGTCGCGCCCGACCGCGATCCCGCGCTCGACGGTCGACTCCGCGAGTTCGAGCGCCCGGCGCTCGACGGCGGCAGGGACGTCGAGTCGGCTGGCGAACCGCGGGACGAACTCGCCGGGGTCGGTCGGGCCGGTCGGCAGGCCCAGTTCTCGGTTGAGCGCGTCGTACGCCGCCTCGAGTTCCGCTTCGCTCGCACGCGCGGCCGCGACCACCTCCGCTCGCGTCCGCGCAACCGACTGGATCCGCGCCGCGGCGTACACCCCGGCGGCGGCGAACCCCTCCAGCGACCGTCCGCGGAGCAGGTCCGCGTCCTGCGCGGACCGCACGAGCGAGCAGGCCCCGTCACGCACCCGGTCGGGCAGGGAGAGTCGGTCGACTACGCGCCGGATCTCTGTGAACGCGTACACCTGGTTGCGCTCGCGTTTCGAGCGGATCTGTGTCCGCGAGTGCTGGCGACGCAGCCGCGCCCACTGCCGACGCTTGCGCCCCGTCGCGCGCACCGACCCGATCTCGGTCGAGAGCCCGCGGTCGTGCCGCGAGCGAGTCAGCGGCGCTCCCGTCCGCTTCGGGTCCGTGTCGTCGTCCGCGAAGCTCCGCCACTCGGGACCGCGGTCCAGTCTGTCCGTCCCGACTACGAGTCCACAGCTGACACAGACGGACTCGTCGCCGTCGGCTCGCACGTCGCCACTACACTCCGGACAGGCACTCGTCGCCTCCATACACGAACGTCGTGCCCGATGACGTATTTAAAGACGGGATAGGCAGCCCGTATCGGCCGCGTTCGCGTTCGAGCTACGTACCGGTAACCGGTACGTCATGCGGCCGGCGTGTTCGGTCCGTCCCGTCGACCGTACGACGTTTTTAGTACGAAGCGGGCGCTACGGTCGATCGATGGGGCTGTCGGATATCGCGGCGGGGATCGAGGTCACCGACGAACAGCAGGACTGTGGCGTCGCGACTGTCGACGAGACGGGCGCCGACCTGCGCGACCGCCTCGCGGCCCACGCCGACGCCCTGCCGTGTACGCCCGCAGCGGCGGCGGTGACCCTGGAGACATACCGGCGGGGAACGAGCGTCGGTGACTGCGCCCGCGAGGCGGGCGTGGCGCCGATGACGGCCGCGAAGACGCTCCACCGCTGTGGCGTCGACGGCGTCTCGCCCCTCGGCCCGACGGCCCGCCGGGTCGTTCGCGACTGGGTCGCGGGCGACCTCTCCCGGACCGAGGCGCGGGAGCTGTCGGGCGCCGACGAGGCGGCCTTCGCCCTCGCGGCCTACGTCGAGACCCACGACCCACACCCCGGCCTCGTCGACGCGACGGCGGGCGAACGCACGCCAGACCGGACGGCGACCGTGGCGAAGCGCGACCGACTCGCGGACGCGGTGGACGGTCAGAGTCGATAGACGGTCAGAGTCGATAGACGGTCAGAGTCGATAGACGGTCAGAGTCGGTCGCGCGCGGCCGCGAGTAGCCCACTCCCCGACCCGCTCACGTCTCCTTCCACGTCGAACAGCGCCGCGGCGACGTCGGCGACGCCCGCGCCGAACGCCCCGCCGTCGGGTGCGGTCGGGAGGGGGTCGACGCCCTCCTCGCCCGCCGGCACGCTCACGTCTGCGTCGGTCAGGTCGCCTCGGGTCGCGACCACGAGGTCGGCTCCGCTCCCGACATCGCGGAGTCGCGCGCGGGCCCGACCGACCCCGTCGGCGCCACGGGTCGACCCCGGCGCGACGACGGCGACGTGGTCGGCGGCGTCGACCGCCGCGACGGACTGGTTCGCGGCGAGAGGCGGGACGTCCACGACGACGGCGTCGAACCGCTCGTCGGCCTCCCGGACTCGTCCTGCGAACCGCTCTGCGGCGGCGGGGATCTTCGCTCGGGCGAGTTGCTCGAACGACGCCCGCGCCGGCGCGAGCGCCACCCGTCCGGGCAGGTCGGCGTCGAGGTCGTACAGCCCCTCGGCGAGCGGCGCGTCCGCCGCGTCGGTGGTGAGTGCCGTGATATCGGGGTCGATTCGCCCCGCGACGTGGTCGGAGAGCCCCTGTGTCGCGTAGGCGGCGTCGACCACCGCGGCGTCGCGGCCCGTCGTCGCGAGGACCGCCGCCGTCTCGACCGCGAGTCGCGTCGTTCCCGCACCCCCCGTCGCCCCCACGAACGCTCCCGTCGACATGGTGCGGATCGGTGCGCGACCGGGGGTAAACCTCCGGGTCTACGCGCGCTCGCGAATCGACTCGGCGACCGCCGCCAGTTCCTCGTCGTCGACGTCCTGCTGGCCCGGGAAGGCGGCGTGGATCGGCCCGCCGCCGTCGCCCTGTCGCCGCGGCACGACGTGGACGTGGAGGTGAGGCACCTCCTGTCCTGCCGCGGCGCCGTCGTTCACGCCGATGCTCAGGGCGTCGGCGTCGACGGCGGACTCGATCCGCGGACCGAGGTCGGAGACGGTCGCCCACACCGACGCGGCGAGGTCGGCAGACAGGTCCGCCAGCCGGCCGTGGTGGGTCTTCGGGATCACCAGCGCGTGCCCCGGTTCGAGCGGGTTCGCGTCGAGGAAGGCGAGGACCTCGTCGGTTTCGTGGACGGTGTGTGCGGGGATCGCTCCGTCGACGATCGAACAGAAGACACAGTCGTGGGCCATATCCGGGCGGTCGGCCGCGGGCGACAAAAGCTAACGGCCGACCCGCCGGCGGATCGCTGTCCGGCCGTCGTACCTGGCGCGGGACCGACACGTCGCCCCGTCGCCGGGGTCGCCCCGTGCCCCCCGCTCACACCGACCCGCGGGCCGGTCACCTCGTTCGCGGGCGTCGGCGTCGTCTCCCTCGACACGCACGTCTGGACCATCCAGACGACGGTACGCCGGGAACGGTTCAGTCCGGGCCGTACGCGACGCTACCTCAGCGCGTCCGCGACGACGGGCGCCGCGCTGACGGTGGAACAGGACCGCTCTACCGTGTCGGTGGCGTGAACGGCGTCGACGCCCGCCCGTGCCAGCCGGGACCGCGCGCCTCCGGCCAGCACGGGGTGGACGCAGGCGACGAGCGTCCGCGCCGGGTCGTCCAGCCCCGCGACCGCCGCGCTCATCGTCGACCCCGTGGCGACGATGTCGTCGACGACCACCACGTCCCGCCCGGTCGCGGCCGTGTCGTGCGGGCGGACCGTCACCTCGCTCCCGCTGTGGCGGGTCTTCTGGAAGTGGTCCGTCACCCCCCGGCCGTAGGCGTCTCGCACCGACGCCGCCAGTTCGACCGCACCCTCGTCGGGCGCGAGAAAGAGCGGGTCCGTGAGTTCCGGGAGCGCCCCGGCGAGCAGCGGCGCGGCGTCGACGACGGCCACGGGGACGTCGAAGAACTCCGCGACCGCCGGCTCGTGGGGGCTGACCAGCACGACACGGTCGGTGCCGGTAGAGACGGCGCGCGCGACGGCGCGCGCCGAGACCGGGTGTCCCGCCTCGAACGCCTCGTCCTGTCGCGCGTAGCCCATGTAGGGGATCACGGTCGTCACCCGCTCCGCTCCGGCCTCGCGACACGCGTCCTGGAGCTGGAGCAACTGGACGTGTGCGGCGTCGTCGACGGTAGCGCAGACGACGACCGCCTCCTCGCCGTCGAAGTCGGAGACCGCCGCGAGCTGTTCGCCGTCGGGGAACCGGTCGTAGGCGGTGTCCGCGAGCGACCGGTCTGTCGCCGCCGCGAGCGCCGCCGCGAGCGCCTGCGAGGGGGAGCCGGGGACGATCACGTCCGGTCGGACCCCGCGCCCACCCTTTCGCCTTTCGGGTCGCCGACGATGAGGCGACGGACACCGGGCGTCCCGAGCGACCGCGTCCGCCACTCGCCGCCGTCGACCCGGACGGCGAACCGTCCCTCCTCTCCCGCGACGTAGGTGACGCCGACACCCCGCCCGCAGTCAACGGGGGCCACGCTGTCCGGGAGCGCGGGCAGACGGCTCCACGCCTCGTCCGCGCTGTCGGTCCCCTCGCCCCGGCGGACCTCCCCCTCGTCGTCGAGTGCGACCGGGCCGTCCGGGCCGTGCGCGACGGCCGCGAACCCGCCCGTCGCCCGCCGGGTCCACCCCGGCCCGAGCGCGTACAGGCCGTCCGCCGTCGCCGCGAGCGGCGTCCCCCCGCCTGCCACGTCCCGGACGTCGTCGAGTCCGGCGGGACGCACGCCGTCTCCCACCCGGTAGACGCCGTCCGGCGCCGCGACGAGGCCGCCGTCGACTGCCCGCGCGTCGGGGACGCGTCCGAGGTCACCGTCGCCGGGCCGACAGACCGTCCCGTCGTCACGGACGGCCAGCGGCTCGCCCGCCGGGTCCGTCCCGACCGCACGCGCGGCCCCGACGCCCGTCGCCTCGCCGTCGACGACCACGTCCTCCTCCGTCGCGACGACCAGTACGCCGCCGCCGACGGCGACGTCTCTGACCTCCCCCCGGTGGACGACGCCGTACTCGCCGACGAGGTCGTCGGAGACGGCGACACGGACGGCGCCGACGCGGGTCGCGAGGTAGCAGACGTTCGCGCCCTCCCGGTCGTCGTACACCCGCTTCTCGTCGATGCTCGACACGGCGGGCCCGTCACAGCCGGGCGTAAAAAGTCTAGAGCAGGTCCCGCACGTCCGAGTACCACATGTCGTGTTCGTCTACCTCGCCGACCCGGCGCGCGACGGCGACGGCGACCGCGTGCCAGCAGAGCGCGTCCGGGTCCTCGGCGTCGAGGTTGTACTCGCTGTCCTTGCAGGTGCAGGCGCCGTCCTCGACGACGTACTCGTCCTCGTGGCCGACGACGACGGTGAAGTCGCGGTACCGCTTGACGCGCGCCTCCGAGACGGCCTCGATGGCGCGCCGCCCGCGCGAGCCGTGGGTCGCGACGATGGCCTCGGTGACCGGCCCCGTCAACTCGCCGGCCTCCGCGAGCGCCGCCCGCCAGTCGTCGACCTCCGTCACCTCCGACCTTACCGGCGTGGACGAGAAAGGCGTTCCGGCGTCGTCGGCCGGCCGTCTCCGTCGGACCGACAGTCGTTTCGCCGCGGCCGCACACGTCGGGCCATGGAAGAGGTACGGGAGGGCACCGTGACGGTCGCCGTCGACGACGTGCGCGACGGGGCGGCCGAGGGCGCCGGGAGCGGGGTGTTCTACAACCCTACGCAGGAGCTGAACCGCGACGTGACCGTCGCAGTCCTGCGGGCGTACCGCGAGCGCGAACCGCGTGCGGCGTCGTACCTCGACGCGATGACCGCGAGCGGAGTTCGGGCCGCCCGCGCCGCGGGCGTCGGCTACGAGGTGACCGGGGCAGACCTCGACGCAGACGCCGTCGCTCTCGCACGCGAGAACCTCGCGCGCAACGACCTCGACGGCGAGGTGGTCGAGCGCGACGCCCGCGCGCTCCTGTACGAGGACGGGCCGTTCGACGTCGTGGATCTCGACCCGTTCGGCTCGCCCGTTCCGTTCGCGGACGCCGCGTGCTCGCGGGCGCGCAACCTCGTCTGTGTCACCGCCACCGACACCGCGCCGCTGTGTGGCGCGCATTTCGCCGCCGGCGTCCGGCGATACGACGCGGTGCCCCGCAACCTCGACGACCACCCGGAGATGGGGCTCAGGGTCCTGCTCTCCGCGCTCGTCCGCGCCGCGGCACGCCACGATGTCGCCGCGACGCCGATTCTCTCGCACGCCTCCCGGCACTACGTCCGGACCTACCTCGAACTCGACCGGAGCGCCTCGCGCGCGAACGACGCCCGTGACGAACTCGGCCACCGCCACCAGTGTCAGGACTGTCTCGAACGGACCCACGAGCGCGGGCCACACGCGAACCCGCCCGAGACGTGTCCCGCCTGCGGGAGCGTCCGGGTGGTGACGGCAGGTCCGCTGTGGCTCGGGCCCGTGCGGGATCCGGCGTTCACAGACGCCGTCCGCGACGCCGTCGACGACGGGATGGGGACCGCAGACGAGGCACGCGACCTGCTCGCGACCGTGCGCGACGAACTCGACGAGCCGACCCACTACGACCAGCACCGCCTCTGTGAGCTGTGGGGCCGCCCGGCGAGCGCGATGGACGACTTCCTCGCGGCGCTCCGGGCGGCCGGCCACGAGGCCTCGCGGACGCACTACGGCGGGACGCGGTTCAAGACGGCCGCGACCGTCGCCGAGGCGAGACGGGCCACGAGCGAGGTGTAGTCGCCCGAGAGGCCCTCCGGGAGAGGCGACGGCCGCGACGTGTCGACGGCGGTGTTCGCTCTGGGCCCGGTCGCGCCGCTCGCGTACGGCGTCTCCGGCGCGGTAGGCCTCCCCGCCGTCTCGCCTCCTCGCGGCCCGGCGACGAACGCCGTCCTCGCCGAGCCGACGGACCGGCAGGTACAACAGTCGGGCGAGCCACCGACGGAGACGACGATGGACGAGGATGGGCGAGAGCCGGAGGGGGCGCCGGATATCGAGGATCTGGCCGACCGTCTCGACGCCGTCCGCGCGGACCTGGACGAGTTCGAGGCCGACGTGCGCGACCGAACCGTCGACCGCCCCTCGCTCGAGGCCGAACTGAAGCGGTACGTCCGCCGACGGATGCGTCGGGGCCACGCCCGCGGCTGGGGGCCCTATCTCGTCCTCCTGTACGGCACCGTGATGACGCTCGGCGCCTTCTACTTCCTCGACGGCGGCTGGGCGATCCTCGCGATGATCGTCCTCTTTCTCTCGACCCTGGGGCTCTACACCCTGTTCGTCGTCGTCGGGCTCTCGCTCAGCCTCGTCGGCTCGCCGCGCCGGCTCTACGACGCCGTCAGAGAGCGGCGAGAGTGAGGCCGGAGCGTGCGCCCACTCGCGCCCCGCGCGTCGTCTGCGTACGAGCCGATCGCCGCCGTCCCGGACCTGCTCGCCGCGCCCGTCACCCTGCTCGGTGACCCCCTCGTCCTCCTCGCTCTCGTGGCCGTCGGCTACTGGCGTGCCCCGCCCGTGGCCGAGGAGCCGCGCCGGGCGTTCGCGACGCTCGTCGGGGTCGGACTGGCGAGTGCGGGGCTCGTCCTCGCACTCAAGGGGCTGTTCGCGCTCCCCCGGCCGCCGGGCGCGACGGCGACGGGCTACGGCTTCCCGTCCGGCCACGCCCTCGGTGCCGCCGCGGTCTACGGCGGCGCGGCGCGGCTGTTCGACCGTGTCGACCCGACCCGGCGACGGCTCGCTGCGGGCCTCCTCGTCGCGGCCGTCGCGCTCTCCCGGGTCGCCCTCGGTGTCCACTACCTCGTCGACGTCGTCGCGGGCGCGGCGCTCGGACTGGCGCTCGCGGTCGCGCTCGACCGGCCGCGGCGCGCGCTCCTCGCCGCCGGCGGCTGTGGACTCGCGGCGGTGGTCGTCGCCGGTGCGACGGCGGTCGTCGCGGGCGGGGCCGCGGGCGCCGCGCTGGGCCCCGACGACGTCGGCGACGCGCCGCTCTCGCTCCGGGTCGTCACGCCGGCGATCGCCGCCGTCGTCGGTCTCGGTGCCGTCCTGACGACGGCCGACCTGCCGCTGGGCGTGTCGCTCCTCGGGGGTGGGGCGATGCTCTGGGGCGTCGTCGCGCTGCCGCGGCTCGCAAAGAAGTGGTGACGCCGGCGGCTTAGAACTTCTCGAGGTACCGGTCGAGTTCCCACTGCGAGACGTCGAGCCGGTAGTCGGCGGCCTCCTGCTTTTTGGCCTCGATGAACTTCTCGGAGACGTGCGGACCGAGGGCCCGCTTGATGACCTCGTCGTCCTCTAGCTCTCCGACGGCCTCGCCGAGCGAGCCCGGCAGGGTGTCGATGCCGTACTCTTCGCGTTTCTCCTCGTCGAACTCGTAGATGTTCTCGCGGATCGGGTCGGGACAGTCGAGTCCGCGCTCGATCCCGTCGAGACCGGCGTGGATGAGCGCCGCAAACGCGAGGTACGGGTTACACGACGGGTCGGGGAAGCGTGCCTCGATCCGGGAGGCCGCGGGGACCCGCGCGGCGGGCTTGCGGATGAGCGCCGAGCGGTTCCGGTCGGACCACGCCACGTAGACGGGCGCCTCGTAGCCCGGCACCAGCCGCTTGTAGCTGTTCACGGTCGGGTCCGTGACGGCAGTGACGGCGGGCGCGTGGTCGAGGATACCGGCGAGGAACGAGTGGGCCGTCTCGCTCAGGTCGAACTCGTCGTTGTCGTCGTGGAACGCGTTCTCGCCGCTCTCGGTGAACAGCGACAGGTGGGTGTGCATCCCCGAGCCGTTGATCTTCGGGATCGGCTTGGGCATGAACGTCGCGTGGAGGTCGTGTTCGGCCGCGATGGCGCGCACGACCGCGCGGAAGGTGGCGACGTTGTCGGCCGTCGAGAGCGCGTCGTCGTACTCGAAGTTGATCTCGTGTTGCCCCTCGGCCACCTCGTGGTGCGAGGCCTCGATCTCGAAGCCCATCTCCTCCAGCCCGAAGATGATGTCCCGCCGGACGTCGCTAGCGAGGTCCTTCGGAGCGAGGTCGAAGTAGCCGCCGGCGTCGCCGGTTTTCGTCGTCGCGCGCCCCTCTTCGTCCTCCTCGAACAGGAAGAACTCCGGCTCCGGCGCGGCGTTGACGGTGTAGCCCATCTCGTTGGCCCGGGTGACGGCCTGCCGCAGAACGTACCGCGGGTCGCCCTCGAACGGCTCACCCGTCGAGGTGTTTATGACGTCACAGATGAGCCGGGCGGCCCTGCCATCGTCGTCGCTCCGCCACGGGAGCACCGAGAACGTCTCCGGGTCCGGGTTGAGCCGCATGTCCGACTCCTGGATCCGGACGAACCCCTCGATCGAGGAGCCGTCGAAGTAGATACCCTCGGTGAACGCCTTCTCGGCCTGCCGGGCCGGGACGGAGACGTTCTTGACCGTCCCCAGGATGTCAGTGAACTGGAGACGCAGGAAGTCGACGTTCTCGTCCTCGATCTCGTCGAGGACGTCCTGTTCTGCCGCGGTCAAACCGCCGTCGGGGCGAGCGTCTGAGCCTGTCATTTCTCGACGGCGTGACTGACAACCTCTGATATAAAAGGGTTATCGATTCCCGCAAATACCACCACGCCTGGCGAGGAACTAAACATTCGTAAATTTCTAATCCCTGCGGTGGGTACGAAGGTTGTGACGTACGAAAACCTCGACGCGCGTCTCATCAACGCACTGCTCGGTGACGGCCGGGCGAGTCTCCGGAGCCTCGCCGAAGACCTCGACGTCTCGGTGACGACCGTCTCGAACCACCTGCGCGACCTCGAAGACGAGGGGGTCGTCCTCGGCTACACCCCCCGGATCGACTACGACGCTATCGGCTACGACGTGACCGCCGTCGTCCAGCTCAAGATCGAGGGTACTGCCCTCCCCGAGTTCGTCGACCGCCTCCACGACGAGCCCCGGATGACAAGCGTCTACGAGGTCACGGGCGACTACGACGTGATCGCGATCGGAAAGTACCGCGACACCGACGAGATGAACGACCAGATCAAGTCGCTCCTGACCGACGAGTCGGTGCGAGAGTCCAACACCAGCGTCGTCCTGAACTCCGTTCTCGAGAACGAGCAGTTCGAACTCGACGTCGACGACGAGAGCTAGGCGAGTCGCTTGCGGACGTCCTCGACGTCGGACCGACAGAACGGACAGCGATAGCGCGTCTCGAACCCATTCGACTGCGCCACCGTCTTCGCCTCCAGTTCGTGCATCGCGATCGCACGCCCGCAGTCCGGGCAGTCCACCTTCGGCATGAGCATGCGACGCTCACTCACACGCGGGTTTTAATGTATCGATCGTGACCGTCGCCCGGCGTCAGAACCCCTCCTCGAAGACGAAGGTTCCGTCCCGCTGGACGACCTCGCCGTCCACCTCGATCGTCGAGTCCTCGCTCGTGTCGACTATCATGTCGACGTGTTCGGCCGACTCGTTGACCGGGTTCTCCTCGCCGACCGTCTCGCCGTAGGCCGACCCGACCGCCATGTGGACCGTATCGCCCATCTTCTCGTCGAACAGCATGTTGTAGGTGAACTGGTCGATCTCCCGGTTCATCCCGATCCCGAGCTCTCCGAGGTAGCGCGCCCCCTCGTCGGTGTCGAGGATCGACTCGAGAACCGCCTCGTTGCGCTCGGCGCTGAACGACTCGACGCGGCCCGCCTCGAACCGGAGCCGGACGCCCTCGATCTCGCGCCCCTGCCGGTAGAGCGGGAGGTCGAAGTGGACCTCGCCCTCGACGGACTCGCGCACGGGCGCGGTGAACACCTCGCCGCCGGGCAGGTTCTTCTCGCCGTAGTCGTTGAGCGTCGTGTTGCCCGCGATCGACATCGTGAGGTCCGTCTCCTCGCCCGACCGGATCCGCACCTCCTCGCCCTCGTCCAGGATCTCTTTCATCTGCGCCTGGTGTTCGCGCTGGGCGTCCCAGTCCATCGTCACCGCGTCCCAGACGAACTCCTCGTAGGCCTCGGTGCTCATGCCCGCCAGCTGTGCGTGCCCGGTCGAGGGGAACTGCGTGAGACACCACGTCTTCGAGAGCCGCTCGCGCTGCACCGGCTGATAGGCCCGCCGCCACGCGGCGTTGGTCGCCGGCGCCACGTCCGACTGCTCCGTGACGTTCGCGCCCCCTCGCGCGATGACGAAGACGTCTGCCTCCTCGTGGAGCGCGAGCTGGTGGTCCGGCGTCTCGAACTCCGCGTCCTCCTCGCTGTCTCCTGCTGCCCGGAGGAACGCCCTGCTCGCACGGTCCGAGTTGTTCAGGTAGACCGGCGTCGCCCCGCGGTCGCCACAGACCTCGTGGAGCGCGACGGCCAGGTCCTCGGCCGCCGGCGGCATGACGATCACCACCTGGTCGCCGGATTCGATGCCAGTCGAGTGGTCCGCGATCACTTCGGCGTGGTCCCTGACGCGTGGATCCATAGGCCAACGACGGGGGGGCGTTCCTTCCACGTTTCGCCGCCCCGACCGCACGACCTTTGCTCCTCGGCGCCCTTGCCCGCGCATGATCGACCTCCGTTCCGACACCGTCACGCGGCCGTCCGGGGCGATGCGCGACGCCGCCCGGGACGCTCCGGTCGGCGACGACGTCTACCGCGACGACCCGACGGTCAACGACCTCGAACGCCGCGCCGCCGAGACTGTCGGCTGCGAGGACGCGCTGTTCGTCCCCAGCGGGACGATGGGCAACCAGATCGCGGCGCGGGTCCACGCCGACCGCGGGTCGGACGTGATCGTCGACGACCGCGCACACGTCGTCCTCTGGGAACTCGGCGGGCTGGCACAGAACGCGGGCCTCCAGGCCAAGACGGTAGCCACCGGCGACCGCGCGCTCCCGACCCCCGCCGAGGTCCGGAACGCCTACGTCGCGCCCGACGGCCACAGCGCCGGGACCGGGCTCCTGTGGCTGGAGAACACCCACAACGCCCGCGGCGGCGTCGCCGCGCCCCCCGCCGCTGTCGCTGCCGCGGCCGACGCCGCACACGACCGGGACGTGCCGGTCCACCTCGACGGTGCGCGCCTGTTCAACGCCTGTGTCGCGACCGACACCGACCCCGCCGAGATGGTCGCGCCCGCCGACTCCGTCCTGTTCTGTCTCTCGAAGGGGCTGGGCGCGCCCGTGGGCTCGATCCTCGCCGGCTCCGAGTCCTTCGTCGAGGCGGCCCGCACGGTTCGAAAGCTGTTCGGCGGCGGGATGCGGCAGGCGGGCGTGATCGCCGCGCCGGGCATCCTCGCGCTGGAGAACGTCGACCGCCTCGCCGTCGACCACGAACGCGCCGCCCGGCTCGCCGCGGGAATCGACGCGATCGAGGGGCTCTCCGCCCCGACGCCGGACACGAACATCGTCCGGGTGGACTCGGCCGACGCCGGCCTGACCGCCGACGAGTTCGTCGCGCGGATCGAGAGCGAGGGCGTCGCCGCGAACGCCTTCGGCGAGTTCGTCACGCGGCTGTGTACCCACCTCGACGTGGACGAGGAGGCGATCGCGGAGGCGGTCGACCGGATCGAGCGCGCGGTTCAGGCCTCGGGCTCGACGTAGACGAACGCGACCCGGTCGTCGGCGGCCTCCAGTTCCCGTTCGATCTCCTCGATCGCCCCGTCGATCGCGGCCGTGTCGAGGTCCGGGCTGACGCTCACGTCCGCCGTCACCAGCAGGCGTCTCGGCCCGACGAACATCGTCCGGAAGCGGTCGACGTGGACGACGTCGTCGTGTTTCTCGACGACCGTCCGGAGCGTCTCCTCGACGCCCGGCGCGACGCTCTCGCCGAGGATCAGCCGCTTGTTCTCCCACGCGAGCGCGAGCGCGAACGACATCAGGAGCACGCCGATGATCGCCGCGCTCACGGCGTCGTAGACCGGGTTGCCCGTGTACCGCGTGGCGACCACGCCCACGAGTGCAATCGCGGCGCCCCCCAGCGCGATGGCGTCCTCGGTGAAGGCGGTGAGTGTGGTCACGTCCGAGGTCTTGCCGAAGGCGTCGCGCAGGCCCGTCCAGTTGTAGCGGTCGATCTGGCGCCGGAGTTCGGCGTTGGCCTTCACGAACGCGTAGGTCTCGAAGCCGATGGCGCCGAGGAGGACGACGACGTTCACCCAGAAGGCGTCGAAGGTGCCGACGACCGGGAGCGTGGCCGTCGCCGTCCCGGGAGCCTCCCCGAGGTGTGTCAGGGCGTGGTAGCCGTGTTTCAGGCTCTCCCAGCCCGCGATGCCGAACAGGAGTACGGCGACGAGAAACGCGTAGAAAAACTGCGCTTTGCCGTAGCCGAAGGGGTGTGCCTGGCTCGCGTCCTTGCCGCTGTAGCGGAGCCCCACGAGGAGGAACACCTGGTTGCCGGTGTCCGAGACCGAGTGGTACGTCTCCGACAGCATCGACGGACTCCCGGTCGCGAGAAAGCCCAGGAACTTCAGGACCGCGATGGCGCCGTTCGCGACCAGCGCGGCGATCACGACCCCGCGGGAACTCGCCATGCCGACGGCACGCGCGTCGGGGCCTTCGGCCTTCTGGCTCCGGAGTGACGAGGTCCGCTCGCTCGAAACCGGTAAGTCCCCGCCCCCACACCTCCGGCCGTGGAACTCGACCTCGGCTTCCTGGTCGTCCTCGGTACCGTCCTCGGGACGATCTTCTTTCTCTACTTTCTCGTCCGCAGAGCCCTCACCGGATTCAAGCGCGGCTACGAGGACTCGCGCCGGGACCGGTAACCCCTTGCCCGTCGGGACGGACCGCCGAACGGAATGGCCCCGATCGCGACGCTCGTCGTCGCCGCACTCGCCTCTCTGTTCATGGCGTGGACGATCGGCGCCGGCTCCTCGGGGTCGACGCCGTTCGCCCCCGCGGTCGGTGCGAACGCCATCTCGGTGATGCGGGCGGGCTTTCTGGTCGGCATCCTCGGGTTCGCCGGCGCCGTCCTGCAGGGCGCGAACGTCACCCAGGCGGTCGGAACCGCGCTGATAGACGGCGCGACGCTCACGGCGCCCGCCGCGACGGTCGGACTGATCGCCGCCGCGCTCCTCGTCGCCGTCGGCGTGTTCGCGGGCTACCCCATCGCCACCGCGTTCACGGTCACGGGCGCCGTCGTCGGCGTCGGCCTCGCCCTCGGCGGCGACCCCGCGTGGGCGAAATACCGCCAGATCGCGGCGCTGTGGGTCGCGGTCCCGTTCGTCGGCGGCGGGATCGCCTACGCCACCGCGCGGGTGCTCCGGGACGAACGCGTGCCCGAGACGGCCGCGGTCCCCCTCCTCGGCGCGCTCGTGGGTCTGATCGTCGCGAACGTCGGCTTCTCGCCGCTCGCACCCGGGAGCGCATCGGCCTCCGTCGCGGGCGTTCTCGGCGCACGCCTCGACGGAGCCCTCGGCGTCTCGACCGGGTCGGCCGTCGTCTCGGCCGCCGTCGCCGTCGCCGCCGCGGCCGCGCTCCGGCACGACATGCGGCCCGACCCCGCGGTCGGCCAGCGCCACTTCCTGCTCGTCCTCGGGGGGCTCGTGGCGTTCTCGGCGGGGGGGAGCCAGGTCGGGCTGGCGATCGGCCCGCTCGTCCCGCTTCTCGGTGCGGTGAACCTCCCGCTGGTCGCCGTCCTCCTCGGCGGCGGCGCCGGCCTGCTCGTCGGGTCGTGGACCGGCGCACCGCGGATGATCAAGGCGCTCGCGCAGGACTACTCCTCTCTGGGCCCCCGGCGGTCGATCGCCGCGCTCATCCCGAGTTTCGCTATCGCACAGACCGCCGTGGCGCTCGGCGTTCCGGTGTCGTTCAACGAGATCATCGTCTCCGCCATCGTCGGGTCGGGCTACGCCGCCGGCGGGGGCGGGGTGAGCCGCGAGAAGATGGGCAAGACCGTGCTGGCGTGGGTCGGGTCGCTCGTCGTCGCGCTTGCGGGGGGGTACGCCGCCTTCGCCGCCGTCGACGCGCTCTTACTTTAGCCGCCGTCGGTCGCGGCGTCGGACGCGTCGACCTCCGGCGCCGGCTCTGCGTCTCTCTCCGCTTCCTCCGGCAGTTCGACCCGCGCCCGCATGATCCGGGTGTTGTCGACCTCGCCGACGTGGATGCGGACGCCCTCGTAGTCGATGGTCTCGCCCTGTTCGACCAGCCGCCCCGCGCGGTTGAAGATGAAGCCCGCGAGCGTCTCGAACTCCTCGCCCTCCGGCAGGTCGATCCCGAGTCGCTCGTTCACGTCGTCGACGTTCACGTCCGCGCGGACGAGCCACGAGCCGTCCTCCAGCCGGTCGAACGGCTCCTCCTCGTCGTCCTCGAGGATGTCGCCGACGATCTCCTCGAGCATATCCTCGAGCGTGATCAGCCCCTCCGTCGTCCCGAACTCGTCGATGACGATCACCATCTGCATCCGCTCGCGCTGGATCTC
Source organism: Haloferacaceae archaeon (assembly GCA_042217165.1). Taxonomy (GTDB): domain Archaea; phylum Halobacteriota; class Halobacteria; order Halobacteriales; family Haloferacaceae; genus A07HB70. Next base: position 18,947 of record JBDGTD010000023.1, on the reverse strand, counting down.
GGTCAGGAGTTCGTCGACGTTTTTCGACTCGGGGACGTGAAGCGTCGGCTCCACGATATCTTCCAGCGCCGCGCCGGTGCCGTAGTCGCGCTCGCGAACGAGGTCACGGAGGTTGACGATCCCGACGACGTTGTCGAGGTTGCCGTCGTAGACGGGGACGCGCACGTGGTTCGACTGGACACAGGTCTCGATCGCCTCCTCGAGCGTGGCGTCCCGCGAGACGGCGGTCATGTCGAGTCGGGGCGTCATCACCTCCTTCGCGATGGTGTTGTTGAAGTGGAAGATCCGCTGGAGCATCTCCCGTTCCTCCTCGTCGATGACCCCCTCGCGCTCGCCCGTCCGGATGATGTTCTGGATCTCGTCGCGGGTGACGTAGGAGGACTCTATCGCCGCCTGCCCGCCGGTGACGCGGTTGACGATCCGTGTCAGGCGGTCGAAAAAGACCACGAGCGGGAGGAGCAACAGTTCGGCGAACTGGAGCGGACGGGCGATCGTGAGCGCCCACGACTCGGTGTTCTCGACCGCGTAGGACTTCGGTGCGCTCTCGCCGAACAGGAGGACGAGCGTCGTGATACCGAACGTCGCGGCGAGAACTGCCTGTCCCCGCGAGAGGTAGATGGCGAAGAGGCCGGTGGCGATAGAGGACATCGCGATGTTGACGATGTTGTTCCCGACGAGGATCGTCACGAGCAGGCGGTGCGGGTCGCTCTTCAGTTCGGCGACGGCGTTCGCGCCGGGGACGCCCTCGTCGACCATCGACTCGACGCGGTGACGCGCCAGCGAGAACATCGCGATCTCCGAGGAGGAGAAAAACGCAGAGAGGGCGATCAACGCGAGGATGGCAACGACTCCGGCGACGGTGATCGTCGTGTCGCCGACTCCGAAGACCTGGAGCGGCGGGCCGACGAACGCGGCTACGGCTGCCGGGAGAGACAAACCCATGCCCACGTGGTTACCCTATGCCCCGGATTAAGCGTTTGCCCTCCGGAGCGGGTCGGGACCGCTCCAGAGCGCCGTTCGCCGGGGAGAGCGTCCGCGCCGCGCCGGGTCCGACACTCTCTCGATCGGGGCGCTCGCGGGGGGCTCGCGTGACAGTGGATTTATACACTGGGATTCCGAACTTCCGCTGCCATGTCAACACGTCCCACGGGCTCTCTCGTCTATCTCTCGGCACCGGAACAGCTCGAGACCAAAGAGTACGAAGTCCCCGAGCCCGAGCCCGGTGCGGTCGTGACCGAGGTGGTCCGCGCGAACGTCTGTGGGTCGGAACTCCACATCTGGCGCGGGCACCACCCGGAGGTCACCGAGGGTGTCCTCGGCCACGAGGCGCTCTGTCGCGTCAGCGAACTCGGTGACGGCGTCGAGACAGACTACGCCGGCCAGCCGGTCGAGGCGGGCGACCTCGTCGCCCCGGTCTACTACATCACCTGCCAGCGGTGCGAATCCTGTCTGAACGGCGAGTTTCACCTCTGCCAGAACGCGTACCGCCACTGGTCGAAGCCGCCGGAGGAGGCGCCTCACTTCCACGGCACCTTCGCGACTCACTACTACATCCACCCGAACCAGTATTTCTTCAAGATCCCCGACGGGCTCGACGAGCGGATCGCCGCAGGGGCGAACTGCGCCCTCTCGCAGGTGCTGTTCGGGCTGGACGAGACCGGCGTCGAGTACGACGATACCGTTCTCGTCCAGGGGGCCGGGGGTCTCGGCCTCAACGCGGTCGCCGTCGCGAACGAGCGCGGCGCCGAGACGATCGTCGTCGAGGGTGTCGACGGCCGCATCGACCGCGCGCGGGAGTTCGGAGCCGACCACGTCGTCGACTTCCGCGAGTACGAGACGGTCGACGAACGGCGCGAACGCGTCGAACGACTCACCGACGGCACCGGCGCGGACGTGGCCGTCGAGGTCACGGGCGTACCGGACGCGTTCGCCGAGGGGATCCATCTCCTCCGCGACGGAGGGCGGTACCTGGAGATGGGCAACGTCAGCCCCGGGCACACGACCGAGTTCGACCCCGGGCTGCTCACGCGCAAGTCGATCGACATCACGTCGGTCGTCCGGTACGACCCCTGGTATCTCCACCGGGCGCTGCGCTTCCTCGAGCGAAACGTCGAGGCGTATCCCTACGACCGGCTCGTCGACGCGGAGTTCGACCTTCTCGACGTCGACGAGGCGCTCGAACGGACCGACAGCCGCGAGATCACCCGCGCCGCCCTGCTCCCGGGCCACGACCACTGAGGCGCGGTCGCACGACCGCGGACCGACCTGACTCGAATCCGGCGCTCTCCTCCTCCCGACGGCGCGCTCGCTACGAACACCGATCCGGCCGTGGGCCGTGACGCCGGTCGCTCCCGGACCGCGTCCGCCGGCGACACGCTTAGGCGCGAGACGCCGCAACTGGCGCGTGATGTCTACCGCCGACGCACCAATCGTCCTGTACCGTCTGCAGGCCTGCCCGTTCTGTGAACGGGTCGTCCGCGTCCTCGACGACCTCGGCCTCGACTACCGCTCGCGGTTCGTCGAGCCGATGCACGCCGAGCGCGACGTCGTCAAGCGCCTGACCGGCAAGCGCACCGTCCCCGCCGTGGTCGACGAGCGGACCGGTGTCACGATGTCCGAGTCGGCCAACATCGTCGACTATCTCCGGGCGACCTACGGCGAGGGGGCCGAGAACTGATGGTCGACTTCGAGGTCACCGACCTGCCCGAGACGGACCACGTCGCGGCCGGCGACGAGGCGCCCGACTTCACCCGCCCGCTCGTCGGCGCGGAGTACTGGGAGGACGCGTCGCTCTCGGAACTCGTCGCCGAGGGCCCGCTCCTCCTCGTCTTCCACCCGATGGACGGCGCCTTCCCGGCCACGTACGTCTGGAACGAACTCCGCGACCGTGAGATCCCGGCGCAGATCTCGACCGTCGGCTGTTCGATCTCTACCCCTTACGAACACCGCGACCTCATAGACGAGCGCGGCGTCGACGCCCGCGTGTTCTCGGACCCCGACGCGGGCGTCGCGGCGGCCTACGGCGTCGAACACGACCTCGACGGGATGGCTGGCGTCACGGAACACCGCCTCGCGACCTATCTGATCGACGGGGACCGGACCGTCCAGTACGCGTGGGTCGCGGGCCAGCAGCCCGAGTTTCCGGACTACGACGCGCTGGAGGCCGCGGTCGACGACCTCGTGTGACGGATCCGGACCACTCGGACCGCCGCGCCGCGAGTGTCCGCAGGGCCGCGGCCGCCCTCCGCGCCGGCGAGACGGTCGTCTACCCAACCGAGACGGTGTACGGTCTCGGCGCAGACGCGACCGACCCCGCTGCCGTCGAGCGGGTCTTCGACCTGAAAGGTCGCCCGCGCGAGAAGCCCCTCTCCGCCGGCTTCCCGACCGTCGCCGCCGCGGCCCGCTACACCCGTCCGACCGCGCGCGAGACGCGGTTCATGCGAACCTTCCTCCCCGGCCCCGTCACCGTCGTCGTCGAACGCGACCCCACCCTCCCGCCCGTCCTCACCGCCGGCCGGGACCGCGTCGGCGTCCGCGTCCCGGCCCACGACCTCGCGCTCTCGCTCCTCGCCGCGGCCGGCCGCCCGGTCACGGCGACGAGCGCGAACCGCTCCGGCGAGCCGAGCGTCCGCCGGGTCACAGACCTCGACGAGGAGATCGAATCGGGCGTCGCCGCCGTCGTCGACGACGGCGAGACCTCCGGCGGCGGCAGCACCGTCGTCGACCCCGGACGCGGCGAGATCCACCGCGAAGGGCCGCTCGACGACGCGGTCCGGGCGTGGCTCAAGAAGACCTGAAGATCCGAGAGCGAAGCGACCGCGTCTTGCCCCGGCAGTCCTCGCGGTAGGCACACGACCCGCATTTCGCGTGGTCGTCCGTCCGCGGGGGCGTCTCGCGCTCCATCCGCCGCACCGTCCGGAGCGTCCGGCGGTACAGCCGCCTGTTGCCCCCCGTCAGCCGCACGTGCCGGACGACGGCGCTCGCGGGGTACTCGACGCGACAGCGTTCGACCGGCCCCTCTCGCTCCCACGCGAGCGCCAGCGCCGTCGCCACGGCCCGGACCCGCTGTGGCGCCCAGACGCCGCGCTCGGGCGGCCGGCCGGGCGAGACGACAGTCGGGACCGGCGGGGCTTCGACGAGCTTGTGTGCCACCCCGTGACAGTCTTTTCCATCGAGCGCGCGGTTCCGGGCGTCGGGCTCGGCTATCTCCGTCCAGTCGTCGCGGTCGGCGAGCGCCCGCAGCCGTGCGCGATACGCCGGCGGGTCGAGGTCGAGCGGGAGGGCCGCGAGTCGCTCCGGCGGCGCGTCCAGCAGGGCGGGGTAGCGGAAGGCGAGGCCGCGGCGCCGCTTCGCGCGCTCGTCCGGCCCCCGGCTGTCGTCGCGCCGGGCGTAGTACAGCTGCCGCGGACAGTACGCCGCTCGCGCGAGGTCGGAGAAGGTCGGCACGGAACGGCGTGGTCGCCCTCTCTCCTTTCAGTCCTCGCCCTCGCGGTCAGCACCCCGTCGCGCCCGACACCGCGGTGCCGGCGGTCACCCGCATCACGACCTCGCTGCTCTGGTTGTTGTCGTTCAGACGAACGACGCGGTAGGTCTCCCTGTCACAGGGGTTTTCGAGCGGCTTGTCGTTCCCGTTCGCGTTGTTGACGCCGTCGATGGTGAACGTCTCGCCCGCTTCGAGGTAGGTGCCGCCGCTCCAGACGGCCGTCCAGGCGACCCGATTGCCCGCCTCGTCGACGACGTACGCGTCCGAGCCGAGGCTCACGCGCCCGCCCGTGATCGTCACTTCGATGTACGGGCGGCCGCTGTTGTCGGCCCCGTCCTCTATGTACTCGGCGTCGTAGGCCACGTTCGTCGGATTCTCGTCCGGCAGCCGGTCGCCGAATCCGAGCGCCACTGTACCCACGACCGTCGCGATGAGGATCGTGATCGCGACGACGAGGATTACACCGACGACTGGCGAGACGCCTCTCTCTCTGCTGTGTTCGCCAGCCATACGGTATGTAGCGCAGGTGACTGATTAATACCACTCCACCGTTTTCACCACGGCTTTCTACCCTCCTGCGCGTGCGACCGGACACCACATGTTTAGATGGATGTTGACTCTACTGGAGGTATGAGGCCCGTGACTATCGAGGCGAGATCGCGACCGACCGACGACGGTGACTCGCCGTGACGTACTACGGCGGCGACGAGCTGGCGGCGGTGTACGACGACGCCCTCGACGAGGGGTTCGGCCTCGTCGCGAGCAACGTCGCGGAGCCGACCGCGGTGATCGGCCTGCTCCAGGGCGCGGCGCGGGCCGACTCGGACCTGCTCCTCCAGATGAGCAACGGCGCCTGTACGTTCGCCGGCGACGGCGACCCGGTCGCGGGGCTCCGGGCGATGGGGTCGTACATCGAACTGCTCGCGGACGCGTACGACGTCGGGGTGTTTCTGAACATGGACCACCAGACCGACCTCGACACGATCCGTCGACAGGTCGACCTCGACGTTCCCTCCTCGATCATGATCGACGCCTCTCACGAGCCGTTCGAGGAGAACGTCGAGCGGAGCCGGGCGGTCGTCGAGACCGTCGAGCGCGCCGGCGCGGACATCCTCGTCGAGGCCGAACTCGGCACGATCAAGGGGGTCGAAGACGAGATCGTCTCGGACGAGGCGTTCTACACCGACCCCGAGCAGGCGGTCGAGTTCGTCGACCGGACGGGCTGTGACCTGCTCGCGGTCTCCGTCGGCACGCAACACGGCGTCGCGAAGGGAAGAGACCTGGAACTCCGGCCGGACCTCGCGGCCGACATCCGGACGGCGCTGCGGGACCACGGCCTCGACACCCCGCTCGTCCTCCACGGCTCCTCCGGCGTCCAGCCGGACCAGCTGCGGGAGATGCTCGACCACGGGGTCTGCAAGGTCAACAAGGACACCCGGTACCAGTACGAGTACACCCGGACCGCGTTCGACCTCTACCGCGAACACGCCGACGAGATCGTTCCGCCGGCGGGCGTCGAGGACGCCCGCGACACCTTCTTCAACGAGGTCGAGTGGGCGCCGACAAAGGACTACTTCGACCCTCGCGTCGCCGGCCGCGAGATCCGCGAGCGGATCGCCGAGGTCTACGCCGACCTCGCGACCGCCGCGGGCAGCGCCGGGCAGAGTCGGTACAGTTAGTCCCCGAGCGCCGACTCGACCCGCTCGACGACCGCCTCGTTCCCGAGGAACGTCTGCGTCCGGTCGTGGAGACCGGTCGGCTCGACGTCCAGGAGCGACTGCTCGCCGTCCGTCGACGCGCCCCCGAGCGACTCGAGGACGTACGCGAGCGGCGCGGACTCGAAGTGGACCCGGAGTTTCCCGTCCGGGTGCCCCTCGACCGCGGGGTAGCCGAAGAGCCCGCCGTACTCGAGTACCTGGCGGACGTCGGCGGCCATCGCGCCGCCGTAGCGGAGCTTCAGCTCTCGCTCTAGCCCGTCGACGAGCGCGTCACACGCCGCGGAGCGCTCGCCGCGCTTGCCTGCGATCCCGACTACCGTCGGGTCGTCCGGAAGGGCGAGCGCCCCCCGCGACCGCACCTCGCCGTCGTCGAGGAGGTACTCGCGCACCTCGTCTGTGTCCTCGCGGGCGACGACCGACGTCGTGTAGGGGCCGTACAGCACCATCGTCGCGGCCACCAGGCTCCGCCCGGAGGCCGGCAGCCCGGCGTCGTACACCCCGACGATGGTGCCGACGGGGTTGTTCGACGCGAGGTTCGACGAGCCGTCGAGCGGGTCGATCGCGACGGCGTAGCCCTCGCCGCAGTCGACCGCCTCCGCCCGCTCCTCGCTGACGTACTCTCCGACGCTGTCGAGCGCCGAGAGCGCGTCGAAGAACTGCTCGTCTGCCCAGACGTCCGCGGCGATCTGGTCCTCGCCGCTCGGGTTCGTGCCGCCCTCGCCGCCGGCGCGTGTCGAGAGATCCGTGCGCACGTCGCTCGCCGCCGCGTGAACGGCCCCGACGACGTCGTCGAGACCGCTCACCGCCTCCCTCCCGACCGGACCGCGTGCTGTCCGTTCATCACCACTACACGATCCGAGGGAGGCGACATTACGCTTGGGGCGCGGGACCTGTCGAACGACCGTCAGAGTCATTTCGGTGGAACCCGTCGAACGTTCGTGACACCAGATCCCACGGTACTCGTCGTCGGGGGTGGCGCCACCGGCGTCGGCGTGGCCCGCGACCTGGCCCTTCGCGGGGTCGACGTGACGCTCGCAGAGCGCGGCGGCCTCGGGAGCGGCACCTCCGGCCGGTCGCACGGGCTGCTCCACAGCGGCGCGCGGTACGCCGAGGCAGACCAAGTCGGCGCAGAGGAGTGTATCGCCGAGAACCACACGCTCCGGGATGTCGCCGGCGAGTGTATCCGCGACACCGGCGGCCTGTTCGTCCAGCTGGAGGAGGACGACCCGGACTACTTCGAGGAGAAACGGGAGGCGTGCGAGGCAGTCGGCATCGACACGACGGTGATCGACGGCGACGAGGCCCGCGACCTCGTGCCGGACCTCTCGCCGGCCGTCGAGCGGGCGATACGGGTGCCCGACGCCGTCATCTACCCGTCGCGGCTCGTGGCCGCGAACGCGGCCGACGCCGAGGCCCACGGCGCGACCGTCCACCCGCACGCCCCGGTCGGTGACCTCCGGGTCGAGGACGGCCGCGTGACCGCCGCGCGGCTGGGTGGGTCGGTCGACGACTGGGTCGACCCCGAGTACGTCGTCAACGCGGCCGGCGCGTGGGCCGGACAGGTCGCGGCGATGGCGGGACTGGACGTCGGGATGGCGCCCGCGCGCGGCGTGATGGTCTCCGTCGACTATCCCGACGTCGCCCCGGTCCTCAACCGCTGTCGCGACCCCGACGACGGCGACATCGTCATCCCGCACGAACAGGAGGCGGTACTCGGGACGACGAGTGTTCCGGTCTCCGACCCGGACGACTACGAGAAGGCCGACTGGGAGGTCGAACGCTCCGTCGAGGAGTGCGCGGCGATGCTCCCGGCCGTCGCCGACGCCGACGTGGTCCGGACGTGGTGGGGCGTCAGGCCCCTGTACGAGCCAGACGAGACCGAAGGCGACCGACGGGGCATCTCGCGGGGCTTTTTCGTCCTCGACCACGCGGACGACGGCGTCGAGAACGCCACGAGCGTCGTCGGCGGGAAGCTGACGACCTACCGCCAGATGGCCGAGGCGACGGCCGACCGCGTCTGTGACCGACTCGGCGTCGACGCGGCCTGCGAGACGGCAACACGGGAACTGCCGGGCGCCGACGACGCGAGCCGGCTCGACGAGTTCGTCGCCCGGTACGACGGCCAGGGGCCGACCGACGCGGACGTCGTCGGTGCGGACTGAGCGAGGGCCGAGACCTCCCCTCACTTATACTGCTCTCCGTCGTACTGCGCGTGTGTCCAGACACGACCAGCTCTACGCCCTGTACGACGAGCACGACACGGAGACCGTCCGCGCGCTCCAGAACCTCGTCGACCTGTATCCGCTCGTAGAGTCGCCCGTCGCGCTCGACCGCTGGCAGGACCTCGACGCGGAACTCGCCGAGCGGCGGGCGGCCATCGAGGACGCGTTCCCGGACGCCGGCGCGGCGTTCGCGGACGTCGCGACCCGCGCGACTCAGGAGCAGGCGTTCGTCGGTCTCGACCTCTACGGCAAGTACGACCGGCCGGTGAACGTCTTCGTCCTCGACGTCGACGAGACGCTGCGCTCCACGGGCAGCACCGACAACGAGATTCCGCGCGAGACGCTCAACCTCATGGTTCACTTCCACCAGGCGGGCGTCCCCATCGTCATCTGCACCGGCCAGACGCTCGAGAACGTCAAAGGGTTCGCGATACAGGGACTGGGGAGCGAACTCGTCCACTCGGGGGACCTCGGTATCGTCTACGAGACGGGCACCGGCGTCTTCGCGCCGGGCCACGGCGCCGACACGAAACAGCTGCTGTACGAGACGCTCGACCCGGAGATACAGACCGTCTTCGACGACGTCCGGAGCCGCGTCCTCTCGGAGGCGCCCGAGGACCTGCGGCGGGGCTGTCACCTCCAGGGCAACGAGTTCAACGTCACGATGAAGCCCAACTTCGACACGGGCTCGCCCGACGCCGTCGCGGTCATCGACGAGGCGCTGGTGTACGAACTCGACCTCCTCGGCGACGCGGTCGCGGCGGTCGGCGCGGTCGCCGAGACCGACGGCGCGACCGTCGCGGACTGGACCCGCGCGTACTACGCCGCACGGGACCCGGAGATCGAGGCCGTCCTCGGGAGCCAGGGGGCGCGTCCGGACGCCGACCCGAGCGACGTGCCGGCGGACGTCGAACGCGTCCTCGAACGGATCGACATCGGCTACTACGAGGGCGACGCCGCCGAGGTCGGGAGCCTCGAACTGACGAAGGTCGACGGCGTCGAGGCCGCCTTCGACGTCCTGGGGGTCGAGGACCCGTTCGCCCTCGTGATGGGCGACTCGAAGAGCGACCTCCGGGTGATGGAGTGGGTCGAGGAGCACGACGCCGGGATCGCCGCCGCGCCCGAACACGCCTCGCAGGTCGTCCTCGACCACGTCGAGTCGACCGACCACCTCGTGTTCGACGAGGGGAAAGCCGGCGACGTCCTCCGGACGGTCTACGCGCTGAACCGGTTCGCGGCGGCCGACGGGTGGGGCGCGTAGGCTCCTACTCGGCCGTCATCTGGACGACCTCGATCAGCGAGTAGACCGGCACTCCCTCGATCTCGTCCGTCCCGAGCTTGTTCGTGAGTACCACGGCCGCCCGCGGAGTCCCGCCCGCGTCGTCGATCCGCGTGATCGTCTCGCGCATCGTCTGTCCGGTGTCGATGTTGTCGTCGACGACGTAGCAGTCCCGGTCCCGGATCGTCGCGAAGTTCTGCGAGAACGACCCGGCTCTCCCGTCGTCCTCGTCCTCGCCCTCGTTCCACTGGTACTTGCTCGGCATGTAGACGCTGATGTCCGAGCCGAGTTCCTGCCCGACGACGGTCGCGAGCGACGCGCCCGACTTCCCGATCCCGACCGTGAGGTCGACGTCCTCGCCCTCGTGAGCGAGCAGGTCCGCCATGATCGCCCCGAGGTGACGGAGGCGACTGCTGTCCCGCCCGATGGCGCTCCAGTCGACGTGAACGTCGACCGGGCTCTCTCCGGTCGCCGCCGAGGGCTCGCTCTCACTCTGGTCGACGAGCCAGCTGGCCGTGTCCCGCGAGACGTTCAACTCGTCCGCGATCGCCCCCTGCGAGAGCCCCTGTTCGGTCAGCGTCCCGGCCGTCTCGACGAGTGCGTCGATAGATCGCATCACCCGGCGATCGACGGCGCGTGTATATAGTCACCACTGGCCTGACCCGACTGTCCGCGCGCCCCGAGCGGCAGGGTCGCGCGGCGATCGTGTCGCCCGAGTCACAGCCGTTTTGTGTGTACCGGACACGCCAGAGCGTGAGGTTGGGACCCTCGGGCGTGCCACCGGCGCGACTGGTCGTGGCGCTCGGCACGACGCTGTTTCTCGTCGCGGCCGGCTACCACGTCCGGGAGATGCTCGTGCTGGCGAACGCCGTCGGCCCGCTGGCCGCACTCCTCCTGGACGGACTGCCGGCGCTCGCGGTCGTCGCCGCCGGCTACCACCTGCCCCAGACCGAGTTCACGCCGCGGGACCAGCGGACGGTCCTCGTCTGGTCGCCCGTCACGTTCGTTCCTCGCAAACCAGGATGGAACCGCCCGGAGTTCGAACTACGGTCGTTCCGCTCACTCCGTTCGCTCCACTCTCTCGTTCGAATCCGACGGTCGTCACGATTCGCTCCTCACGTCCGTTCGTCGCAGAATCGAGTGGGACCGCCCGGATTCGAACCGGGGTCACGGGCACCCAAGGCCCGAAGTATACCAGGCTAACCCACGGTCCCGCACCTCTCTGTCGACGCGTTTCGCGCCTAAGCGTTTCGTTCGCTACTCCTCGTCTGCCAGTTCGGCCTCCGCGACGATCTCGTACGGCTCCGCGCCCCGTCGTATCGCGTCCAGCAGCCGAAAGGCCTGCCTCGGCGCGAGGAAATGTTCGGTCACCGCGCGTCCGAGCGGCGTCGGATCCAGCCCGTCGATGAACCCCCAGTCGAGCAGGCGCGCGACGGAGCGCTCGGTGTCGACCTCCCCGACCATCCGGCGGTTCAGCCGCTTCGTCGCTCCCCCGGCGACGACGAGGTTCGCGAGCGTCTCCTCGGCGGCCGTGGGCTCGTCGTAGCGCGTCTGGACGTCCTCCATCTCTCCTTTGAGGAGTTTGAACGCGACCTCGTCCTCGCTCATCTCCATCGAGTGGTGATAGCGCGTGTCGGGTTCGACGAGGACGTACACGACGCCGCGGTCGTGGTAGTCGGGCCGGCCCGCGCGCCCGAGCATCTGCTCGAACTCCTGGACGGAGAGCCACTCGATACCCATCGCGAGCGAGTCGAAGACGACCTGCGAGGCCGGGAAGTCGACGCCCGCGGCGAGCGCCGCGGTCGTCACGACGGCGGCGAGGTCCTGGTCTCCGAACATTCGCTCTACGTTCTTTCGCCGGCCGTAGTCCAGCCCCGCGTGGTACGGCGCGGCGTCGTACTCTAGCTTGCGGGCCAGCTCGTGACACCGCCGCCGGGAGTTGGTGAACACGATGGTCTGGCCGCGATACCCTTTCGAGGACTTCCGGTCGAACTCCCGTCTGACGAGCCGGTTGGTCACTCGCGACTTCTCCTGCTCGTCCGCGAAGGTGACGTGGCGCTCGATTGGCACCGGGCGCTCTTCGAACTCGACCAGCCGCGCCCGGAGGCGTTCGGCCAGCCACTCGGGGTTGCCCACCGTCGCGGAGAGGTAGACCCACTGTGCGTCGGGACAGACGTGTCGCAGACGCGTGATCAGCCCGTCGAGACGGTGGCCCCGCTCGGGCTCTTTGAGCGTGTGGACCTCGTCGATGACGACCGTGCCGACCGCGCCGATATCCTTGCCCGTCCGCAGCGCGTGGTCGACGCCCTCGTAGGTCCCGACGATGACGTCGGCGTTCGGGTCGAACCGCGTCGAGTCGCCGCTCACCCGGCTCGCGCCCACCCGGATCGTCACGTCGAGGTGGTCGCCGTAGCGGTCCTCGAACGTCTCTGCCTTCTGGTTCGCCAGCGCCACGAGCGGGACGAGAAAGAGCAGCTTCCCCGCCCCCTTCAGCGCCCGGTCGATCCCGGCGAGTTCGCCCACGAGCGTCTTGCCCGTCGCCGTCGCGCTCACGACCAGCTGGTCGTGTCCGTCCATCAGTCCCGCCTCGACGGCCCGGGACTGGACGGGGAGTAACTCCTCGAACCGCGCCGCCGTTATCTCCTGCATCGTCGGGTGGAGGTCCAGGTCGCCGACCGACACCGGGTCGACGTCGCCGACCGTCGCGGAGATGGTGTCGAACCGCGTGAGGTCCGGGTCGAGCTCTCCGGAGAGGAGGTCGACGATCCGGTCTAAGTCCCCGACCTCGACCATCAGCTCCTCCAGCCGCTCTTTCGCGGCGCTGGTCAGCCCGCCGGCGTGGGCCACTTCCTGCTCCAGTTCGGCGCGGGCACACGCGGGACAGATCGTGTCCTGTCCGCTCTTGACGGCGGTCTCCTCGGTGATCGGCGAGTACTCGCCTTTCGACGCGCAGTACCGACAGGTGCGGACGACCAGCGCCTCGAGCTGGTAGCCGTCGAGCAGGTCGCGGAGGCGGTCGCGCGACGCCGGCGGCGTCTGCTCCGAGATCCGGATCCGCTCGGCGCGGCGCGCGATCTCGACGAACTCGTCGGGAGAGCGCGGCTCCTCGCTCGACCCCTGTTTCACCCGGAACTTGCCGGGACGCGGCCCGGCGTCGGTCTCTTTCAGTTCGAGGACCGCCCGGAACAGCCGGTCGCCGTTCCGCGTGGCCACCGCGGTGATGTCCTGTCGGTCGTCGTGGAGAAAGAGCGTCTCGACCCGACCGACCTGCGTCGCCACACACCGGGTAGACGGCTGCCGTACTTCAGCCGTTCGTCTCGGCGGCTCCCTCGACCACGTCTATCTCGTCGTCGCCGTTCGGCACCGCACAGAGGAACGCCCCCGTCTCGTCGCCGTCGTTGCGGTACCAGTGGACAGTCCCAGCCGGGATCAACAGGCTGTCGCCCGCCGACACGGTGTGTTCCTCGCCGTCGACCCCGACGACGTACTCGCCCGCGAGGACGTACTGTTCGTGTTCGACCGCGTTCGTATGTCTCGGCACCTCGGCGCCGGGCGCGAGGGTGAACCGTCGGAGCGCGAAGTTCGGGGCGCCGTCTGACTCGTCTACCAGCACGCCCTTTCGGAGGCCGTCGGCCGCGCCGACCGGCTCGTAGCGCACCTCGTCGCCGCGTCGCACCAGCGGAGCGGGGTCGTCGTCGCCCATGCGCATTGGTCGTCGTCGCCGGACAAAAGCGACCCGCCGGCCCCCGACGCCACGTTGATATCCGCTCGCCGGCTATCTCCGGTATGCGCGGTGTCACCCTCGGGCGCGTCTTCGACATCCCGGTTCGACTCAATTTCTCGTTTCTCCTCGTTCTCCCCCTGTTCGCGTGGCTGATCAGCGGCGACGTGAGCGCGCTGGCGGGGCTGATGGACGACCTGCTCGGCACCGCCCTCCCGGCCGAGGCGCTCGCGACCGCGCCGCTGCGCTACGCGCTCGGCCTCGCGGCCGCGACGGGGCTCTTCCTCAGCGTGCTGGTCCACGAGTTCGGCCACTCGCTCGTCGCGCGCCGGTACGGCTACGAGATCGACTCGATCACGCTCTGGCTGTTCGGCGGCGTCGCTCGTCTCGTCACGATGCCCGAGGACTGGCGCCACGAACTCGTCATCGCGGTCGTCGGCCCGGTCGTGAGCGTCGTCCTCGGCGCCGGCTGCTACGCGCTTCTCCTCGCCGTCCCCGGGTCGTTCCCGGCCGCCCAGTTCGTCGTCGCCTACCTCGCGGTCACGAACGTCGCCCTCGCGGTGTTCAACATGCTCCCCGGGTTCCCGATGGACGGCGGACGGGTTCTGCGGGCGTTCCTCGCGCGAAACCAGCCGTACGCCCGTGCGACCAAGCAGGCCGCGGAAGTCGGCAAGGGCTTCGCGTTTCTCCTCGGAATCGTCGGCCTGTTCGCGAACCTCCTGCTCATCGCGCTGGCCTTCTTCATCTACATGGGCGCCTCCTCGGAGGCCCAGCAGACGGCGATGCGGGCCGCCTTCGAAGACGTCGTCGTCGCGGACGTGATGACCCCCCGCGACCGTCTCGACGTGGTCGACGAGGACACGACCGTCGCGGAGTTGCTCGACCGAATGGTGGACGAGCGCCACACGGGCTACCCGGTGATGCGCGGCGGCGAACTCGTCGGTCTCGTCACCCTCGGCGACGCCCGCGCCGTCCGCGAGGTCGAACGCGACGCCTACACCGTCGGCGAGGTGATGACCGACGACCTCGCGTGGGTCGCCGCGGGCGACGACGTGATGCGCGCCATCGAGACGATGGGCGAACACGACGTCGGCCGGCTCCCGGTCCACGACGCCGAGGGAGCCCTCGCCGGGTTCGTCACCCGGACAGACGTGATGACCGCCTTCGAGATCCTCCAGCAGCGCGGGACGACCGACGTGTCGCCCGACCGCGTTCCCGACGTCGACCCGCGCTGACCCGGCTACGGCACCCGGAACTCGGACGCCACGTCGGCCGCCGAGACGCCGATCACCCCCTGGTCGTGGTCGAACCGGAGCGTCTCGGCTCCCCGAGAAGGGGTGACGTGGCATCCCCGCCTCGACGCGTCCGTCGCGCGCCACCGCGAGACGGGCGTTTCCCACCCGAAGTACCAGCCGGTCGTCTTCGGCCTCGACCCCGCGCAGGCCGCGTTCGGCCGCCGTCCACTCCGAGACCGGACCTCCGGTCACGACGCCTCGCAGCCCACCGACGCCGTCACCTCGTACCTCGTCGACCCGGGACCGGAGTCGTCCAGCGACGCCGTCCGGACGACGCTCTCGCCGGCCGCGAGCGAGCCGTCGAGACGGACCCGCCCCCGCTCGGCCGTGGTCCCGATCCACGTCGCCCGCTCGAACACCACCTGCGCGTCGTACGTGAGCGGCTCGGTACCCTCGTTCACGAACCGGAGCCTGACCTCGGCGGACTGTCCCGACGCGACGCGGGCCGACTCCTCGACGACCCGGAACGCGTCGACACAGGGCCCGTCGCCCGTGACGGCCACGGACGACTCGCTCCCGGCCGCCGCCTCGCTACAGCCCGCGAGCCCGCACGCGACGCCGGCGCCGACCGCGCCGAGCAGCCGGCGTCGACAGACGTCCTCTGTCATACTGTCTCAACGGCCTCCGGAGATATGAACGTGTCCGGGGCCCGCGAGCGGGCGACGGGGGGACGCTCTGTCCTCGTTCGACGAACGCCGCTCTGATCTGCGCTCCGCTCCCATTCTGTCCCCCGCCCGGTCCCCGTCGGCTCCGGCAGCGTCGCGTCCGCCGGCCGGGAACGCCGCTCGGTGCGCGAAGGGCCGTGTTAGCCCCCCGAACGGGCGCTCCGACGGGTCTACCTTTCGACGGCCTCGACACCGTCGACCCGGATCTGCATCCCTCTCTGGCACTCCGGGTCGACGTCGACCGTCCAGCCGTGACTGAGAGCGATCGTCCGCATCGTCGGGAACAGCGTCCCCGTCTCCGCGGACGGGACAGCCTCGCCGTACGCGAACAGATCCGTCTCCGACACCTCGTCGAGTGACGCCCCGTCTATCGCGATAGTGACCTGTCCCTCGTCGATAGAGACCGCCAGCCCCGTGGCGTCCCGAAGCACGGCGAACCGAACCGCGCTCGCGAACAGGTCGGTCAGCAAGCCGGGGTCGGCCACGACCGTCGTGTCCTGCTCGACCCGCACCTCCAGCGCCGTCGGCTCGACCTCCGCTACGGCGGCCTCGACGCACCCGCGGAGCCCACACGGTTCGACCTGCCCGACCGCCTGTCCGTACTGCGCCAGCGTCGCCAGGTCGTCGATGATGCGGTCCATCCGGCTGTGGGCGTTTCTGACCGCCTCGACGGCGGTGTTCGACGACTCGCCGGCTGAATCCGCGACCATCTCGGAGTAGCCCTCGGCGACGGCCAGCGCGTTCCGTAGCTCGTGAGTGAGTGCGGCACCCAGTTCGTCGAACTGCTCGCTGTAGCGCGTGAGTTGCCGACGCTGGCGCTCGGTCTCGGTCACGTCTGTACAGATCACCGCCTGTCCGAGCGTCAGGTCGCCGCTCGTCAGCTGCGTGCTGCTGACGTGGTAGTGCCGGGTCTCGCCCCCGGCTTCGCCTCTCGCCGTGAGTACGTCCTCGTCTGCGTCCAGTGTTTCGGCCAGATCCGGCACGACTGCCGGGAGTAGCTCACCCTCGGTGTCGGCCAACTGCGGGAACAGTTCGACCGCACGGCGGTTGTAGTCCCGGACGATCGGCTCGGTGTCGACCAGCAGGACTGCCTCGTCGAGTTCTTCGATCACCTGGCTGCGCCAGAACTGCGGAACGGCGAGGAACTCCTCGTCGACGACGTAGAGGACGCCGACGGCGAACACCGCGACGCCGATCGGCTCGTAATGGAGCGTGATCAGGCCGCCGTCGCCGAGGCTGAGGAGGTAGAAGACGACCGGGAGCGCGGTGGTCGCCGCGAGACCAGCGAGCGCGGTCACGTCCGATTTCGACTCGCTGAACATCTCGTAGAGCAGGTAGAAGCCGATCGCCGACGCCGCGTACGCGACGCCAGTCACGATCCAGTGGAGGATGCCGAGCTGGATCACGACGTGCCTGAACGGCTGTGTGGTGGCTGTCGTCGTGAAGTACAGCCCGTGGAGAGGGTTGGTGAGCTTCGCACCGGTGACGAGAATAAAGACCGCGAGGGCGGCCCGACGAACGCCCGACCGACGGTGGTAGTCGTGGCCGGTGTACGCCGAACAGAAGTAGAGCCACGCGCCGACGGTCGCCAGCCCGAAGACCAGTCCGACGAGGTACGACGTCGCCTGTATCCTCGGCGCGACCGGCAGGAGTCGACCGGCGTGCGTGATCGACCACAGCCCGGTGGTGGCCAGAAGCGCAGCGAGGCCCCGCCGCGTGTCCGGGCCCGTGACCTTTGAGACGGACCGGAGGCTCAGGAGACAGACCGCGGCGGCGAGTAGAAATCCCCCGACGTACGCGGCCCGTACAAGTTCCACAGAGACTACTTGTTGTGATCGACGTAAATACTCACTGGGAACGCGTCGCTCCGTGGCCGCCGGGCGGCGTCTCGGCCGTCGCGTCTGTCGCCTCGATAGCGGTCCGGTAGCAGGTCTTGCCGCCCGAGACGTAGACCCCGTCTCGAAGCGGCGCAGGTGGTGAGTTCGATCAGTTCTACAGTTTAACTCATCTGGGGCCCGTACGTCCAGATATGGCCCTCTTAGCCGGGACTAACGACGGCGTGTACCGGTGCTCGAAGCCTCGATCTGACGAGGCGACTCGAGTTCTGGACGCTGGTCGGGTGATGCGAGTCCGACAGTTCGCGCGGTCGGAGAGACTGTTCGCGTGCTCGAAGACGGGACTGTTCTGTTCGACAGATGGGGGAGAGACGTGGTCCGGGCTGGGTGTCCCACGGGAGGAAGTCTACTCCGTGGTCCTCGGTCCGGAGGAGGAGTCTCTCTACGCGGGGACGCACCCAGCACACCTGTACGTGAGCGACGACGGGGGCGACTCTTGGCGCGAACTCGATGCGTTACAGGACGTGCCCTCGCGCGACGAGTGGTACACGCCACGCCATCGTGACGAGGCCCACGTCCGGAGTCTGGGTGTCCACCCCGATACGCCCGACCGGGTCGTTGCGGGTGTCGAAGTCGGCGGCGTCCACCTCGGCGAGGACCGCGGCGAGAGCTGGGTGGAGCGACGCGAAGGGGTTCACGACGACGTGCATCACGTACTGGTCGTCGGTCCCGAGGAGTACGTCGCGTCCTGTGGCGGTGGCCTCTACCGGACTGAGGATGCTGGTCGCTCGTGGGTGCGGCTGGACGACGACCTGTCGCATCGGTATTTCCGCGAGGCGATAGCACACGACGGCCGACTGTACGCCGCGGCGGCCCGAGAGCCGCCGGGGACCTGGAGCGGCGAATCCGGCGCCGACGGCGGCCTGTTCGTCTCCGACGACGGCGGCGAGAGCTTCAGCTCCGTCTCGTATCCCGGTCAGCCCGACGAAGTCGTACTCGCGTGGGCTGTCGACGACGGGCGCGTCGTTGCGGGAACGAACGAGGGCCGAGTGATCGTGAACGGTGGGGGCACCTGGGAGACCGCCGGTCAGATATCTACGGAGATCCGGTCGTTGTCCGTCGTGTAGCCGGGTCACGGACGAGAGCCCGTCGTGGTTCGGGACGCTTCCGTACTCGAGGACCGCACCGCGAACGCGCTGGCGCTCCGCCCCGGTCAGACAGTCTTTGCTTCCGGGGTCGTCCCGCCAGTACTCGTGGTGAACCTGATCTCGGGCGCCCACGCTTCGCCGCCGACCTCGTCGACACGCCGCCGGACGGGCGTCTCGGTGGTCTCCCGGTGACTCGCCTCGTTCTCCCGGGTCGCGTCTCCGTCGGCGAGTTCGCGCGTCCGGTCGTCCGCGCGGTCTTCTCGATCCCAGACCCACAGAAGACGCCGAGGCGGTACACGCGGCTGCTCACCGTATCGGGTGCGTACCCCTCGCCTTCGGCTGGCGACTTGCCTCCGCGAGATGACCCGCACCCGATGCTCAGTGTAATCGTCCAGCTGTCGGCTCGTGAGGCGCTCTTTCGAGGGATCGAGGACGATCTGACCCCCGTCGAAGCCCGCCTCTGTGACTCGTTCCATGGGTTCTCGTTGCTCCGAGAACCACCGAAAATCGCAGGACGGAGGCGGCGTGAAGGTCCGGGTGCGAGAATCGAACCCGCGTCTCAGCCTCCACAAGGCTGAAGG
>JBDGTD010000045.1:21640-48085 GCA_042217165.1 Haloferacaceae archaeon | reverse complement strand
CTGAAGAACATGAGGCCGATCCCCATGCCGGCGCTGAACAGCATCGCCATCCAGGCGAAGTCGCTGAACTCCTTTTCTGCCTGGACGCCGCCGATCCGGATACTGCCGTACTTCCCGAACGCGAAGTACAGCAGGACGACGATGAAGACGTTCACGGCCAGCAGGTAGAACCAGCCGAACGTGTCGCCGATGGTGTTGAATAGCCAGGTGTAGGCCGCAGAGACGTTGAGACCGAACCGCGGCCCGAGAATCGTCAGCACGACGAAGGCCGCAATAATCAGCAGCGCGACCGGGAAGACGACCGGGTGGACGTCGAACCCGAACTTCTGGATGTTCGTGTCGCCCGGCTCTCGGTCTGTCTCCGGGTGGAACAGTTCGACCTGCAGTCCGTCGGACATCTCGCCCGTGGTGTCTTCATCTGCCGCCATACGATCCCTCCGTCAACCGTCGCGTTCGTGGTTGGTACATGGTCAAGTCCGGTTTTGTCCGCTTTTCGACGGGGGCCGATCCCGCCGGTGTGTTACCCCAAGGCACACGAATCGCTACTTCCGCATAAATATTCGCCATCAATCGTCCAAGACTTCGCTCTCGGGGGGTCTGACGCGGGTTCCGGGCTGTCAGGCCGCCGGTCTGTCCACGACATGATGGATATCGAACAATCTGTGGTTCGACCGCACGACGCCGGGTGGTCGAACCGGGGGATCTTAACCCACCGACGCGGCTACCGGTCGTATGGTCAATCTGCCCGCGACGGGGGCCGCACTCCTCGCGGCCGTGCTGTTCGGGGTCGCGCTGCTGGCGATGACGGTCCGGAACTTCCGCGTCGCCGGGTTCTCCTTTCTGAGCGCAGCGCTCGTGATCTACGTCCGTGAAACGTACCTGGTCGAGGGCTGACCGCCCTACCGCGACGGGATGTCTTCGACGTTCTGCCGCTTCGTGAGAACCGGGACCGTCGCGGTCCGCACCACCTTGTCGGCGGTACCGCCGAGGAGCGCGCCGATCTTCCCGCGGAAGCCGGTGCCCATCACGATGGCGTCCATCTCCTCCTCTTTCGCGTGCATGACTATCTCCTCGCTCGGCGTGCCGCTCCGTTTCACGGTGGCGTAGTCGACGCCGTGGTCGGCCGCCACCTCGCCGATCTCGTCGAGTATCCGGTCGGCGTAGTCGTTGTACTCCTCGCGCATCTGTTCCTCGTCGTCTCGGAGAGAGAGCGCCCGCGGCGCCCCGGGGAGGTCGATCACGTACAGCATGTGAGCGGTGGCGCCGACCGCCGCCGCGAGTTCGATCCCGTGGCGCGCGCCCATGTCGCCCTCGTCGCTCCCGTCGTAGGGGATCAGTATCGTGTCGTACACGGCCTCACAAGGCCGGGCGTTCGTGAAAAGTGTTCCCGGCGTCAGCGACTCACGGCGAGGTTCTCGACCGGGTAGCCCGCCGCCTCGACCGCCTCGATGATCGACTGGGCGTGTTCGACGCCGCTCGCCTCCACCCGGAACACGAGGTCTGCCTGCCCGATATCGAGGTCGTCGACCGACCGGTCGTGGCGCACGTCGTGGATGTTCGCGCCCTTCTCGGCGATGATCCCCGAGATGTGGTGCATCTTCCCGGGCCGGTCGTCGATCCGGACCCTGAGCCGCAGGATCTTCTGGCGACGCGTCAGCGCGTGGACCAGTACCGTCTGGAGCTGGGTCATGTCGAGGTTCCCGCCACAGAGCAGCGGCATCACCGTCTCGCCCGACACGTCCACGTCGTCCCGGAGGATCGCGGCCACCGACGCGGCGGCCGCCCCCTCTACCACCTGTTTCGCCCGCTCCATCAGAAAGAGGATCGCGGTCGCGATCTCCGTGTCCGAGACGGTGACGACCTCGTCGACGTTCTCCTGGATGATCTGGAAGGTGGTCTCGGAGATGCCGCCGGTCGCGATCCCGTCTGCGATCGTGTCGACGTCGTCGAGCGTCACCGGAAACCCCTTGTCGAGGCTCTCGTGGACCGTCTCTGCCCCGGTCGCCTGGACTCCGATCACCCGTGTCTCCGGCGAGAGGTGTTTGATCGCCGTCGAGACCCCGCTCACCAGCCCGCCGCCGCCGATCGGCACGACCACGGTGTCCACGCCGGAGGCGTCGTGGTACATCTCGATCCCGAGCGTCCCCTGTCCGGCGATGATGTCGGTGTCGTCGTAGGCGTGGACGAACTCGGCGCCGCGCTCCTCTGCGGCCGACTGGGCGTGTGAGAGCGTCTCCTGGAAGTCCCCGTCGACGAGTTCGACCGACCCACCGTAACCCCGCGTCGCGTCGACCTTCGCCTGCGGCGCGTTCTCCGGCATGAACACCGTCGCGGACGCCCCACAGGTCGTCGCGGCGAAGGCGACACCCTGCGCGTGGTTGCCCGCGCTCGCGGCGACGAACTCGTCGACGCCGCGCTCGACGTCCTGTACGATCTTGTTGTACGCGCCCCGCGTCTTGAACGAGCCCGTCCACTGGAGATGCTCTAGCTTGAGATACACCTCGGCGTCGACCCGTTCGCCGAGCGACGTGCTCTGCTCGACCGGCGTCGGCTTCGCCACCTCCTCTACGAGCCGTTCGCGGGCCCGTTCGATGTCTGCGTAGTCGACGGGGAGGCTCTCGTCGGTCATTGCTCCAGGTCGCGCCTCTGTCGGCTCATCTGACGATTTTCTCCCGTCCCGGGTCGAACAGCGGCTCGTCGCGCACCGTGGCGTCGTACCGCTCGCCCTCGCACAGCACCTCGACCGAGGTGCCGGCCTCGGCGTACTCGCTCGGGACGTAGGTGTAGGCGATCGACTCGCCGATCGAGTAGCCGAAGTCCGCCGCCTGGACGTAGCCGACTGCCTCGCCGTCGACGAGGATGGGCCGGCCCGTCGAGAGGATGTCCATGGAGTCGTCGAGCGTCAGCGGCGTGATGCGGCTCTCGATCCCCCTCGCCCGCGCCGTCTCCAGCGCGTCTCTCCCGACGAAGTCGGTGTCCATGTCGACGGCGAAGCCCAGACCGGCCTCGAACGGGTTCGCGTCCGTGTCGATGTCTGTCCCCCAGAGCCGGTAGCCCTTCTCCAGGCGCATCGACTCCAGCGCGCCGCCGCCCATCGGCCGCACGCCGAGGTCCTGGCCCGCCTCCCAGAGGGTCTCCCAGAGCCGCCGGCCGTACTCGACCGGCGTCCACAGCTCCCAGCCGAGTTCGCCGACGTACGACACCCGGAGCGCGAGGACGGGCACGTCGCCGACGTAGATCTGTCGCGCCCGGAAATACGGGAACCCGTCGTTCGTCACGTCGGCGTCGGTGAGTCGCTGGAGCAACAGCCGGGCGTTCGGACCCCACAGCCCGATCGTCGAGCGCCCGCCCTCCTGCACGTCGACGCCGACGGTCGGCGGCGCGTGGTCCTCGAGCCAGCCGCCGTGGATCCCCGGCGAGTTCCCGCCGCCGGTGGTCACGACGTACTCCTCCGGGCCGAGGCGGACGACCGTCACGTCGGCGAGGATCCCGCCGCCCTCGTTCAGGAGGAGCGAGTACCGCACCCGACCGGGTTCGACGTCGACGTCGTTCGTACAGACCCGCTGGAGAAACGCGGTCGCGCCCTCGCCCGACACCTCGATGGAGGAAAAGGAGGACATGTCGAACATCGACACCTGCTCGCGGGTGTGGAGATGTTCGGCGCCCGTGATCGGCGAGCGGTTGATCGACTCCCAGCCGTCCTGCTCCGGAATCTGGTCCTCGTACTCCGCGACGAGGTCGGCGTTGTGTTCGTACCACTGCGGGGTCTCCCAGCCGCCGCCCTGGTAGAACTCCGCGCCGAGGTCGGCCTGGTGTTCGTGGAACGGACTGGTCCGGAGCCCGCGGTGGTCGTCGGGCTGCCAGCGCGGCTCGACGATGCTGTACACCTGTTCGTAGCGCTTCGCGCCGCGGTCGACGAAGTAGTCCGGCTCGCCGGCGTGGGGCTCGAACCGTCGGACGTGGATCCCGCCCGTGTCGACGGTCCCCGACGGGAGCCGCGGGACGCCGTTCTCCATCCACTCGGCGAGAATCTTGCCGTAGCCCCCGGAGTGGGTCCACCAGATGGCGAGCGCCGACCAGAGGTCGTCCACGGCGTTCGTCTCGCCGACCGCGGGCATCCCGTCGGGGGTGAACACGAAGATGCCGTTCTCGGTCGCGGCGTACTCGGCCTCGGCGCTCGCGGGCAGCAGTTCGTCGAACGCCTGCTTCGCCGACTTCTCGCGGTTCGGGTGGGTCGGCGTCGTCCAGTGGCGGTCGGTGAACCCCCGGACCGACGCCTGCCGGTCCTCGTCGTTTGTCCCCATCGCCCTCGGGTCGACCGAGAGCGTCTCGTGGTTGTACGACCCCATCCCGAGGGCGTTCCCGTGGGTTCGGAAGTAGAGCGAGTTGTCCTGGTCGCGGCCGACCGGGAGCCCCGGTCCCTCGCTCATGTACTCCTGGATGTCGCGGTTGCCGGGCACCTCCAGACCCTCGGTGTTTTCACCGACGCTCGACCCGGCGCCGGCCAGTTCGTCGAGCGGCTCTGTGACGACGTACTGGTGCTCGACGGGCGCGATAGGGAGGTCGACGCCCGCCAGTTGCCCGGTCTGGTAGCCCCAGTTGTTCGTCGCCATCACGACCCGGTCGCAGTCGATCCGGCCCCGGTCGGTCTCGACTCCCGACGCCTCGCCGCCCGTCGTGTCGATATCCGTCACCTCGACGCCGCCGTGGAAGTCGGCCGTCGACTCCGCCATATACCACTGGAGCGCGGCGATACCGTCGACCCGGCCGTCGGTGGGCGAGTAGTAGCCCCCGAGGATCTCGTCCTCGTCGACGAGGGGGATGTAGTCGGTCACCTCGTCGGGCGAGAGGAGCCGCGGGTCCGGCAGTCCGTACGAGGTCGCCCACTCGACGCGGCGCTGGAGGAAGTCCATACGCTTCTGGCTCCGGGCCACCTCGATCCCGCCTACCTCGTCGTAGACGCCCGCGTCGGAGAGGAGCCGACTCGTGTAGTGGGCGGTCTTTGTCTGTACCTTCGACGGCGACGTCTGGAACATGATCCCCGGCGCGTGGACCGAGGACCCGCCCGTCACCGGGAGCGGTCCCTGGTCGACGACGACCACGTCCTCGGCGCCGAGTTCGGTCAGGTGGTAGGCGACGCTGCACCCCACCGCGCCCGCGCCGACGACGACTGTCCCCGCCCGCGCCGGGAGGTCCGTCTCACTCATGTCTTTATACGGAGCCGTGACACGGAAGTAAAACCACCGGTGAGGGGTGTGTCCGGCTGCGAGTCGGCCGATCCGGACACAGCCTAACAGCGAGCCGATACGTCGTGCGAGCGACGGCGCCCCGGGGCTAGAGGAGCGGCTCCTCGCGCACCGTCGCCGCGTACCGGTCGCCCTCGTAGAGTACCTCCACCTCGGTCCCCGGCGTGGCGTACTCGGGCGGGAGGTAGGTGTAGGCGACGCAACGCCCGACGCTGTAGCCGTACTCCGCGCTGTGGACGTAGCCGAGCGTCTCGTCGCCGTCGAGGACGGGGCGGTGGGGCAGGATCGTCTCGTCCCCGTCGTCGAGCGTCAGACACGCGACCTGGTGGCGACGGGTCCCGCCGTCGGCCTGCGCCGCGACCGCGTCTTTCCCGACGAAGTCGGTGTCGAGGTCGACCGCCCACCCGAGGCCCGCCTCGTAGGGCGTGTGTTCGGTGTGGAGGTCCGCGCCCCACAGCCGGAACCCCTTCTCGATGCGGAGAGCGTTCAGCGCGCCGTTGCCGTACGGCCGGATGTCGTACTCCTCGCCGGCCGCCATGACGTGTTCCCACAGCTGCTCGCCGTACTCCGAGGGGGTGTACAGCTCCCAGCCGAGTTCGCCGGCGTACGAGACACGGAGCGCCCGGACGGGGACGTTCCGCACGAACGTCTCCTCGCTCGTGAAGAAGGGGAAGGCGTCGTCCGAGAGGTCCGTGTCGACCACCTTCGAGAGGGTGTTCCGGGCGTCCGGGCCGGTACAGACCATCGCAGCCAGGCTGCTGGTCACGTCGTTGACCACGACCCCGTCGGGCGCCTGATCGCGGACCCACGCGACGTGGTTGTTTCCGACCTCGCGCCCGGTAGTCAGGAGGAGGTACCGGTCCTCGCCGGTGCGCGTGACCGTGATGTCCGCGCGGACGCCGCCGGCCTCGTTGCACATCAGCGTGTACTTCACCTCGTCCACGTCGATGTCCATGTCGTTCGTACAGAGCCGCTGGACGAACGCGCCCGCCTCGGGGCCGACCACCTCCATCTTGTTGAACGGCGTCATGTCGTGGAGGCCGACGGCGTTCCGGACGTGGAGCGCCTCGGCGCCTTCGATCGGCGACCAGTACGTGCCGCTCCACTCGTCGCGCTCGGGGATCTGGTCGCCGTACTGCGCGAGCAGGTCGGCGTTGGAGTCGAACCACTGTGGCGCCTCCCAGCCGGCCTCGGCCCACATCTCGCCGCCGGCCTCGAGGTGGCTGTGGTAGATCGGCGTCCGGCGAATGTCGCGCTGCTTGTCCGTCCACACCCACTTCGGGTGCATCACGTTGTAGACGATGCGGTACTCCTCGCCGCCGATGTCGCGGGTGAACTCCCAGCTCCCCTCGTGGTCGTCGAACCGGTTGACGTCGCAGTGTCCGAGGTCGATGGGCCCGTCGTCGAGACGCGGGCTCCCGTTCACCATCCACTCGGCGAGCGCCTTGCCCGCGCCGCCGGCGTGGGTGACCCAGATCGCCGCGGCGGTCCAGAGCCCGTCGTACTCCTGGACCGGCCCCATCACCGGGAGGCCGTTCGGGGACTCCGCGAACATCCCGTTGTACTTGTGTTCTAACTCTTTGCCCGCCGTCGCCGGGAGGAGTTCGTCGCTCGCCTGCCGCGCGGACTTGTCCGGTCGGTCCGGGTGGGTCGGGGTGTTCAGGTGGTACTCCGTGAACTCGTGGACCGACCCCTGCTCGCCGTCCGGGTCGTTCCGCCCGAGGTCCTGCGGGTCCGGCACGATCGGCTCGTGGTTGTACGAGCCGATACCGTACGAGTCGCCGTGTGTCCGGTAGTACATCGCGTTGTCCTGGTCGCGCAGGATCGGGCGGTCGGGACCGATCAGGAGGCGCTTTGCCTTCTCGCCGGAGACGTTCTCGTAGTTCTCGAACAGCGGGTGGTCGGTGACGTCGACGGCGCTCTCGGCCAGTTCGTCGAGCGACTCCGTCATCGTGTACTGGTGCTCGACGGGCGCGACCGGCAGGTGGACGCCGAGTTTCTCGCCGAGCTGTCGCGCCCAGATGTTGGTCGCGACGACGACTTCGTCGCACTCGATCGTCCCGTTCTCGGTGACGACGGCCTCGACGGAGCCCCCCGAGGTCTCGACGTCCTCGGTCCGGGTGTGCGGGACGAACTGCGCGCCCCGGGCCATCGCCTCACGAGCCAGTGCGTCGCAGGCGACCACGCCCGACACCTGTCCGTCGGTGGGCGAGTAGTAGCCCCCGAGGATCCGGTCGGAGTCGAGGAGCGGGAGGTGTTCGGTCACCGTCTCGGGCGAGAGGAGCTGTGGGTCCTCGATCCCCCACGCGTGGGCCCACTCGACGCGGCGCTGGAGGAAGTCCATGCGCTCCTCCGTGCGGGCCACCTCGATTCCACCCACCTCGTTGTACGCCTGCTGTCCGTCTGCGCCTTCCAGGTCGGAGTAGAGCTCGCGGCTGTAGTTCGCGAACTGCGTCAGCACCTTCGGCTCGGCGGTCTGGAACATGATGCCGGGCGCGTGGGTGGACGAACCACCCGTCGTCGGCATCGGCCCCTGGTCGACGACGACGACGTCGTCGCGGCCGAGTTCCGTCAGCTGGTACGCGACGTTACAGCCGACGATGCCGGCCCCGACGACGACGGTTCCGGCTTCTGCCGGCGGACTCTCGGTTGTCTCCATGTACTGACTCACCTGACCGGGCGCCGAAGTAATACCTATCGCCGCCGCCCGGTCACGCTCGTCACCTCGGCGATCGGATAGGTCGTGTTCGCCCGTCTGTGGGCTTTTACAACGCTACCCCGCCAGGACCCGTTCAGATGGCGACACACGCGACGACCGACTACCGGGTCGGTCGCCTCCCCTCCGGCCCGGTCGAGGTGACGGTCCACCGCTACGAGGGTGGCCCCGGTCCGACAGTCTACGTCCAGGCCGCCCAGCACGGCATCGAACTCAACGGCCCGGCGGCGCTGCGGCGTCTCCACGACGACCTGTGTTCGGCCGACCTCGCCGGGACCGTCGTCGTCGTCCCCGTGGCGAACCCGCTGGCGCTCGACCACCGCACCTATCTGACGCCACAGGCGTACGACGCCCGCCACCCGAACCTCAATCGCGTGTGGCCGGGCGACCCGTCGGGGAGCCTCGGACAGCGGATCGCGGCCCGGCTCTGGGAACTCGTCGCGCCGGCCGACGCGGTGGTCGACCTCCACACGGGGACGCCGGATATGCTCGAACACGCCCGGTACCTCGCGGGCGACGACGAGGCCCGACGGCTCGCGACGACGTTCGGGACCGACTACGTCCTCGCCGACGAGGACCGCGACGACACGGACGGGAACGGCGGCTCGACGCTCCGGGCGGCCGCCGCGTCGGCCGGGATCGCGGCGGTGACGGCAGAGCTCGCGAACAGCCGCTCGGTCGATCGTGCGGCCGCAGAGACGGGTGCTCGGGGAGTCCGGAACGTCCTCCGGGCGCTCGACGTGCTGGACGCCCCGGCACCGGACGGCCCCGCGCCGACGCTCCTCCGTGACGACGCCGAGCACACGCGCGCCGAGGAGTCCGGGCTGTTCGAACCCGCGCCAGAGCTCGCCGTCGGCGAGGCCGTCGAGGCGGGAGAGCCGCTCGGGACCGTCTACTGTCCGACGAGTTTCGCGGCCAGACAGTCGGTGGCCGCGGCGGCGGGCGGCGTCGTCTACTCGCTGACGCGAGGCGGGCTCGTGATGGCCGGCGAACGGCTCGCGGGCGTCGCGACGCCGGTCTGAGTCCCCGCCCTCTTATAGATGTTCACGGTTACTCACGGAGGTTTATGATCCATAACGTATCACTACCAGGTAGCGTTATGGAGCTACAGACCTCCTTCGACGTGCTCTCGGCGGTCATCGACGGGTACGAGTCCCGGGGACTGCCCGTCGAGACCGTCGACGCGACGACCGTCGACGCGGACGAGGGTGACCTACGCGCGACGGTCGAGGTCGCTGCCCCTCTCGCCGCCGACGGATTCGCCGCCGAGTCGGCCGTCGTGACCCAGACCGGCGACGTTCGGGTCGAGTTCTCGGCGGGCGACCAGTTGTGTCGCCCCGCGTCGCGACCCGGCGTCGTGTCGGCGACCGTGGACTCGGTTCGCGTCGCAGACGAGGGTATCGTCGCGGCGGTCGTCCTCGTGGTCGACCCGGCCGAGTCGGTGCCGGAGTCCGCATCCCCGGCCGAGACGGTCACGGACGGGTCGGGCGACAGAGACGACAGACCGGCCGACGAAGCCGAGGACGCGGCCGAGACGGTCACGGACGGGTCGGGCGACAGAGACGACAGACCGGCCGACGAAGCCGAGACGGTCGCGGCGGTCCGCGACGAGTCGGTGCCGCCGTTCGAGGACACCGCGTATCTCCGGCGGCTGTACGAGCAGTGTGACACCTTCGCGGCGATGGCCCGCCTGTTCGAGACGGACGTCTCCGCCGAGACGGTCCGCCGGTACACGATCGAGGCCGGCATCCACGACCCGGACTCGTACGCCACGGACCAGGCGGACGCCCCGGCCGAGGACGTCGACGTGCCCGACGACCTGCCGGTGGACGACGCCGACGTCCCCGACGACCTGACGGTCGGGGCCGTCGCGGACGCCGTCGTCGACGCCCGGACGAGCTACGAGGTCGGCCGCCGGATCGGTCTCGACCAGGACCGGACTCGCGACCTGCTCCGGCGACTCGACCTGCTCGACCTCGTCACCTCCCGTATCGACGCCGCGCCGGACCGCCGGGCCTCCCCGGAAGAGGTCGCCGCACGGATCCGTCAGTGTGCGTCCGGGAGCGCCTACCCTGCCGACGGTTAAAGACGCTACCAACGGCACCCACAGAGAAAAATAGCCACACGCCCACAAGTTACTAAATGTCACTCACGACCCGAACGACCGGCGACCCCGACGGCGTCGAGACGCTTCTCTCCGGCGCGCGGTTCGAACTGATGCCGTTCGAGAGTTTCGTCGACGAGGTCACCCACCTCCCGGACGGCGCGACCATCGCCGTCACCTGCTCGCCACAACTCGGCATCGACGCGACCGTCGAGCGCAGCGAGCAGGCCGCGGAGTGGGGCTACGACGTGGTCCCTCACGTCGCCGCGCGCTACGTCGAGGACCGCGACCAGCTCGAGGAGATCGCCCGCCGTCTCACCGACGCGGGGATCACAGACATCTTCGTCCCCGGCGGCGACCGCGAGGAGCCGGCCGGCGAGTTCACGTCCGCGTACGAACTGCTCGCCGCGCTCGACGAGACCGACTACGAGTTCGACGAGGTCGGGATCACCGGCTACCCCGAGGGCCACGAGTTTCTCTCGGACGAGGAACTCGCGGACGCGATGGCGAAAAAAAAGCCGTACGCGACCTACATCGTCACACAGATCTGTTACGACCCGGAGACGGTCGCCGAGTGGATCGACACGGTTCGCGAGCGCGGAGTCGACCTGCCGGTCGAGGTCGGAATCCCCGGCGTGATGAACTACCCGAAGCTGATCAAGATCTCCCGCAAAGTCGGCGTCGGCGAATCGGTCAAGTTCCTCCAGAAGACGACTGGTCTCGTCGATTTCGTCCGACAGGCCATCTCCTCGCGGGGGAAGTACGAGCCGGACGACCTGATCGACGGGCTCGCGCCGTACGTCGGCGACGACCACTACCGCATCCGTGGCGTCCACATCTACACGTTCAACCAGACGCCCGACACCGAGTCGTGGCGGCTGAGCCGGCTCGAGGACTGACTCGCGGCTCCTCGACACTCTCCTCTCTCGACGTCCAGCCGCCGCCGTGGAGGGCTGTGGCCCGGCCGTCCGCGGCGACGAGGCCGACCGCTCTCCGGACACGTCCGTCGGCGCGAAGGCGAGCGAGGCCGAGCGGTCGCTCGACAGACACGGCGTCCGGAACATCCACGGTGACGGGGTCGTCCACGTCGTCCACGAGCGCGGCGCCGCCCGCTCCGACGACCGGGTGACGGTCCTGTGCGACCGGACGGACGGGGTGGGAACTGTTAACACGCTGGCGCGCGACCGTTGCCGGTGCGGACCACGACCATGTCGACCACCGAGGACAACACCGAACTGGTCCGGCGCTACCTGCGCGCGTTCAACGACCGGGACTGGGAGGCGCTGACCGACCACCTCGCGCCCGACGCCGTCGAACACGGCGTCCACGAGACGCTCGACGGTCCCGAAGAGATCGTCAGTTTCCTGCGGTCGTACTTCGAGGTGTTCCCGGACTACGAGGGCCGCACCGAGACGACAGTCGCCGAGGGCGACACCGTCGCGGTCCGGTACCGCGCGGCCGGCACGCAGAGCGACCAGTACCACGACGTCGAGCCGACCGCTCAGACTGTCGAGTGGTCCGGCATAGCGATGTACCGCGTTGACGACGGCCAGATCGCCGAAATCTGGGTCGAAGAGGACCGACTCGGCGTGCTCGAACAGTTAGAGGCCATCGACCCGCCCGCTCACCTCCGTATCTGAGGCGTCGCGGGCGGCGCTCGACTGCCCTCGGGCACGCCGGGAGCCCCCAGCCGTCGCCCGTCGCTCGCGCACGTCCGGGAGAGAACGCGCTCCAGGCCCGCTAGTCGTTCTGTTCGGCTTCCTTGCGCGCGTTGAGCTTCGCCTGCTCGCGGGCGCTCGGGTTGACAGACTCTTTGAACGGCACCTTCGCTGTCGTCGCGAACACCGGTTCGCCGGGCTCTTCGGCGTACTCGTCGGGGAGATGGACCTCGAACTCCAGGTCCAGGTCCTCGTCGTAGATCTCGTCGTTGAGCGGCGTGTCCGTGACCGCCTCGATCTTCTCGGCCGGGACGAAGCCCATCGCGATGTTCGTCCCGAGGTCGGGGTTCCACCACGGCGACGTGAGGTAGCCACACTCCTCGCCGGTCTCGGGGTCGGAGACGAGCCAGAAGTCGGGCGCGTAGTCGCGGATCGGCTCGCCCGCGAGCTTCATTCCGACCAGCTTGTGGGTGAACGGGTAGTTGCCGTTCTCGATCTGTGCCTTCTGCTCCTCTAGGGCCTCCTTCCCGACGTAGTCGACCTCCTTGTCGTCGGGGACCTGGTAGCCGAGGTTGACCTGGAACGGCGAGGTTTCGTGGTCGAGGTCCTGCCCCCACGACATGATCCCCGCGGCGATCCGACGGTGGTGTCCCGGCGCGATCTGCATCCCGCCGTGGTCTTTCACCGAGGCCATCACCGGGTCCCAGACGCGCTCGGCGTACTTCGAGGCCTCCTCGACGTAGATCTCGTAGCCCTTCTCGCCCGAGAAGCCGGTCTGGCTGATCAGGACGTCGACGCCGTTCACCTCGGCCTCCATCAGGCCGTAGTACGGCACGTCGCTGACCTCGTCGCCGACGACGTCGACCATGACGTCCTCGGCGAGCGGTCCCTGGATCTGCATCGGCGCGACGTCGATCTCGTCGATCTCGACGTCGAACTCCATCCCGACGTTGACGCCCTGGAGCCACTGCATCAGCGTCGAGTCCGAGATGGAGAACCAGAACTCGTCCTCCTCGGGGCGGAGGAGGACCGGGTCGTTCAGCACGCCGCCGTCCTCGTTACAGAGGATGACGTACTTGCCGTCCATCGCGTCCATCGTGCTCACGTCTCGCGTGACGACGTGGTTGGTCAGCGCCTCCGCGTCCGGGCCCTTCACGCGGATCTGGCGCTCGACGGCGACGTCCCACAGCGTGACGGTCTCGGTCAGCGCCTCGTACTCGGCCATCGCGCCGCCGTCTTCGGGTTCGACGAGGCCACGCGGGTGATAGAGCCGGTTGTAGACGGTGCAGCGCCACGCTCCTTCCTCGTTGAACGACTTGTGGAAGAACGGCGACTTCCGTACGCGCGTCGAGACCAGCATCTCGATGTCGGGGTCGCCGGTCTGTCGCAGGTTTCGCGGGACCGTCCGGTCTGACTGGTCGACGCTCGGGTGGTTGGGATGTTCCGTGTTCTCGGGCATTCTCATTGTCGTTCCACGCAGATCAGGATAAAAGCCGACGTTCACGTCTCACGGCATTTATTCCTCGTCGCGGCTGTACGTGACAACGTCGAACGCAGAGTACGTCTCGCGGTCGGTCACGCGCCAGCGGTCCGGGTCGACGCCCGGAAACCACGTGTCGCCCTCGACGGCGCGGCGCAGTTCGCTGAGTACCATCCCGTCCGCGTGCGGCAGGAACTGTTCGTAGACGGAGCCGCCGCCGACGACGTACGTCGTCTCGGCCCCCGTCTCCGCGGCCGCCGCGAGCGCCGCCTCGACGGAGGAGACGGCGACTACGTCGTCCGGGAGGGCGTCGGGGCGACTCGTCAGCACCACGTTCGTCCGGTCGGGAAGCGGTCCGCCGACCTGCCGACGGACGCTCTCGTGCGTCCGGCGTCCCATCACGACGGGGTGACCGACGGTCGTCCGCCGGAAATGTGCGAGGTCGGCAGGGAGGTGCCAGGGCGTCTCGCCGTCGGCGCCGATGACGCCGTTCGCGGCGACGGCGGCGACCAGTACGACGCGCATCACTCGCCGTTCGTCGTGCCCGGAGATAACCCCGACGGCCCCCCGTCTCGATTTATTTATACGTTCGCGGCTCGTAGCGCGCGTGTGGACACGATACGTTTCGAACCCGGCCCGGCGGCGGCGCAGGCGTTCCGCCTCGGCATCTACGTCGGGGGAGTTGCGGGACTCGCTGTCATCGGCCTGCTCTACTGGACCGGGTCAATCGGCCTCGCGATGACCGGCTACGCACTGCTCGTGCTCTTTCCGGTCTACCTCATTCTCGTCGCAGTCGTCCTGAGCCGCTGGCTCGGCTACGACCGTGACGTCACCTCGCTGCGACCGGTCACCCGGGCCGACGACACGAACTGACGCGACGGCTCACGACTCGCCGTCTCGATCCTGACCGCGGTCGCTCCCGAACGTCGCGGCGATCAGATTCCGGATGCCACGGCGCATGCGCCCGCTCATCGCCGTCGAGGACAGCCCCATCTCGTCGGCGATCCCCCCGAGGTCGGTCTCCCGTGGCTCTGCGAAGTAGCCCCGCTCGTAGGCGAGCAACAGGGCCTCCCGCTGCTCGTCGGTCAGGCCGTACGACCGTTCGCCGGTCACGCCCTCGTTCCCGTAGACCTCGGCAATCTCGAGGTCGATGTCGTGTTCGGCGGCGTACTCCCAGACAGCCGTGAGCGCCGCGCGGTCGGGGAGTACCAGCCGCGCGGCCCAGCGCTCTCCCTCCGACTCCATGCTGACGACGACGCCGTTCACGTCCGCGACGACGGTGCTGATGAGTACCGCGTCCGGCGCGTACTCGACGTAGTAGATCCCCCGTCCGTCGGTCCAGTCGACGAGTTCGTAGCTCTCGACCGTCTCGTCCCCGTCGAACGCCTCCTCCAGTCGCGCCCGGTCGTCGTACCCGACGAAGAATGGAAACGACGCCCGTCCCGGGTCGGTGAGCCCCTGCGTGATGACGCTGATTTCGACGCCGTCGAGGGCCTGGAGCGTCGGAACGAGCGCGAGGCGGTCGTGTCGCAGGCGGAGCCTCGTTGTGATAGACATGGCGGCGCTGGTGTGGTTCCGGCAGGGGCCGTCGGCCGCGTACCGACCTGAACCACGAGTGACGCTCTGATAGGCGTTGCGCTCGTCCGGGTCCGGCCGACCCCGCCGGGCGCGGGCGCACAGCGGTACAGCGCGGACGCCCACCGTACCGTATCGCGCGGTGGTGACCACGACGACCGGCGTCGACGAGCGGGTCACCCCGGCGGAGTCGGGCTCTCGTCGTCGCCGACCACGCTGGTTCGTCCCCGACGCGGGCGAGAGACCGCGAGCGACGCCACCACCGCAGACGTCACCACCCCCTCAGAGGAGGGCCGGGACGGAGCAGTGCGCGCTGGTCGCCGTCCGAGCGCGCGACGGTCGACACCGTGACACCGCCGGATCCGGCCGCGCCGACCGGTGCGGTCAGCTCTCGGTCGTCGGCCCGGGATTCGAGTCGTCGTCGCCCACCCCGTCGGCGGGCGTGGCGCCCCCGACAGGGTCGTCCTCGTCCGCGTCGTCGGAGTCGCTCTCGGGCGGCGACCCGGTCAGTTCCATCCCGCGCCAGTTGCCCAGTTCGAACCAGCCGGCCGCGACGACGGCCGCGACGATGCCCGAGACGGGGAACGCGAGCCAGATTCCGGACGGCGTCGGACTGTCGAACAGCCAGATGTCGAGGGGGACGAGCCCCTGGGAGGCGACGTAGGCGATCGGCAGCCGGACGAACCCGAACAGCACGACCGCGATGATGGCGGCCGTCAGGGTCTTGCCGGCACCCCGGAACCCGCCGCTGTACGCCCGGAGTATCCCGACGAACCCGAAGGTCGGTGCGATCCACCGGAGAAACGTCGCGCCCTCGGCGACGACCGCCGGCGAGTCGTCGAACACCCGGATGATCTCCGGGGCGAACACGAACGTCAGGACGCCGAGCGCCGACAGGATCAGAAACGACGCCGCCGCGGCGAACCGGTTGGTCGCGACGACGCGGTCCGCGCGTCCCGCGCCGATGTTCTGACCGGTCATCGTCTCGACGCCGCGGTCGATCGCGATGGCGGGCATGAATATCATCGAGAACACACGGATGCCGACGCCGAACGCCGCGACGACGGGCGTCGAGAACAGCGTGACGATGAGCAGGACGGCGTTGATCGAGATCGCCCGGCCGGTGTTCTCGACCGACGCCGGGACGCCGATCCGAACGAGCGTGCGGCTGTACGCGAGGTCCGGCACCATCTGTCGCGGGTGGATCCGGATGCCGTGGGCGCCACGGAGCATCAGTCCGACGCCGACGAGCATCGCCGAGCCGCGGGAGAAGACCGTCGCGATCGCCGCCCCCTCGACGCCCATCGGCGGCAGCGGGCCGACGCCGAAGATGAGCAGCGGGTCGAGAGCGACGTTGAGTACGACCGTGCCGAGCATCACCAGCATCGGCGTCACCGTGTCGCCGGCGCCCCGCATCAGGGCGATGAAGACGAGAAAGCCGAACAGGAACGGCAGGCCGAGACTGATCACCTCCATATACGCCGTCGCGAGCCCGAGTACGGTCGGGGTCGCGCCGAACACCCGGAGCAGGTCCGAGACGAACACGAAGCCCAGCCCGCCGATGCCTGCGCCGGCCAGGAGCGTGAAGCTTACCGTCTGCGAGGCGGCGTACTCGGCCTGGTCGGGGTCGTTCGCCCCGGTGTGTTGAGCAACGAGGACACTCCCTGCGACCGTGAACCCCAGTCCGAGCGAGATGAACAGGTAGACCAGCGGGAACCCGAGGCTGATCGCGGCGAGGGCCTCGGTGCTGTACTGGCCGAGCCAGAACGTGTCCGCGAGGTTGTAGCCGACCTGGAGGAGATTGGTGATGACGATCGGCAGAGAGAGAAAAAACAGCGACTTCGGGATCGACCCGTCGGTCAGGTTCAGCTCCGACTGTCCCTTGAACAGGCTGCCGAGGCGCTCGCCGACGCTCACGGACGGCCTCCGCGGCGGCCGGTGCCGGCTGCGCTCCCCGCCGCGGGACGGTGCCGACTGGCGTCGGTCATCGGACGACAGTTCATACGTACTCGACGGCCGTCAGCGGAATAAGTCGTGTGACACGGCTGTCGGCTCCTTCCGGGTCGCGGCCACGGAGAGCGGGTCGGGCGGCGTGCGTCGAGGTCACGGGCGTCTGACGGGCCCACAAAGGCCTTACGCGCCGACCGTCCACGGTCAGACGATGGTCGATATAAACCCACAACAGCTCGGCCTGGAGTTCGGGGGTGGGGCCGTCATCGGGGGGCTCATCGGGTTCACGGCGAAGAAGGTCGCCAAGGTCGTCGCCCTGATCGTCGGGCTGGAGCTTGCGCTGTTCAAGTTCCTCGAGTCCCGCGAGATACTCACCGTCGACTGGTCGCGCCTCACCGCGGGGCTGTTCGACACCGCGACCGCCGCCACGAGCGGGACCCCTCCGTCGTGGGTGATGACGATCCTCTCGACGCTCTCTATCTCTGCCGGCTTCACCGGCGGGTTCCTGCTCGGCTTCCGCAAAGGGTGACGTATCTCGGGGACTGACCTCCACCCGCCTCGCTCGTCTGCCGAGACGACAGACGTCCGTCTGACGCCCGCGCGAAAGTTTATGTGTGGTAACCACACACACGATCCCATGCGACGCACTTCCACGACAGTCGAACACGTCGTCGAGACGGACGCGGCAGGCAACCAGCGGATCGGAGCCAGACGGGTCGTCGACACGGACGACCCGCCGACCGTCACGGCCGACGAGACGGCGCCGGGCGAGCGCGTCCGACTCAGCGGACGTTGATGTCGTCCTCGTCTTTGACGACCCGCGTCTCCGCCTCGCCGCTGGTCTCCTCGTTCACCAGGTCGTAGAACTCGTTTTGCATTCCCGCGGGGAACGTGGTCACCCCGACCCACGAGCCGTCTGGCTGCCACTCTTCTCGCTCCAGGTCGCCGAACTCCCGTACCCGCGCCTGTGCCTTCCCCGCGTACTCGGCCGGCAGGCGCACCGCCATCGTCACCTCGGCGAAGCTGATGGGGATCACCGGCCGCAGGGCGTCGAGGGCGTCGTCGACCTGTGACTCGGCCGGTTCCATCGGGTCGACGGTGACCCCGGCCTCCTCCAGCGCCCGGTCGATCCGGTCCGGAGGGTGGGGGGCGTCGTTCTGCTGCGGGTTGATCGCGTTGCGGGCGATGATGTCGACGAGCCGTCGCCGCTTTCGCTCCTGCATCTCGCGGCGCTGTTCGGCGGTGATCTGGATCTCGCCGCGCCTGATCACCTCGGGGATGATCGCCAGCGGGTCCGTCGTGCCGAACACCTCCTCCAGGTCGCTCTCGGCCGGCCGGTCGCCCCGCGAGGCGTCCTCGAACACGTCTTCGGCGGCGATGACGTCCTCCAGGTCGTCGTCGAACTCGTCGCGTCGGATGGCGAGGGCGGCGTCCGGGTCGACCAGCACCTCGAAGCGCGCGCCGTGTGACTCCAGTCGGGCGGTCACGGCGTCGTCGAGCGAGATCATATCACCGGCTACACCCCCGGGGTCAAAAACGTCTCCGGCGTCAGGGCTCGTACGACAGGACGACCCCGTCGTCCAGCCGCTCGACCCCCGTGAGTGTCAGCTCTCGCGGCTCCAGGAACCCCTCGCCGTCGACCAGCGTCGGGGCGTCCCGGCCGCCGATCACCGCCGACCCGACGTAGACGGTGAGTTCGTCGATCAGGTCGGCCTCGAACAGCGAGAAAAACACCTCGCCGCCGCCCTCGACGAACAGCCGCTCGATGCCCGCGTCGCCCAGCGCCGAGAGCCCCGCCGCGACGTCGATCCGACCGTCGGCCGTCTCGACGCTGTGGACCGTCGCGCCCGCCGACTCGAGCGCCGACACGCGGTCCGCAGGGGCCCCTTCGCCGACGACGAGGTGTGTCGCCGCCTCGTCGTCGAGGAGGCGGGCGTCGGGCGGAGTCCGCGCCCGTGAGTCGAGGACGGCCCGAGCGGGGTTCCCGGACCGGCCGTCGCGCAGCCGCTGGACCCGCCGGTCCTCCTCGTCGAGCGTGAGCGACGGGTCGTCCGCGAGGACCGTCCCGACGCCGACCAGGACGGCGTCGGCGGCCGCGCGGAGCCGATCGACCCGGTCGAAGTCCGCGGGGCCGCTGATGGCGACCTGGCGGCGCTCGCGTGTCGACAGCTTGCCGTCGACGCTCACCGCCGCGTTCGCGACGACGCGCACTAGTACGTGTGGAACACGCGGTCGCAGCGCCGACACTCGATGGTCGAGGGCCGGATCCATCGTTCCATCTTCGTGACGGGGCCGTGACAGTCGGGGCAGACACCCATCGCCTTGTCGTCGGCGACGCGGACGGAGAGGTCGAGCAGGAGGTCCTCCAGCTCCTCGATCCGTTCCTCCTGCGATTCGACTCGTTCGGCCAGCGCCGTCTCGTCGCTCACGGCGTCGACGTCGACGACCACCTCGTCGTCGCGGTCGTCCTCGACTGCGACGTCTGCTTCCCGCTCTTCCTCTGCGGTCTGCTCTCTGTCTGGCATAACCCCTGCTACGGATGCCGCGCATAAAAATAACACCGCCGGACTCGCCTCCCGTCTGCAGGGTTCGACCCGTTCCCCCCCGACTCTATCGGAGTATCTTTAAGTAGATCCCATCCATAATTGCTACTCGCATGCTTGGGGGTATGGCCCAGACGGTAATGCAGGCAGGCGGTATAATCTCAGAACGACCCGAGGCGATTTGGCTCGCGCTCGGGACGGCGATGATGCTGCTCGGGACGGTCTACTTCGTCGCCCGCGGATGGGGCGTGTCCGATCCCCAGCAGCAGGAGTTCTACGTGATCACGACGATGATCACGGGAATCGCGACGGCCGCGTACCTGTCGATGTTCTTCGGCTTCGGACTGACCGAAGTCGAACTCGCCTCCGGGCGGGTCCTCGACATCTACTGGGCGCGATACGCCGACTGGCTGTTCACGACGCCGCTGCTCCTGTTGGACCTCGCGCTCCTCGCGAACGCGAGTCGGACGGAGACGGCTGCCCTGATCATCCTCGACGGGTTCATGATCATCACGGGACTGGTCGGCGCGCTGTCGAAGGTGCTGACGTTCCGCTACGTCTGGTGGTTCATCAGCACCGTCGCGATGATCCTCGTGCTCTACTTCCTGTACAGCGTCCTCACGGCGCGCGTGCAGGAGATGAGCGAAGACGTCAGGGGGACGTTCACGACCCTTCGAAACCTCGTACTCGTGCTCTGGACCCTCTACCCGATCCTCTGGATCGTCGGGACCGAGGGCGCGGGCGTCGTCAGCCTGTACGTGGAGACGCTCGGCTTCATGGTGCTCGACGTACTCGCCAAGGTCGGATTCGGCTTCATCCTGCTGCGGAGCCGCGCCATCCTCGGCGAGTCGGAGGCACCCGAGCCGTCGGCCGAGCCCGCGGACTGACCACGAACGACTTCGCGGCGCGGTTTCCGTTTTTTTGACCGGCCGACCGAGGTAGCAACCGCCCTCGCACGAGATGACAGGACTGAAACCGGCCGGCTACGACGTACTCTTGGGGAACTCGACCACATGATCGACCCGGAGAAGGAGGGCGCACGGATCGACCGGCGGGTACTCGCGGGTATTGTCGTACTCACGGTCGCGGCGAGCGTCGCCCTGTTCGGCCTGCCGGCGCTCCGCGCCGCGGGGTTCACGTTCCAGACTGCATTCTGGTCGATCGCGGCCGTCGAACTGATCGCCGCGTTCGGCATCGCCGTCCTGATATTCCGGCTGACCGGCGACTAGAGCCGGTCGCCGACCCGTTCGTAGTACTCGCGACGCTCCGGGTCGACAGAGCGCCCGACGGCCTCGGCCGCCTGCTCGAACTGTGCGGCCGTGATCTGCCCCTCGGCGGTCCCGTCGTCGAGGCAGCGCTCGATCCCGAGCAGTGCGGCCTCGCGCACCACCGCCTCGATGTCGCTCCCGGTGTACCCCTCGAGGCGGTCCGCGACGGCGTCGAGGTCGACCTCTGCTGCGACGGGTTTGTCCGCGGCGTGGATCGCGAGAATCTCCCGGCGGGCCGCGGCGTCCGGCATCGGCACCCCGACCACCCGCTCTAGGCGCCCGGGCCGGAGCAAGGCAGGGTCGATCCGGTCCGGGCGGTTCGTCGCGCCGATCACGGTCACGCCCTCGAGCGACTCGACGCCGTCGAGTTCGGCGAGCAGCTGGGAGACGACCCGCTCTGGCGCGCGCGACCCGGTGTCGTCGTCGGCGTCGCCGCGGACGGTCGTGACCGCGTCGATCTCGTCGAAAAAGACCACCGCGGGGGCGTTCCGCGCCGCGGCGCGGAACACCTCGCGCACCGCCCGCTCGGACTCCCCGACGAACTTGTCGAGCAGTTCCGCGCCCGCCACCGAGATGAAGTTCGCGTCGGTCGCGTTCGCGACGGCCCGCGCGAGGAGTGTCTTGCCGGTCCCGGGCGGGCCGTGAAGCAGGATGCCACGGGCCGGTGTCGTCCCGAACGACTCGAACAGCTCCGGGTGCGAGAGCGGCCACTCGACGGCGCGGACGAGTTCGCGCTTTGCCTCGTCCAGCCCTCCGACGTCGTCGTAACTGACCTCGGGCACGGAGACGCTGAACCCTCGCATCGCGCTCGGGCCGACGGCCTCGCGCGCCGCGTCGATATCCGCGGCACACACGGCCTCGGGGGCGCTGTCGCGGGCGACGGCGCGGCGGGTCGCTTCGCGACACAGCGTCGCGAGGTCCGCGCCGACGAACCCGTGGGTCCGGCGGGCCAGCGCTTCGACCTCTACGTCGTCCGCGAGCGGCAGGTCCCGGGTGAGGACGCGGAGGACGGCCTCGCGGCCGTCCGGTCCCGGAACGTCGAGCGTGACGGTCGACTCCAGTCGGCCGCCGCGACGGAGTTGCTCGGCGGTGCCGTCGGCGTCGGTCGTCTCGCCCACGACCGCGATACGTGGGTCTGGCCCGAGGTCGTCGACCAGCGCCGCGAGCGCCGCGACGCGCCGCCCGTCGGCGCCGCCCGCGCCGGCGGGCGC
The DNA here is from genome assembly GCA_042217165.1 of Haloferacaceae archaeon. Taxonomy (GTDB): domain Archaea; phylum Halobacteriota; class Halobacteria; order Halobacteriales; family Haloferacaceae; genus A07HB70. The sequence continues at coordinate 26,334 of JBDGTD010000045.1, read as the reverse complement.
GAGCGCGTCGAGGTCGGTCACGTGGACGAGCGCCGGAGACTCCCGGCGCGCGCGGTCGGCGGCGTCGTCGATCCGGCTCGCGGCGTCGTCGGCCGACCGTCCCGCGAGCGCCGCGCCGTCGAGCGGCACGTACGCGGCCCCGGTCTCGCCGACGAGCGCGTGGACGACCCGGGTCTTGCCGACGCCCGTCGGCCCGGCGACGACGACACCGGTCGTCGGCGGACGGCCGTAGCGCTCGTACGGGTCCGGGCCTGCCAGCGGCTCGACAACGAGGCCGCGGAGCCGGCCGACGGCGTCGTCGAGGCCGCCGACGTCGTCGAGCGTCAGCGTCCGGAGTCGCTCGCGCCGTTCGGCGGCGTCCGCTGCCGGTGCCTCGCGGAGCGTCAGGTCCGTCTCCGGCCCGATCCGGACCACCGCCCGGGGCTCGGTGCGGACGACGACGAGGGGGAGGGTGAGCGCGCCGTCGAACAGGTCGACCACGACCCGGTCGCCGGCGACCAGCGGGTACTCCCCGGCGACAGAGCGGACCGCGCGCTCGCCGCCGCGGAGCGCGAGCGACTGGACGGGCGCGAGGACGACCGTCTCGGCGGTCCGGGGCGCCGTCGCGGCGACCTCGACGCGCTCGCCGGTCTCGACGGCGGCGTTCCGGCGCGCCGTCGGCCCGAGGGCGATCTCGTCGTCGTCGACGGCGTCGAGGCTCGTGACGAGCGCGGCGGTCCCCCGGCCGCCGTCGATACGCACCGCGTCGTCGGCCGCGAGGTCGAGCGACGCACAGGTCGCGGGCGAGAGCCCGGCCCGCTTGCCCGTCGTCTCCTCTGCTGCCGCCACGACCAGCGTTCGGCTCATCGGAGGCCCCAGGCCTCGTTGTGTCCTCGCACCATCGGTCGCACGAGTACAGGCCCGGCGGCGTGATAAGTACCGCGCCGGGACGACCCGGAGAGTGAAGTGCCGCGCCGTCGAGCGAGGGGGCATGCACGTCGCGATGCTCGGCTGGGGGTTCCCGCCGGACGTGACCGGTGGACTGGACACCTACGTCGGCGAGATATTCGAGGGGCTCCGCGACGAGGGCGTCGGCGTCAGCCTCGTGCTTCCTGCCGAGCACGCGCCCGACCGCGACGGGATCGTCCCCGTCGAGACGGGCCGCGGCGACATCCTGACCCGGGTCAACCGGATGACCGACGCGTTCGTCGACGCCGCCGCCGACGCCGACGTGATCCACACCCACGACTGGTTCGGCTACGGCCCGGGATCGCAGGCGGCCGCCGCCAACGACGTGCCGTGGCTCACCACCTTCCACTCGCTGTCGAGCGACCGCAACGTCGACCCGCCGGAACGCGAGGTCGAGACCGAACGCCGCCTCGCCCGCCGCGCCGACCGCTCGACGGCCGTCTCGAACCTCCTCGCCGGTCGGGTGCGCGAGCAGTACGGCGCGGACCCGGACGTGGTGTACAACGGGTTCTCGACGCCCACCCGGACGGGCGCCGACGTGCGTGACCGACACGGGGTCGGCGACGACGACCCGATGCTCTGGTTCGTCGGGCGCCACACCCACCAGAAGGGGATCGACTACCTGTTCTACGCGCTCGAACACCTCCAGCAGGAGGACCTCGTTCTCGTCGTCGGCGGCACGGGCCACCTGACGCCGCGACTCGAGCGGTTCGCCGAACTGCTCGGCGTTCGGGACAAGGTCGTCTTCGCGGGCTACGTCGCCGACGACGAACTCGGCGACTACTACGCCGCCGCCGACCTCTTCGTCTCGCCGTCGCTCTCCGAGCCGTTCGGTATCACCATCACAGAGGCGCTGATGGTCGGGACGCGCGTCGTCGCGACGGAGAGCGGGGTCGGCGAGATCCTGCCGACGGACGCCCTCATCGAGGTGGATGTCGACTCGCGCTCCATCGCCGGGGGGATCACCCGCGGGCTGGCGCTCCCGGGCGAGCCGGAGTTCGAGCCGCGGCCGTGGTCGGCCGTCGCGACGGAGACGCTCGAAATCTACGAGGAGATGGCGGACTAGCGCAGGACGCGCACGTCTCTCGCGGGTTCGGGGTGGACGACCCGGAACCCGTCGGCGGTCGCGTGGATCCCCGGCTCCGGACCCTCGTCGCCGCCGTAGGGGCTCACCCCGGGCGACCCGCCGCTGTAGGGCGTCGTGTCGTCGCCGCTCGTCCCGTCGTCCGCGGTGCCGGCACCGCTGTACGGGCTCTGACCGGGCGACTCGCCGCTGTAGGGCGTCGCCCGCTCCTCGTCGTCCTCGTCCTCGTCCTCGTCGACCAGCGGGAGGTAGATGCGCTCGCCGTTCTCGGAGCGGACCACGACCGCGGCGGCGTCACCCCCGGTGTAGCGCACGACCGTCCGGTCGGCCGTCACCGTCGTCTCGACGTTCGCGTCTGTGTCCATACCCTGCGGTCGCGGCCCTCGCACTTCAGTTCCCCCGTCGGTGGACAGCTTCTTGACCGGTCGGAGCCCACTTTCGCCCGCGATGGATATCGACGACCACGCCGAGGAGCTCGCCTCCGACCTCGGCGTAGACAAAGCGGAGGTCGCAGAGCAGCTCTCGGACCTGCTGGAGTACCGGGTTCCCGTCGAGGAGGCCAAAAGCTCCATCAGGCGGAAATACGGCGGCGGCGACGACGGGAGCGCCAGCCCCTCTGCCGTCGACATCGACGACATCGGCGTCGACGACGGTCCGGTGACCGTCACGGCACGGGTGTTGACCGTCGGGGAGCGTTCGATCCGGTATCAGGGCGAAGAACAGACGATCCGGGAGGGCGAACTCGCGGACGAGAGCGGGACGATATCGTACACGATGTGGGAGGAGTTCGGCGTCGAGGCCGGCGACTCCGTCACTATCGGGAACGCGAGCGTGCGCGAGTGGGAGGGCGAGCCGGAGCTGAACGTCGGCGGCTCCTCCACCGTCACGGCCGCCGAGACGGTCGAGGTGCCCCACGAGGTCGGGGGAGAACGCTCCCTCCGCGACCTGCGACCCGGCGACCGCGGGCGCGTCGTCGAGGTGCGGGTGCTCGAGACCGACGAGCGCACCATCGACGGGCGCGACGGCGAGACCACGATCCGAGAGGGCGTCCTCGGCGACGAGTCCGCGCGTCTCCCGTTTACGGACTGGCAGCGCCGCGACGCCCTGACCGAGGGGGCGACCCTCCGGCTCTCGGACGTCTACGTCCGGGAGTTCCGCGGCGTCCCGCAGGTCAACCTGACCGAGTTCACGGAGGTCACAGAGCTCGACCGGGAGGTGAGCGTGCCCGAGTCTGCGCCGCGGCTCCCGGTCGCGGAGGCGGTCGGCTCCGGCGGCCTGTTCGACGTCGAGGTGGTCGCGAACGTCATCGGCGTCCGCGACGGCTCGGGGCTGATCGAGCGTTGCCCGGAGTGTTCGCGCGTCGTCCAGAACGGCCAGTGTCGGGCCCACGGCGACGTCGACGCCGAGGACGACCTGCGGGTGAGGGCCATCCTGGACGACGGCACCGAGACGCTGACGGCGGTCCTCGACGACGAGATCACTGCCGAGGTGTACGGCGGTGGGCTAGAGGAGGCGCGCGCCGCCGCGACCGAGGCGATGGATCGCGACGTCGTCACGGAGTCGATCGCGGAGTCGATCGTCGGGCGGGCGTACAGGGTGCGCGGGAACCTCTCGGTCGACGAGTACGGCGCGAACCTCGACGCGACAGAGTTCGAGCCGGCCGGGGAGTCGCCCGAGTCGCTCGCGCGCGACCTGCTCGCGGGGATGGAGGCCGCAGAATGACTACGGTCGGTCGCCTGCCCCACTCGCGCCCCGCCCCGCGTGGCGCGACCGCGGTCGGGCCACTCCCTGCTCACGGCCCCGCGGAGGTGTCGCCGTGAGCGAGTCCGACGACGGGCCGGGTCGCCGCGAGGTCGCACACCGCCTGCTCGCCGCGGAGTTCGAGGACGTCTCCGTCTCCTACCGCGAGAGCGACGAGGAGCGCGCCCCGAACTACGTCGTCCTGCCGACGGGCGCGCGGGTCAACCGCGCCTTCGCCGTCGGCGTCCTGACCGAGGTCGAACCGGTCAACGAGGAGGTAGTGCGCGCGCGAATTGCCGAGCCCACGGGCGCGTTCGTCTCCTACGCCGGGCAGTACCAGCCCGAGGCGCTCGCCTTCTTCGAGCGGGCGACGCCGCCGACGGTCGTCTCGCTCACGGGCAAGGCCCGGACGTTCGAACCGGACGACGGCGACCGGGTGTTCTCCTCGCTCCGCCCCGAGTCGGTCAACGAGGTCGACGGCGACACCCGCGACCGCTGGATCGTCGACGCGGCGCGCGCGACACTCCGCCGGGTCGCCGTGACCGCAGACGCTCTCGCGCGCGAGGCCCGCGGTGACGACCTCCGGGCGGAACTCGCGGCCGAGGGCGTCTCGGAGTCGCTCGCGGCCGGCGTTCCGCTCGCCATCGAGCGCTACGGCGTGACCGAGACGTATCTCGAGGACGTGCGCCGGATGGCCGTCGAGGCACTGGAGGTCGTCGCGGGCGAGCGCGACGCGGTGACGGCGCTCTCGACACGCCCCGACGAGGGCGGCCCGGCCGCGATCGGGTCGATCCCGGCCGCGGTCGCGTTCGACGGGTCGCCGGACTCGGCAGCGGACGCGTCGAAGCCCCCGTCGGAGTCGGCCGACGCCGGGACCGACGCAGAGACGGTCGAGGCGGCCTCGGAGGCGGTCGAGGAGACC
>JBDGTD010000045.1:0-21540 GCA_042217165.1 Haloferacaceae archaeon | reverse complement strand
CTCCGTCGTCGCGGACGAGGTCGTCTCCGACGCCCCGTCAGGGCCGACCGCCGGGGCCGGGCAGGAGCCCGAGACGCCGAGCGACCCGGAGCCGGTCGACGGGACCGCCGCGGACACAGAGCCCGCGAGTGGGGCCGAGCCGGCGTCGACGGGCGGATCCGAGTCCGAGTCCGAACCCATCCCCGACGACGACCTCGACGACTTCGACGGCGGCGGGTTCGACGACGACGACCTCTACGAGATGGACGAGGAGGAGCGCGCCGAGGCCGAGGAGTTCGGGACAGAGTTCGAGACGGGGTCGGAGGTCGACCCCGCGGGCGAGGCCGACATCGACGTGCCGGAGTCGGAGCCGGAGCCGGAGCCGGATTCGGAGTCTGCGTCCGACGACGGGAGCGACGACGCCGACGTCGACCTCGAAGACGCTGCCGTCGCCGCGATGCAGGCGCTCGACGACGGTGACGGCGCGGCCCACGAGGCGGTCGTCGCGCGCGTCGTCGAGGAACACGGCGCCGACCCCGAGGCCGCCGAGGAGGCGGTCCAGGACGCCCTGATGAGCGGGCGCTGCTACGAACCGGACGAGGCGACGCTCAAGCCCATTTGATCGACCCGGTCCCGGGCGCGCCGGCGGCGACGGCGACCCTCGACGGCGAGCGGACGCTCGTGGTCGCGGACGTCCACGCGGGTATCGAGGTCGGCCTGCGTTACGAGCGCGGCGTGGAACTCGACTCTGCCGCGCCGGAGCGCCGCGAACGCCTCCTCGGGCTCCTCGACGGCGCCGACGCCGACCGCCTCGTCGTCGTCGGGGACCTCGCACACCGGATCGGCGGGCCGTCGAGCGTCGAGGCCGAGGAACTCCGCGACCTCGCGGACGCCGTCGTCGACCGCGCGGCCCTGACGCTCGTGCCCGGCAACCACGACGCGGGGGTGGCCGAGGCGCTCTCTGACCGCCCCGTCGACGTGCACGACCCGGCAGGGTGGCGCGCCGGCGACGTGGGCTTCGCACACGGTCACGCGTGGCCCGCGCCCGAGGTGCTGGACGTCGACGTGCTGGTGACGGGGCACGAACACCCGCGGGTGCGGGTCGAGGACGCGGTCGGCGGCGCGCGGACGGAGCGCGCGTGGCTCCGCGGACGCCTCCGCCGCGCGCCGTTTGCGGCCCACCACGGCGACGACCTGCGGTGGCCAGGCGAGGACCCCGAACTGGTCGTCGTCCCCGCGTTCAACGACCGCTCGGGCGGGACGCGGGTCAACGTCGCGGGCGAGGAGTTCCTCTCGCCGTTCCTCCCCGACGCGCTCGCGGCGGGCGAGGTCTACCTCCCCGACGGGACGCGTCTGGGGGACTACGAGCGGGTTTAACCCAGGACCGTCGCCACGTAGCCGAGCGTCCCGGCGGCGGCGAGGTAGGCCAGCCACGGCGCAGGCGGTTCGAACCTGTCGGGGTCGCGGAGGGCGAACAGCGACGCGCCGAAGACGAGCAGTGCCGAGAACGCCGTGGCCGCCTCGGCGACCGGGGTCCCCGGCGCGGCACGGACCGCGAGGACGGCCTCTCCGGCCGCGACGGCGCCGAAGACCGCGAGCGACCCCCACGTGAGCAGGGTGTGGTTCACGGTGGGTGACCGGGTCGCGTCGTCCTCAACGTGTCGGCCGTAGGTCCGACCGTCGCCCGGGAGCGCGGCGCTGAAGAGGCGTCGGGCCGAACCGTAGATCGATGACAGCGCGAGAGGAGCTACCGGGAGCGGACGCGTTCACGCGCCTGAGTCGGGGCGTCCGCGGCGCGCTCTCGGCGCGGGGATTCCAGACGCCGACGGAGCCACAGCGCCGGGCGATCCCCCCTATCGCCGACGGGCGCCACGCCCTCGTCGTCGCGCCGACGGGGACGGGCAAGACGGAGACGGCGATGTTACCGGTGCTCTCCGCCGTCGACGACGCAGCGGACCGGTTCGGGATCAGCGTGCTGTACGTGACGCCGCTCCGCGCGCTCAACCGCGACATGCGCGAGCGCCTGGAGTGGTGGGGCGACGAGTTGGGCCTGGAGGTCGACGTCCGCCACGGCGACACCTCCGACTACCAGCGGTCGAAGCAGGCCGACGACCCGCCCGACGTGCTCGTGACGACCCCCGAGACCCTCCAGGCGATGCTCACCGGCTCGAAGCTCCGGCAGGCGCTCGCGGACGTCGCCCACGTCGTCGTCGACGAGGTCCACGAACTCGCGGCGTCGAAGCGCGGGGCACAGCTGACAGTCGGGCTCGAGCGCCTGCGCGAGGTGTGCGGGCCGTTCCAGCGCATCGGCCTCTCGGCGACCGTGGGCGACCCCGAGGCGGTCGGCCGGTTCCTCACCGGCGACCGCGGGTGTGCGGTCGTCGAGGTCGACGCCGCCTCGCGCTTCGCCGTCGACGTGGTCGCGCCCGAGGTGACCGACGAGGACCAGCGGCTCGCGGGCGAACTCGCGACCGACCCGGGGCTCGCGGCGCACGTCCGGACCATCCGCGACCTCGTGCGCGAGCACGAATCTACCCTGATCTTCGTCAACACCCGCTCGACGGCGGAGGCGCTCGCGGCGCGGTTCCAGGTGTTGGAGGAGCCGATCGGGGTCCACCACGGCTCGCTCTCGCGGGACGCCCGGCTGGAGGCCGAAGCGGCGTTCAAATCCGGCGAACTGGACGGTCTGGTCTGTACCTCCTCGATGGAACTCGGCATCGACGTGGGACGGGTCGACCACGTCGTCCAGTACAACAGCCCGCGGGAGGTCGCACGCCTCCTCCAGCGGGTCGGGCGCGCTGGCCACCGGCGCGACCGCGTCTCTCGCGGGACGGTCGTGACGAGCGGCGCGGACGACACGCTCGAGGCGCTCGCGATCGCGCGCCGTGCGCTCGACGACGACGTCGAACCGGCCGCGATCCACGAGGGGAGCCTCGACGTGGTCGCGAACCAGGTCGCCGGCCTCGTGATGGACGAGAGCGAGGTCGCCGCGCGCCGGGCCTACGAGGTCGTCTGTCGCGCCTACCCGTTCCGGGAACTCGACGAGGCTGCGTTCCGGGACGTGGTCCGTGAACTCTCGGGCAACCGGGTGCTGTGGCTGGACGAGGAGCGGGATCGGCTGGAGACGTCGGGCGGGACGTGGCAGTACTTCTACGCCAACCTCTCGATGATCCCGGACGAGACCACCTTCTCGGTCCACGACCTCTCCTCTGGCTCGCACGTCGGGAGCCTCGACGAGCGGTTCGTCGTCAACTTCGCCGACCCCGGCTCGACGTTCGTCCACGGCGGGCGGATGTGGCGGGTCGCGAACGTCGACGAGGACGAAGAGACGGTCGAGGTGTCGCCTGTCGGGGACCCCGCGGGCGAGGTGCCGTCGTGGGTCGGACGAGAGATCCCGGTGCCGGAGGCCGTCGCGAACGACGTCGGCGCGATCCGCGAGCGCGCTGCCGACCGGCTGCGCGACCCGGACGCGACCGCCGCGTCGGTCGCCGGCGAACTGGGCGACGAGTTCCCGACCGACGAGCGGACGCTCGCCGCGGGGCTCGAACGGATCGAGCGGCAGGTCGAGGCCGGATTCGCGGTCCCGACGGCGGACCGACTCGTTATCGAGGGCCAGGGCCGCGGGGTGGTGATCAACGCACCCTACGGCCACCGGACGAACGAGACGCTCGGCCGCCTGATCGCGGCGCTGCTGGGCCAGCGAACGGGGTCGTCGGTCGGGATGGAGGTCGACCCGTACCGGATCGAGTTAGAGGTCCCCCGGGACGTCGGCGCGCCGGAGGTCGTCGGGGTGGTGCGCGAGACCGACCCCGAGCACGTCTCGGCGGTCCTCGAACTCGCCCTGAAGCGCTCGGACGCGCTCAAGTTCGCGCTGCTGGACGTTGCGACGACGTTCGGACGCCTCGACCGCGACCGGGGCGACCGGATGGGCGCCGACCGGCTGATGGCCGCACTGGAGGACACTCCGGTGTTCGACGAAGCGGTCCGGCAGGTGTTCCACGACGACCTGTCTATCGCCGGCGCCGCGGCGCTCCTCCGGCGGGTCCAGCGCGGCGCGGTCGAGGTCGTCGTCGAACGGGAGTCGACGCCGGTCGGGACCGGCGGGTCCTCGGGCGGACGGGAGTTTCTCGTCCCCGAGAACGCCGACGCGGGCGTGATCGACACGGTGCGCGAGCGTATTCTCGACGACGGCGTGGTTCTCGTCTGTCTCCACTGTGCCGGGTGGACCCGACGGACGAAGGTCGGGCGCGTCCCCGACGACCCCGAGTGTCCCGAGTGCGGAGCGACCCGGGTCGCCGCGCTCTCCCCGTACGACGAGGAGACGCTCGCGGCGGTGCAGTCGGGCGACCCGGACGAGGAACAGCGGTCCCTGATCGAGCGTGCCCACCAGAACGCGAACCTCGTCCAGGCACACGGCAAACAGGCGGTGATCGCCCTGCGCGCCCGCGGCGTCGGCCCCCAGACCGCGGCGCGGGTGATCGGCAAGCTCCGCCGCTCCGAGGAGGAGTTCTACCGCGACCTGCTGGAACAGGAGCGACAGTACGCCCGGACACGGTCGTTCTGGGACTAGTCGACGAGGAAGGCGTCCGCCGCGAACAGAGCGAACACGAACAGGAGGAAAAAGCTCCCCACAGTGAGGGCGCCGAACGCTCGGCGGTGCCAGCGCGAGCGAAAGCGGTAGCGCTCGTGGCCGAGCAGGTTCGTCGTCGTCTCCGTCGTCGTGAACAGGCCGAGGTGCGGGCGCGAGAGCGCGAGCGCGACCGTCGCGGCGCCGACCGACGGGAGGACGAGGACGAGGGCGTACGCGAGGAGCATCGCGGACGTCACCATCGTCGAGGGGTCGGTGCCCGGGCGCAAAAGCGCGGCGCGCTCACCCGGAGAGGGACGGCTCGACCGACCGGAGCGCCCGGTCGAACTGCTCGCCGGTCAGCACCACCTCGTCGCCGTGTTCGTTCGCCGTCTCGCCCCCGTAGCGCTCGGTCACGGCCTCGATTGCGGCCATCGCGGCCTCGCGCACCACCGCCTCGACGTCCGCGCCGGAGTAGCCCTCGGCGGCCCGGGCGAGCTGGTCGAGGTCGACGTCCTCGCCCAGCGGCTTGTCCGCGGTGTGGACCGCGAAGATCGCGCGCCGCGCCGTGCGGTCCGGTGCCGGCACCTCGACGTGGGTCTCCAGCCGTCCCGGCCGGAGGAGCGCCTGGTCGAGCGCCTCGCGCCGGTTCGTCGTCGCCACGACGGCGAGCGAGGGGTTGTCGGCGGCCCGGTCGAGTTCGGTCAACAGCTGTGAGACGACCCGTTCGCCGACCTCGGACTCGCCGCTCCCGCGGGTGCGGGCGACCGCGTCCACCTCGTCGAGGAGGACGATAGAGGGCGCCGCCTGCCGGGCGCGCTCGAACACCTCGCGGACGGCCTTCTCGGACTCGCCGACGTAGCGGTCGAGCAACTCCGGCCCCGCCACGGTGACGAGGTTCACCCCCGCCTCTGCGGCGGCGGCGCGCGCGAGCAGGGTCTTGCCCGTCCCCGGCGGCCCGTAGAGGAGGACACCCGTCGGCGGCGTCGCGTTCGCGGCGTCGAACAGCGGCGCGTACGTGAGCGGCCACTCGACGGCGCGCGAGAGCGCGGCCTTCGCGTCGTCGAGCCCCCCGACCGACTCGAACCCCTCCGTCGGCTGTTCGGCGACGTACTCGCGCATCGCGCTCGGCTCGACGCTCGCGAGCGCCTGCTCGATGTCTCTCTGTTCGACGTGTATCTCGTCGACCGCGGTCCCCGCCCCTCGGGCGCGCCGGAGCGCGGTCATCCCCGCTTCCTTCACGAGCGACGCCAGGTCCGCGCCGACGAACCCGTGGGTCCGCGCGGCGACGGCATCAAGGTCGACGTCCTCGCCCAGCGGCACCCCGCGGGTGTGGACCGCGAGGATCTCCCGCCGGCCCGCCTCGTTCGGCGCGCCGATCTCGATCTCGCGGTCGAACCGCCCGCCGCGCCGGAGCGCCGGGTCGAGGCTGTCGACCCGGTTCGTCGCGCCGACCACGACGACGTCGCCGCGCTCCTCGAGACCGTCCATCAGCGAGAGGAGCTGGCCGACGACACGGGTTTCGACGTCGGCCTCGTCGTCTCGCTCGCTCGCGATCGAGTCGATCTCGTCGAAGAAGATCACCGACGGCGCGGACGCCTTCGCCTCCGCGAACGTCTCGCGCAGGCGCTCTTCGCTCTCGCCTTTGTACTTCGAGACGATCTCCGGCCCCGAGATCGTAAAGAAGCTCGCGTCGACCTCGTTCGCGACCGCACGGGCGATGAGCGTCTTGCCGGTCCCCGGCGGGCCGTACAGCAGGACGCCCCGGGGCGGCTCGACTCCGACCCGCGCGAACAGTTCGGGCTCGGAGAGCGGGAGTTCGACCATCTCCCGCACGAGGTCGAGTTCGTCGTCTAGCCCGCCGATATCCTCGTAGGTGACCCCCGATGCCGGCTCGGGGTCGTCGGCCTCGGCCGCACCGCCCGCGTCGACGTCGACGTCGACGGTCGTCCGCTCACCGACCCGGACGGTGCCTTCGGGGTCGGTCGAACGCACCCGCACCGTGCCGCCGATGCGCTCCACCCGGACGGTCTGGCCGGCGGCCAGCGGCCGGTCGCGGACGGCCTCGCGCGCCGCCGCGACGACCGCGTCGCGGTCTGTCTCGACCGGGGTCACCAGCGCGAGGTCCACCCGCTCTGCGACGGCGGGGGTGCCCGCTGCGGAGACGCGGACCGTCTCGCCGACCTTCACGCCGGCGTTCGCGCGCGTGTCGGCGTCGACCTGTACCGCACCCGGCGGCACGTCGCCCCGCGCCGGCCAGCATTTCACGACCGTCGGGCGCTCGCCCTCGATCACGACCGGGTCGCCGCTCAACACGCCGAGCGTCGACCGAACCGCCTCCGGTAGCCGGGCGATCCCCCGCCCCGCGTCGCGCTTCTCCGCCGCCCGAACCGTGGCTTCGACGGTCATCTCACCGGCACGCCTCCGCCGTCGACTCCGCGGCGGCGCGGGTCGGCGCCGACCGCCGGCGCACGCGCTCGGCGTCGCCGTCGCTCGGGTCCTCCGTGACTGCATCGCGACCCACGCCGCGCGAGCGGTCCTCCTCGGCACACCCGTAGACGTCGGCGCGGTCGGACGTCTCGCGGAGGGTCTCGCGGCTCGGGTCGCGCCACACGACAGACACCATCCGGCTACGCCTCCCCCGCGGCCGTGTCGTCGCCCTCGGTCACGAACTCGTATGCGTCTTCGCCCCACTCGTCCTCGGCGAAGACGAACACCCGCTCGCCGGCGACGGTGGGGTCGGCGCGGACCTCGACGCGGTAGTCGCCCGCGCGGCCCGCGTAGACGCCGGGAAACACCTCCGTCTCCTCGCCGTCCGAGAGGAGGACGCGCCCGACGCCGGTAGCCTCCAGGATCTCGTCTTCGGTCGTCCTGTCCTCGACGTAGACGAGGACTCCGTCGGTCCCGTCGGTGACGAGGACGTGGACCTCCCGGCCCGGGCGCGTGTGGAGCGGCCCCGTCACCGCCTCGGGGACGCCGCGGTAGAGGATCGTCCGGCCGTCGAGATACTCCACCTCGACGCCGTGGTCGAGGAGGTCGACGGAGAGCGTCGCGGGCGCGACCTCGGAGTGTGCCTTCACGTTCGAGCGTGGGCCCGCGTCGGAAAAAACGTCGCGCTCGTCCGACCGGCCGGGCGACGGCACCGGTAGCCATAACTGCCCTCCTTTCGGGGGTCTCACCGTGCATGGTCGCGCGACCGCGCTCGGCGCCGGGACGGTGCTGAACGCCCTCGCCACGGGCCGCGGGTCGGCGTTCGCCATCGACGCCGAGACGACGGCGACGGTCGAACTCGGCGGCGACGAGGGCGCGGTCACCGGCGAGATAGCCGGGGAGGCCGACCTCGACACCGCCCTGATCGAGCGCTGTGTCGAGGTGACCGTCGACCGCTACGGGTCCGACGACGCCGCGGGCGCCCGCGTCCGTACCGAGAGCGAGGTGCCCGCCGCCGCGGGGCTGAAGTCCTCGAGCGCCGCCGCGAACGCGACGGTGCTGGCGACGCTCGACGCGCTCTCAGTCCCCGTCGCGGACGACCCGGGCCGGGAGCGAGACCCGGGGCCGGACGACCCGACCGTCGACCGCCTCGACGCCTGCCGCCTCGGCGTGACGGCGGCGCGCGACGCCGGCGTGACGGTGACGGGCGCGTTCGACGACGCCAGCGCGTCGATGCTCGGCGGCGTGACGGTGACGGACAACGACGAGGACGCCCTCCTCTCGCGCGAGGCCGTCGAGTGGGACGTGCTCGTCTGGACGCCGCCGGACCGCGCCTACAGCGCGGACGCGGACGTCGCGCGCTGTGACGCGGTCGCGCCGCTCGCCGACCTCGTCGAGGAGCTGGCGCGCGACGGTCGGTACGCGACGGCGATGACGGTCAACGGGCTGGCGTTCTCGGCGGCGCTCGGGTACTCGCCCGACCCCGCCGTCGAGGCGATAGATCGCGCCGCCGGCGTGTCGCTGTCGGGCACCGGCCCCAGCGTCGTGGCGGTGGGCGAGCGGACGGAACTCGAACGGGTGCGCGACCGCTGGGACGACCGCGAGGGAACAACATGGCTCACGACGACACGAACGGACGGGGGGCGGACGACGTGACCGACGCGGAGATCGACGACCTGACGCTCGACGAACTCCGCGCGGAGATAGAGAGCATCGACCGCGAGATAGTCGAACTGATCGCCCGACGGACGTACGTCGCGTCCTCCGTCGCGCAGGTGAAAGCCGAGCGCGGCATGGCGACCGTCGACGAGGGACAGGAGGCGGCGGTGATGAACCGCGCGGCCGACAACGCCGAGCGGTTCGACGTCGACGCCAACCTCGTGAAGGCCATCTTCCGGCTTCTCATCGAGTTGAACAAGGTCGAGCAGCGCGAGTGGCGGTAAGAGCCGCCCCGGCCCCGGTCGGCTATAGCCCCTCGATGAACCGCTGACCTTCCTGCGGGTCGAGCACCTCTGCCTCGTGGTAGTCGGCGATAGAGGGGACGTACACCTTCGTCGAGAGCTTCTTCCGCTCGCCGGGGTCCATGTAGCCCATCGAGAGGTCGTCGGACCGCAGGAGGATGTCGTCCTCGTTGTAGAACGAGACCCGCACGACCGCGCCCGAGCGGTCGCCCTGGTTGAGGACGGTCACGGAACAGGTGGCGAGCGACTCGCGCAGGTCCTCGACCGCGGCGGGCTCGCCGTCTTTCGACAGGCTCACGTCGACGAGATCGAGCGTCAGCGACGGCGTGTTGCCGGCCTTGAGGTAGGTCGACATCCGCCCGGCCATCGAGTCGATCCACCGCTCGACCTCGCCATCGTCGTCCGGCAGGCGCTCGGCGAGGCCGCTGAGGTCCGCCCGGAGGTCGCTCACGAGCGTCTGCCGGTTCGACGGCGAGCGCTTGAGCAGCTCGTACTCCTGTTTGAACGCCTCGAACTGTGGGTACGTCTCGTCGCCGAGTTCCGCGTCGATCCGCTCGATGGCCTGGTCGAACCGGAGCAGCGGCGGCAGGTCCGCGACGTCGACGTCCCGGAGTTCGTCGCTGTCCCCCGCGTCCGCGGCCTCAGCCTGGGCCGCGGCCTTCGTCTTGGCCGCGGCCCTCGTTCGGGCCGCAGCCTTCGACCGGCCGGATCGACCCCCTGGGCCGGAGCCTCCCGCGTCGGCGGCGGTCCCTTGTGCGATCTCGAGTGGCGACAGTCCCTCCGCGATGACCGGGCGGTCGGCGGCGTAGAGCCGGTCGAACACGTCACCCATCACGTAGCCGTAGGCGACGTGGCCGAGAAACGAGAGGACGACGAACGCGCCGAGCCCGAGCGCCGCCGAGTCGAGCGTCGCGCCGAACCCGAAGACGAATCCGATCCAGATCACCGCGCCGAACACCGCACCCCTGGTCGAGAACTGCTCGCCCGGGAGGTAGAGACCGATCGACGCGAGCATCAGCGGCCAGACGACGCTCCCGCCGATCACGAACAGGACGTACCCGACGAGGGCGCCCTGATCGCCCACGAACGGCGTGAGCAGGAGAAGCTCCGTCGTCGCGGCGAAGTTCGAGAACTCGAACCCGCCGGCGAGCGACGACACCAGCAGGAACGCGGTGAGGACAACGGTGCCGGCGAACCCCGCTATTGCGCCGAACACGCCGTCTTCGATCAACTCTGCGAGTGGGCTGGAACCTGGCTTAGATTCTGAGTTTTCCATTCTGTTGTGACCCCCGTATGGGGCTCGATCGGTTAAGCGCGTCCCCCGGTCCGACAGCCCGCACACGGGGGGGCCGCTCCGACGCCGTCAGTCGCGGTAGGTCTCGACGAGCGCGTCGAGCGCCTCGTGGCGTTCGGTGGTGTGGGGTGCGGTCAGCGGCGAGACGCTCACCTGCCCCTCCATCACGGCCCGGCGGTCGCTCCCCGCGGGTTCGTCGAGCGTCCCGTCGCCGAGGTGGCCCCACACCATGTCCTCCAGCTGGATGCGCTCCCCGTCGTGGTTCGCGCGCATGTCGTACGTCTCCGAGGGGTAGGTGACGGCCATCGGCGCCGGGTCACCGTCAGCGGGCGGGGCGTTGACGTTGAGGTAGTCGGCCTGCTCGAAGACGCCGGCGTCGACGGCGTGGTCGACGAGGTAGCGTGCTACGGCCGTCGCGTTCGCGTACTCCTCTGGCTCCTCGGCCGTCTCCTCCCACGGCGTCTCGCGGCCGGGCGGGACGAACAGCGAGACGGCGAGCGCGGGCACGTCGAAGAACGTGGCCTCGACGGCGGCACTGACGGTGCCGGAGCGGCCGAGTACGTACTCCCCGAGGTTCGCGCCCTTGTTACAGCCCGCGACCACGACGTCGGTGTCGGGACAGAGCGCCTCCAGCCCGGCGACGACACAGTCCGCGGGCGTCCCCTCGACGGCGTAGCCGAGGTCGTGTTCGACCACGTCGACCCGGGTCGAGAGCCGCCGCCCGACAGCGCTCTGGTCGTCGGCGGGGGCGACTGCGGTCACTTCGACGGCCTCGATCGCCGTGAGCGCGTCGTACAGCGCCCGGAAGCCGACGCTCTCGATCCCGTCGTCGTTCGTCAGGAGCACGCGCCGGGGGGAGTCGTCTGCTGGCATTAGCCCACCCAGCGGCGGCGACCGGTTAACCCTAGCCCCTCCGCTCAGGCGACCCGATCGACGACCGCCTCGCCGTCGACGACGAAGTTGTACGCGCTCTCGTCGTCGTTCCACAGCAGGAGGGCGTTCTCGACCGAGAGTACCGCCGCGTACGGCGCCTCCCGCAGCGCGCGGTTCAGCGCCGACTCGCGCGCGAGGACGGCGAAGTGGTCGACCGACTGGCTCCCGTCGCCGACGAGAAACAGGGGGTTCCCGGAGCCATCGGTGAGGTCGTGCGAGAGCTTCACGACCAGCGCGTCCACCCGCTTCGTGACGTGGCGCTCTGACTCCGCCAGCCGCGCGTGACGCTCCGGGTCGGCGCGGACGTCGACCCGTCGCCGGCCGTCCCGACGAACCAGCGCGTAGGCGTAGCGCACCTCCGTGTTGACGAACGAGCCGTCGCCCGGGCCGCCCGCGCCCGCGTCGTCGAGGTCGGTCTGGACGCCCGGCGGCGCGAGCGTGCGCCCGACGTCGAACGACCAGCAGTCGTCTCCCGGGCGGGCGTCGGGCCACAGCCGGAGCGTCGGGTCGAACACCGTTCCGGGCCCGTCGTCGGCGAGGGCGCGCTCGACCCTCCGGAGGCCCGTCGCAGTGTTGCGGTCCGCCGGCGCCACCGCGACGAACGTGCCGTCCGCGGCGAGGTCGTCGAACAGGCTCGCCGCGACGCCCGTCGGGTCGTCGAGTTCCGAGAGTACGTTCGCACACAGCACCAGGTCGTACGGCGCCTCGCTCGCGGCGTCGAACGCCTCGACTCGCTCGCGGTGGACCGTGACTCGCGCCGACGCCGGCGGGTCGACGACGGCGTCGAAGACGTCCGCGGCCGGGTCGCTCGCCTCGACGGCGTGGTAGTCGACGGCGACCTCGTCGGGCAGAAGGTCGAACAGGGCGAGCGCGGGCCCGCCGACGCCCGAGCCGACGTCGAGGACGCGGAGGCGACGCGACAGGCGTCCGGCCCGTGCGAGTCGGTCGAGGACGTAGCCCGTCGCCGCCCAGTAGCCCGGCAGGTGGTAGACGGCGTACGCGAGCGCCGTGGTCTCGTCGTAGTCGACCGAACTCGCGCGGTAGTAGCGCTCTTTCACCTCGGCGAGTCGCTCGCGCAGGCGGTCGCCGGACGCGCCGGACGCCCAGTCGAGGCCCAGCCGTTCGACCAGCAGGTCCCGTAGAGCCTCCTCGTGTCGGTCGGGGAACGACGCCGGCGTCCAGTCGGCCGCCGGAACCGGGTCGTCGTCGACGGGAACGAAGGTTCCGTCCGGCCGCTCGACGATGCCGAGGTCGTACGCCTCCTCGCGCAGCGTCTGCCGGACGAGCGCGGGGTGGGGCTGTCCCTCGACGTACTCGTTGATCTCCTCGGGGTCGATCGGTCGGACGGAGCGGAGGTACCGCGCCGCGTCGCGGACGCCGTCGCGGTCGATCATCGGCCGGGGGTGTCGCCTCCCGGGTCGCGGCCCGGCGGTCCGTCGTCGCCGCCCGCCTCGCGGTAGAGCGCGGCGAACGTCTCGTCGTCGGCCTCTGCGACCCGGCGCGCGGCGTCTGCCACCTGTGTCGCGCCGTCGAAGGTGCGCTGGATGTCACGGTAGACCCGCGGGGTGCCCCCCGTCACCGTCGCCACGAGGTCGTCGAGCCGCCGCGAGACGGGCGTCGCGAACTCCGGGCGGGTCGGCTCGCGCGCGAGACCGTAGGCGAGGACGGCGGCGTGTGCGGCGGCCTGGACGGTCCGCATCGCCTCGTCGTGTTCGGCCGGCGTGGTGTCGAAGACGTGGTTGCCGGCCGCGCCGATGGCGTCGCGAACCTGCTCTGTCACCGGCCCCGTCGCGTCGTGGACGGCCGCGACGTTCCCCGGCGCGTTCGCGGGGGCGAAGAGCGGATGGAGCGACAGTCGCTCGCGGTCCGGTGCGTGGTCGCGTACCGCGTCGACGACCGGCCCCATGACGCCGACCACGTCGACGACGGCCCGGTCGGCCCGCGCGGCCTGTGTCTCGACAGCCGCCGTCGCCGCGGGCATCGGGACGGCGAGACAGACGGCGTCGAAGCGGTCGTCGCCGTCGAGGGCGACGGCCTCGCCGCCGACCGCCTCGGCGGCCGCGTGGGCCACGGCGGGGTCGGCGTCCGCGAAGGCGACGTCGACGTCGTCGACGACCCGGGCGAGCCAGCGCCCCATCTCGCCGGCGCCGACGACCAGGAGGTCCATACCACAGATCCGCCCACGGCCGGTCTAAAGCGGTTCGGTGCGTTCCGCCGGCGCGACCCGCACCGCCGTGCCGTCGACCTCCTCTTCGTCGTGGCCGACGAGTCGTCGCGCCGTGAACCCGACCGCCCCGGGGTCGACGGGCGCGGAGAAGCGGACGCCGAACAGGACGACCGGCGGCTCGCGGCCCTTCCCGACGAAATCGATGGCGCGGGCCTCGACCGACGACGCGCCCTCGCCGCCTCCGGTCACCTCGAAGGTGTCGTCGAGGTCGCCCGCGGCGGTCCGCTCGACCGTCGTGTTCTCCGGCGCCGTGATCCCCGCCTCGAACCGCCGGACGCCGGTCTCGCTCTCGACGACGAGAACGACCGTCTCGGTCCGGTCGCCCGCCGTCCCGGAGACGCCGAGTTCCGCCGCGAGTGTCGCGTCGACTTCCATGGGTCGTCGGGGGCCGGCGGCGACAAGAACCCGGCGCCCGAGCGGTTACGTGCCCGGCCGTCTGGTGTCGGCTCACGGTCCCGCGGTCTTCGTCCTGTTCCTGGTCACGGTCCCGGTTGCCCCACGCCGGTTACGGATCGAGTCCCGTCGGGAGCGTCGTCAGGTTCTCGTAGCCGCCCTCGCGCACGACGACGATATCCTCGATCCGGACGCCGCCCACCTCCGGGTCGTACAGCCCCGGTTCGATCGTGACCACGTTCCCCGGCGCCAGTTCGTCGCCCTCGGGCGCGATCCGCGGCAGTTCGTGGACCGCGAGGCCGACGCCGTGGCCCGTCGAGTGGATAAACCCCGTCTCGGTCGTGGGGTCGGACCGGAGCGTCGGCAGGCCCGCGTCCTCGTAGACGTCGCAGGCGGCGTCGTGGACCGTCTCGCCCGTCGCGCCGGGCGCTACCTCGCTCAGCGCCGCCTCGCGCGCCTCGTCGGTGAGGCGGTGCCACTCTTCGAGCGTCTCTGTCGGCTCCCCCCGTAGCCACGTCCGCGTCGTGTCCGCGTGGTAGCCGGTCGCCTTCGAGCGCGGGAAGATGTCGACCACGATCGGTTCACCCGCCGCGAGCGGCCCGCTCCCACGGTCGTGCGGGTCGGCGGCGTCTGCGCCGCAGGCAACGATAGTGTCGTCGAGTCCGCAGCCGTGCTCTAGCAGCGTCCGCTCGATCTCGACTTTCACCCGCTCGCTGGTCAGCGGTTCGGCCCCCTCGTGGAGGACGCCGTCGACCACGTCGGCCTCCCGGATCAGCGTCCCGGCGGCCGCGAAGGCCGCCTCGTTCGCGCGCTGGGCCGCCCGGACGTCGTCGACCTCGGCCTCGGTCTTGACCGCGCGGGCCGACTCGACGGCGTCGCCCGGGTCGGTCTCGACGCTCACCTCCCGGTCGCGCAGGCGGTCGGCGGTCCCGAGCGGGAACCGCTCGGGGGTGCGGACGGCGCGCACGCCGTGGTCGGCCAGCCAGTCCGCCGCGACGCTCGCCCGCGCCGCGCGACGGCCGGCCTCGCTCGCCCTGTCGCGGTAGTCGTAGTCGGCGAGGCGCGCGACAGAGGCGGCGCGGCTCTCCTCTCTCGCGCGGCCGTACTCCAGTTCCGAGACGAGCAGGTGGACCCCCGCTGGCGTCCAGACCGCGAGAAACGGGTCGGGCGCGTCGAAGGCGGTCACGTAGCGCTGGTTCGGGTCCTCGCCGTCGGCGTCAAGCAGGTAGCCGTCCGCGTCGTCGACGGCCCCGGCGAGCGCCGAGAGGTCGCGGTCGTCCATACCGACCGACCGCCCGGCGGCGAGGTATGTCTGTCGCCGGCGGTCCGGTAGTGCTTTTGTGCGTCCGTGCCCCTCGGCAGGCATGGACGCAACCGTATCGCGCTCCCGCGTCGCCGGGACCGTGCGCGCGCCGCCGTCGAAGAGTTACACCCACCGCGCTGTCCTCGCGGCGGGCTACGGCGCGGGCGAGACGCTCGTCCGCTCGCCGCTCCGCAGCGCCGACACCCGGCGGACGATGGCGGCCGTCGAGGCGTTCGGCGGGTCGGTCACGGACGCCGCCGACGCCGACGCGGTCCGGATCGAGGGGTTCGGCGGCCGCCCGGCGACGCCGGCGGACGTGCTCGACTGCGGGAACTCGGGGACGACGACGCGGCTCGTGACCGCCGCAGGCGCGCTCTGTGACGGCCTCGCCGTCCTGACCGGCGACGCGTCGCTCCGCTCGCGCCCCCACGGACCGCTTCTGACGGCGGTCGAGCACCTGGGCGGCCGTGCGGAGTCGACGCGACAGAACGGACAGGCACCGCTGGTCGTCGGCGAGGCCATGGCCGGCGGGCGGGTCGAACTGCCCGGCGACGTCTCCTCGCAGTTCGTCACCGCACTCCTGATGGCCGGCGCGGCCACCGAGGAGGGTATCACGGTCGACCTCACGACCGAACTGAAATCCGCGCCGTACGTCGAGGTCACGCTCGAACTGCTGGCGGAGTTCGGCGTCGACGCGCGGGAGACCGCGGCGGGCTACGCCGTCGACGGCGGGCAGGCCTACGCGACCGAGGCGTACGAGGTACCCGGCGACTTCTCCTCTCTCTCCTACCTCCTCGCCGCGGGCGCCGTCGCGGGCGAGGGGGACGGCGTCGTCGTCGAGGGTGCTCGCGAGGGCGCGCAGGGCGACACGGCCATCGTGGACGTCGTCGAGCGGATGGGCGCGCCGGTCGCGTGGGACCGCGCGGCGGGCGAACTCCGCGTCGAGCGGGCGCCGCTCTCGGGCGTCGAGGTGAGCGTCGCGAACACCCCGGACCTCCTCCCGACTATCGCCGCCCTCGGCGCCGTCGCGGACGGCGACACCCGGATCGTCGACGCCGAGCACGTCCGGTACAAGGAGACCGACCGGGTGAGCGCCATGGCCGAGGAACTGGCGCGGATGGGCGCCGACGTGACCGAGGAACACGACGCGCTGACCGTCCACGGCGGCGAGACGACCCTCCGCGGCGCGCGGGTGGACGGCCGGGGTGACCACCGGGTCGTGATGGCGCTCGCGGTGGCGGCGCTCGCCGCCGAGGAGGAGACGACCATCGCGGGCGCGGAACACGTCAACGTCTCGTTTCCCGAGTTCTTCGCGACGCTCGCGACGCTCGGTGCGGACGTGTCGGCCTGAGCCGCCGTCTGTTCGGCCGGTGACCACACGCTTTAGCGACCGCCGACCGTCGCTCCGCCGTGATCGACCCAGCCGGAGTCTCCGAGTTCGACCACGCCTACACGCCCGCAGACCTGTCGGTCGGCAGAGGGGCGGTCGCCGACCTGCCGGCCGCTCTCGACCGCCTCGACGTCGACCGGGTGCTCGTCGTCTGCGGGTCGGACACGGGTGCGAACGACGACCTGATGGACCCGATCCGCGACGCGCTGGGCGACCGTCTCGCCGAGGTGTACGACGGCACGACGCCGGACAAGGACGTGATGGGCGCCTACGGCGCGCTGGACCGTCTGCGCGCGACAGAGGCCGAGGGGCTGGTCGCGGTCGGCGGCGGGTCGAGTCTCGACGTGGCGAAGGCGACCCGCCTGCTCGCCGCCGACCACCGCCGCCCCGACAGGCTCCGGCGCGAGGCAGAGCGCACCGGTTCGATCGGCGCCCCCGCCGACGCCGCCCTCCCGCCGGCCGCCGTCGTCCCGACCACCTTCGCGGGCGCAGACCTCTCTATCGGCGGATCCGTCTCGTTCCCGGACGGCCCACGGGCGGGGATGGGCGACCGTCGACTGATGCCCGCCGCGGCCGTCTACGACCCGGACCTGTTCGAGACGACGCCCGCGAGCGTGCTCGCCGGCTCCGCGATGAACGGCTTCGACAAGGGCGTCGAGTCCTGTTACGCCCGGACCGCGAACCCGGTCGTCCACGCGACGGCGGTCCGGGGCCTGCGCTACCTCGCCGACGGCCTCCCCGACTGTCTGACCGACGACGCGGCGATGGAGCGCGCAGTGGTGGGCGTCGTCCTCGCCCAGTACGGCATCTCGCGCCCCCACGGGACGACGCTCGGCCCGATCCACGCCTTCGGCCACACGCTCCGGGGCGACGCGGTCCAGCAGGGCGAGGCCCACGCCATCGCCGCGCCCCACGTCGTCAACGGCGTCCTCGCGCAGGATCGGACGGGGCTCGACCGCCTCGCCGAGGGGCTGAGCGTGGCGTCGGACCCAGCGAGCGTCGTCGCGGCGATACGGCGGGTGCGAGACTCGCTCGACCTGCCCAGCCGCCTGCGGGACGTCGACGGCCCGAGCGAGGACGAACTCGACGCGGTGGCGGCGGCGACGGCCGAGGACGACATCGTCGGGAACGGGCCGCCGGGGTTCGAGCCGACGACGGAGGCGCTGCGGGCGATGCTCGAGGATATGTGGTGAGCGTGGCGCGGCGCGAAGCGCCGGGCCACGAGGCGGAGCGGGGTGAGCGAGGGGCGCGACCGGAGGGCGCGGCCCTCGAAACCGAGGGCGGCGAGTGAAACGAGCCGTCCGAGGTGCGGAAGCGTGGTTCCGACCGTAGGGAGGAACCACGAGGCGGGGCGCGGTGAGCCCGGGCCGCCTCACTCACTTCGGTCGTTCGGCGCTGTGTCCGCCACCGCGCGCGTTCCACGGCTCTCTCCGTCACCGGCGACGGAGTCGCCGTTCCACCCCGCGGGCCGCCTCACTCACTTCGGTCGTTCGGCGCCCCGCGCGAGTGACCGAAGTTAAGTCCGGGCACGCGAACGCAGATGCATGAACGGAAACGAGTTCGGACGGCTCTTCCGCCTGTCGAGCTACGGCGAGAGCCACGGCCCCGGGATGGGCGTCGTGGTGTCGGGCTGTCCGGCGGGGGTCGAACTCGACGAGGAGACCGTGCAGCGGGAACTCGACCGGCGCAAGCCCGGGCAGTCGATGATCACCACCTCCCGGGGCGAACCGGACGAGGTGACGATCAACTCCGGGCTTCAGGACGGCTACACAACGGGGACGCCGATCGGGATGACGATCCAGAACAAGGACGCCCGCTCGGGCAAGTACGAGCCGTTCGTCACCGCGCCGCGGCCATCCCACGGCGACTACACCTACTCCGCGAAGTTCGGCACGCGCAACTGGGGCGGCGGCGGGCGGTCGTCGGCCCGCGAGACGGTGAACTGGGTCGCGGCGGGCGCGGTAGCGGGGGCCGTCCTCGACCAGAGCGAGTACGACGTCCAGATCAAGGCCCACGTCAACCGCATCGGGGAGATCGAGGCGCCCGAGGTGAGCTTCGAGGAGATGCTCGAACACACAGAGGAGAGCGAGGTGCGGTGTGCTCACCCCGAGACGGCCGAGGAGATGCGCGAGGCGATCGACCGCTACCAGAAGGAGGGCGACTCCATCGGCGGGTCGGTCGAGTTCGAGGTGCGCGGCGTTCCCCGGGGGCTGGGCGCGCCGCGGTTCGACTCCGTGCCGGCGCGACTGGGTCGGGCGATGATGTCTATCCCGGCGACGACGGCGTTCGAGTACGGCCTCGGTCGGGACGCGGCCGAGTGGCGCGGGATCGACCGCAACGAGGACTGGACGACGGCGGGCGCCGAGGACGCGCCCGATGCGTACGACGTCGTCGCGGAGGAGGGCGACCCGGTTCCGGTCGGGAACGACCACGGCGGGCTCCAGGGCGGGATCACGACCGGCGAGCCGATCTACGGCGAGGTGACGTGGCACGCGCCGACCTCGATCCCGAAGTCCCAGCGGACGGTGGACTGGGAGACGGGCGAGCGCAAGGAGGCGCAGGTCGTGGGGCGACACGACCCGTCGCTCCCGCCGCGGGCGGTACCGGTGGTGGAGGCGATGCTGGCGGTGACGGTGCTCGACTTCATGCTCCTGGGCGGCCGGATCCACCCGGACCGCCTCGACGGCCGCTCCGGAGCCTACGACACCGACTACCACCCGTCGAGCCCGCGTTCGGACCCGGAGGAGGCGGCTTCGTCGGCGCGCACGGTCGACCCCGACGACTGATCGCCCCCCCTCGGCCGACCGCCTGGTCTCTCACGATCTATCAGGCAGATGCCATGGCAAACGCTTTAGGCAGGCGTTAGCAAAGATTTAGCGATGGCCCGCCACGGGCCGACCTACACATGACAGACGACGAACTCATCTGGCGCATCGCCGGGGGGTCCGGTGACGGGATCGCCTCGACGAGCCAGAACTTCGCCAAGGCGCTCATGCGCTCGGGACTCCACGTGTTCACCCACCGTCACTACCCGTCGCGGATCCGCGGCGGCCACACGTACACGGAGGTCCGGGCGTCGGCAGAGCCTGTACGCTCGCGCGGCGACGGGTACAACTTCCTGCTCGCCCTCGGTGACTCCTTCGCCCGCAACCCCCGCGAGGGGGCGTACTACGGGAACGAGGAGGCGAAACCGCTGCTCGAGAACCTCGACGACCTCCGCGAGGGCGGAGTGATCGTCTACGACTCGGGCCTCCTCGACGAGGAGGACACCGCCGACCTCGACGAACGCGCCGAGGCGAACGACTGGCACGTCTACCCGGTCGACCTCCGGACGATGGCCCGCGAACACGGGCGCGAGGTGATGCGCAACACCGCCGGCGTGGCGATCACCTGCGCGTTCGCCGACATCGACCCGGAGACGCTCACCTCGATGATGCGCGACGCGATGCCGGAGAAGATCCTCGAGGCGAACCTCACCGTCTTCGAGGAGGCGTACGAGTTCGTCCACCAGGAGTTCGACGTGGACGCTCCGGACATCTCCGTGCCCGAGGGCGAACACGACGAGGAGCAGGTCCTGGTCTCCGGCTCCGACGCCATCGCCTACGGCGCCATCGACGAGGGCTGCCGGTTCATCGCCGGCTACCCGATGACGCCGTGGACCGAGGTGTTCACGATCATGTCCCAGGCCCTGCCGAAGGTCGGGGGCATCTCCGAGCAGGTCGAAGACGAGATCGCGGCGGCGTCGCTGGCGATCGGTGCCTCGCATATGGGTGCGAAGGCCATGTCCGGCTCGTCGGGCGGCGGGTTCGCACTGATGTCCGAGCCGCTCGGGCTGGCCGAGATGTCCGAGACGCCGGTCGTGTTGGTCGAGGCGATGCGCGCCGGCCCCTCGACGGGGATGCCGACCAAGCCCGAGCAGGCGGACCTCGAACACGTCCTGTACACGAGCCAGGGCGACTCCCAGCGGGTCGTCCTCGCGCCCGGGACGGTCGAGGAGGCGTACGACCACTCCCGGCGGGCGTTCCAGCTCGCCTACGAGTACCAGATCCCGACGATCCTGCTCTACGACCAGAAGCTCGGCGGCGAACTGGTCAACGTGCCCGCGAGTCACTTCGACCGCGAGCCGAACCCGGGCCTCGGCGAGACGCTGACCGAAGACGAGATCCCCGAGGCGCCACACGACGCCTCGGGCAAGTTCGAGCGGTACCGTTACGACGTCGAGGACGGCGTCAGCCCTCGGACGGTGCCGGGGCAGAAAGACGGTCGCTACCTCGTCACCGGCAACGAGCACAACCCGCCGGGACATATCAGCGAGGACCCCGACAACCGCGTCGCGCAGATGGACCGCCGCCAGCAGAAACTCGACGCGATCCGCGACGAGCTAAACGCCGACGGCCTGAACCGCCACTACGGCCCCGACGAGGCCGCGTACGGCATCCTCACCTTCGGCAGCCAGCAGGGCACAGTCGAGGAGGCGGTCGACCGCCTCACCGACGCCGGCCACTCGGTGAAGGCGCTGACCGTCGGCGAGATGATGCCGTTCCCCGACGACGAGGTGTCGGCGTTCCTCGAGAGCGTCGAGGAGGCGCTCGTCGTGGAGATGAACGCCTCCGCGCAGTTCCGGGGGCTGACCCAGAAGAACCTCGGCGCGTACGGCGACACGATGGCGAGCCTCCTGAAGTACAACGGAAACCCCTTCGAGCCCGGCGAGGTGGTCGAGGGGTTCGAGACGAGCATCGACGGCGACGACCAGATATCGGGGAACGAGACGCGATTCGTCCCCACGGCAGGTGACTAACAGATGAGCGTATTCACCGGAATCGGCGAGGAGCGAGAGATCGACAGAGACGAGTTCACTCCCGGACTGGAGCCCCAGCCGACGTGGTGTCCGGGCTGTGGTGACTTCGGCGTCCTGAAGGCGCTGAAAGGCGCGATACCGGAGGTCGGTCGCACGCCCGACGAGACACTGCTGGTGACGGGCATCGGCTGCTCGGGCAAGCTGAACTCGTACTTCGAGAGCTACGGCTTCCACACCATCCACGGGCGCTCGCTGCCCGTGGCCC
>JBDGTD010000004.1:34457-48825 GCA_042217165.1 Haloferacaceae archaeon | reverse complement strand
GCGAGCTTCGACGGCGGGTTCGGGTCGGCGTACCTCGCGCGGCAGGTCGGCCAGAAGAAAGCGAGAGAGGTGTTCTTCTGCGGGAAGACCTACGACGCCGACGAGGCCGTCGACATGGGGATGGTCAACGAGTCGATCCCACACGAGGACCTGGAGGACCGCGCCCTCGAACTCGCCGAGCGGATGGCTTCGAAGTCGCCGACGGCGATCCGGATGCTGAAGTACGCGTTCAACCTCGCGGACGACGGACTCGTCGGCCAGCAGGTGTTCGCCGGCGAGGCGACCCGACTCGCGTACATGACCGACGAGGCGCGCGAGGGGCGAAACGCGTTCCTGGAGGGCCGGGATCCGGACTTCTCGGACGTGCCGTGGCACTACTGAGCAGATCGCAGCCGCTTTGCGGGGCGCGCCCGTAGCCCACGCGATGACAGCGCAGGCGCAGGAGGTCTCCCGCCGCCGCGCGTGGGTGATGGCCACCCGCCCGCAGACGTTCCCCGTCGCGGCGGCGCCCGTCGCCGTCGGCGTCGGATACGCGCTCCACGAGGGGGTCTTCGCCCCGCTCCCGGCTGTCGCCGCGCTCCTCGGCGCCGTCCTCATCACCGTAGGGACGAACCTCGCGAACGACTACTACGACGCCGTCCGGGGCGCCGACACCGACGACCGGGAGGGGTTCACCCGCGTCACCGCCTCGGGGCTGATCGAGCCGTCGGCGGTCAAGCGGGCGATGTGGCTCACCTTCGGCGTCGCGATAGCGCTCGGCACCTCCCTCGTCTGGGTCGGGGGCGTCCCCATTCTCGTGGTCGGTCTCCTGTCGGTCGCGTCGGGCGTCGCCTACACCGGCGGGCCGTACCCGCTCGGCTACAACGGTCTCGGGGATCCGTTCGTCTTCGTGTTCTTCGGTCCCGTCGCCGTCGCGGGGACGGTCTACGTCCAGGCGGCCTCGCTCGCCGCGGGCGTCCCCGTCGCGCCGCCGCCCGGCACGCTCCCCGTCGACGCCCTCGTCGCGGGCGTGGGACCGGGCGCGCTGGCGACGAACGTCCTCGTCGTGAACAACGTCCGGGACCGCGAGGAGGACAGAGAGACGGGCAAGCGAACCCTCGCCGTCCGGTTCGGCCTGCGCGCCGCGCGCGCCCAGTACGTCGGCATGCTCGTCCTCGCCTCTCTCGTGCCCCTCTACTTCGCGCTCGCGGGGTACGGGCTCGCCGCGCTTCTCCCCCTCCTCTCGGCTCCCGTCGCGGTCCTCGTTGCCCGCCCGGTTCTCACCGAGACGAGCGGCGCGGCGCTCAACCCCGCGCTGGAGC
This sequence comes from Haloferacaceae archaeon, assembly GCA_042217165.1. Taxonomy (GTDB): domain Archaea; phylum Halobacteriota; class Halobacteria; order Halobacteriales; family Haloferacaceae; genus A07HB70. The sequence continues at coordinate 47,524 of JBDGTD010000004.1, read as the reverse complement.
GGACGGGCAAACTGCTCGCGCTCTACGCCGCGCTGTTCGCGGCCGGGCTGGCGCTGTGAGGGTGGAACGGTTCTCTCTCCCGCTCGCCGCGCCGTTCGACACCGCGAAGGGACGGATCGACGCCCGCGAGGGCGCGCTCGTCCGGGTTGAGGGGCCGCCGGGCGTCGGCGAGACGACGCCGCTCCCGGGCTGGACCGAAGGGGTCGAGGAGGCGCTCGCGGCACTCGACGCGGCGAACGCGGCGACGCCGCTCGCCGTCCTCGGCGAGACGCCCGCCGCGCGCCACGGCCTCGCGACGGCGCGGCTGGACGCCGCGGCGCGGGCGCGGGGCGCGTCGCTCGCGGCTCACCTCGCCGACGGCGCGCCCGCAGAGCGGGTCCCGGTCAACGCCACGGTCGGCGACGGCTCGCCCGAGGAGACCGTGAGACGGGCCCGCGATGCGGTCGCAGCCGGCTTCGACTGTCTGAAACTGAAAGTCGGCGCGCGCCCGGTCGCCGCCGACGCCGAGCGACTGCGCGCCGTTCGTGCGGCCGCGCCCGAGGCGACCCTGCGCGTCGACGCGAACGGCGCGTGGGACGAGGCCGAGGCGAGCGAGGCGCTCGAGGCGTTCGCCCAGTTCGACCTCGCGTGCGTCGAACAGCCCCTGCCCGCGGGCGACCTAGCGGGGCACCGGCGGCTCCGCGGGCGGACCGACGTCCCGGTCGCGCTCGACGAGTCGCTGGCCGAACACGACCTCGCGGCGGTCCTCGACGGGGAGGCAGCAGACCGTCTCGTCCTCAAGCCGATGGCGCTCGGCGGCCCCGACCGGACGGTCGCGGCGGCGGAGCGCGCGCGCGAGGCCGGCCTCGGCGTCGTCGTCACGACGACCGTCGACGCCGTCGTCGCCCGCACCGCGGCGGTCCACGCCGCGGCCGCGATTCCGAACGTGCCGGCCTGCGGGCTGGCGACCGGGTCGATGCTCGCGGAAGACCTCTACCCCGACCCCGCTCCCGTCGAGGACGGCGCCATCCGGGTGCCGGACGGGCCGGGGCTCGCGGGCGCCGCCTTCGAGTAGTCGGCTACGTGCGCGTCCGGCGGTGAAGCAGGTAGACGACCGCGGCCGGCGGGGCAACCAGCGTTCCGAGCGCGTAGCCGAACCGGAGCCAGCCGAACTCGACGCCTTTCGCGTCCAGTGCGCGGGTGTCCTGATAGAGCGCCGCGGCGGCTGTCGGCGCGAGGATCAGCGCGTAGAGCGACCGGACCGTCGCCCAGAGGATGGTTCCCTGCGCTAGGAGCGTCCGGTCGACGGCGGCGAGGACGGCCCAGCCGACGACGGCGACGGCGAGGACCGCGAGCCACGGCCCCTCGTGTTTCTCCCGCTCGTCGGCGCGGTCCTCGGGATGGAGGACGGGGTCTCCGGCCATCACTCCGTCCCGTCCGGTCGGTGTGTGACGCCCTCCTCCGCGTCGGCGCGCATCCGCCGGAGCGCGGCGGTCGCGTTCGAGGAGTCGTAGCCGAAGAACACGTCGTCGGCGTACGCCTCGGCCACCTCGGCCGCGCCGACGAGCGCGTCCAGGTCGACGTCGACGGCGTACAGTTCGACGGCGAGGCGGCCGTCGAACGCGCCGCGGTCCAGTCGCGTCTCGAACCCCGACGCCAGCGACTCCAGCCAGTAGGTGGTGCCGTAGACGGTGTCGTAGAGCGGGACGACGAGGCGGTCGATCAGCGGCAGGACCCGTTCGAGGTCGATCCCCGCCCGCCGGCGGAGGTGGCCGGGGTACGGGTCGGGGTGGACCGCGAGCGAGAGGTCGCCCGGCACCCGGTCGCGGACGTCCCGGACGAACTCGGTCACGACGTCCGCGCGCCAGTCGGCCCTGTCGTCGCGGTCGCTCGCGGCGAAGGCGGCGTCGCACCGCTCGCAGTGACAGTACTCGGCGCGGGGGAAGCCGACGTCGTCGAGGCGGAGGTCGGGCGCGGCGGCCGCGCAGTCCTCGACCATCTCCAACAGCCCCGCGCGGTAGGCGTCGTGGCTGGGACAGACGAACGACCAGTCGAAGTAGGGACGCTCCGGCGTGGCGCGTTCGCCGTCGGCGCTCACGGGGACGATCTCCGGGTCCTCACGGGCGGCGGCGTTGTCCGCGAACGCCGAGAGTGTGTTGGTCGCGTCGGCCGACGGCTCGGAGGCGTTGCCGGCGACGTCTTTCACCTCGTAACAGCCGACGTCGAACGCCGGCCAGTCGAGTTCCGCCTCGTGCCGCGTGACGACCCCGTACACGGACAGACGTAGGAGGCGACGGTCCTAACGTCTTCGCTCGCCTAGTCCTCGACCTCGACCTCGATCGGATCGCCGCCGCCGGCGACGGCGACGTAGACGACGGCCACGAGCACGAGCAGGAGTACCAGCTTTGCCTTTCCGGACATGGGGCCGACTACGCCGAAGAGCTACTAATCGGTTACGGGGGCGTGACGTGTCGGCCCGCTCAGGTGCGGATCTGTGCCGCGATCTCGTCTCGCACGATCGTATCACAGTAGCGACAGCGGACCCCGTCTTCGAGGACGTCGAACTCCGACTCGACCGGCTCGCCGGCGTTCGTGATGCAGTTGTGGTTCGGGCACTCGAGGACGCCCCCGACCGTCTCGGGGCGCTGGACGCGGGTCTTGCGCACCACCTCGTAGTCCCGGATGATGTTGATCGTCGCCTCGGGCGCGATGAGCGAGAGGACGTCGACCTCCGCGGCCGACAGTTCCCGTCCCTCGACTTTGACGACGTCCTTGCGGCCGATCCGCCCCGAGGGGACGTTCATCCCGATCGACACCTCCTCGCCGCCCGTTCCGTCGATGCCGAGGATGGCGAGGACGTTCAGCGCCTGGCCCGCGGCCACGTGGTCGATGACGGTACCGTTCCGGATCTTGCTGACGCGCAGCTGTGGGTCGTCGGTCGTCATTGGCTCAAGAGGAGGTCGAGGAGCGCCATCCGGACGGGCACGCCGTTGTGGGCCTGCTGGAAGTAGCGGGCGTGGTCGGTGGCGTCCACCACGGGGTCTATCTCGTCGACCCGCGGGAGCGGGTGCATCACGGTCAGGTCGTCGCGCGCGGCGGCGAGCGTCTCGTCGTCGATTCGGTATTTCCCGGCGACCTCGCGGTACTCGGACTCGTCGGGGAACCGCTCGCGCTGGATGCGCGTGACGTAGAGGACGTCGAGTTCCGGGAGGACCGGCGCGAGTTCCTCGTGTTCGCGCACCTCGCCGCCGGTCGTCTCGATGTCGTAGCGCACCGAGCGCGGGAGGCGCAGGCTCTCCGGGCTGACGAAATGCATCTCCGCGTCGAACACTGTCAGCGCCTCCGCGAGCGAGTGGACCGTCCGGCCGTACTTCAGGTCGCCGAGGATACCCACCGTCACGCCGTCGAGCCCCGTCGCCTCCCGCATCGTGTACAGGTCGAGGAGCGTCTGGCTCGGGTGCTGGCCCGCGCCGTCGCCCGCGTTGACGAGCGGGACGTCGACGCGTTCGGCGGCCATCCGTGCCGCGCCCTCCGAGGGGTGTCTGAGGACGATGGCGTCGGCGTACCCCTCGATCACCCGGACGGTGTCGGCGAGGCTCTCGCCTTTTTTCACCGCCGAGGACTCGACGTGACCCATGTCGACGGTGTCGCCGCCCAGCCGCTTCATCGCGGCGTCGAAGCTCATCCGGGTGCGGGTGCTCGGCTCGAAGAAACAGAGCGCGAGCAGCCGCCCCGCGTGGCGCGTGCGCCACGATTCCGGGTCCGCCGCGATGGCCGACGCGTGGTCCAAGACCGCCTCCACGTCGGCCCGCGAGAGCCCGGTCGCGGAGACGAGGTCGTCCTGACGCATCGAGCGTGTGGGTGAGTCCCGGACCCTTGAATCTGCCTTCCGACCGTCAGGGCGCGAGCCGGTTCTTCCGACCTTTCATCTCGCGCTCGTAGTGCTCGAAGGTGAGCGGACACCACTCCGCCGCGAGGTCCAGTATCTCCTCTGTCATCCGCCGGATCTCCCACTGGCTGTCCGCCGCGGCCCGCATGTCCGCGACGTGCATCAGCATCCGCGCGTTCATGCTCATCACGACGTTGACGCCCGTGCCGATGGGGAGGACGAACCGCGCGTCCTCGGGCGCCATCCCGAGGTCGAGGAGCTCCTGGTAGTCCTCGACGGAGCGCCGCACGGAGGACCGAAACACCTCCTCGCGGCGTTCGCGCGTCGCCTCGTCGACCGGCCCCTCGCTCTGGTTTCGCCCCACCCAGTTCTCGTCGGTGACCGCGGGCGGCGTCACGACGAGTTCGCCCTCGGCAACGTCTGCGGGGTCGACGTCGTCGAAGCTCACGTACCGCATCGACTGGACGTCGAAGCTGACGTGTCGGTGCCGGGTGATCTGCGCCATACACGACCGGCTCATCCCCTTCACCGCGAACGTGGCCTGTGGGTGTTCGAACGGCCCGAAGTGGCCGTGGTCGAGCAGGTGGCCGATGAGGGTCGCCTTCTTCGCTTCTAGCTCCTCGCCGTCGATCCCCGCCATCGTCTCCGAGAAGCTCAGGTCGGGGTTGAACGCGCTCATGTAGTCGTTGCGCGCCGCCCGACAGATCACCTCTTCGGGGTCGTCGGTGGCCGCGAGCAGTCGGACCTCCATAGTGGGTCGGGGGGCGAGTGCGACAAAAATCCCACCGGCCGGTCGGGCAGGCTACGGCCCGTCGCCCGGAGCCGCGCCGTCTGGCTCGTCCGAGTCCGCGTCGCCGACGCCCGCCCGGAGCCCGAAGTATCCCGGCTCCTCGCCCGTCGGGTCCGAGATACAGAGGTCGTCGCGGTGTTCGAACAGCCACGGTATCGTCCACGCAATCAGTCGGTCCTCGGTCTCGGGGTCCAGTTCTGCGGTCGGCGGCAGGTCCTGCATCAGCCGCGCGATCTCGTCGACCCGGTACATCGCGTCGGCGTCCAGGAGCTCTGTCGGCTCGTACACCTCGTAACTGAACAGCGTGTCGAACTCGGACTTGGGTCGGGGCACACCCGGCTCCTCGGGCGGGGTGTGATAAACGCTGCCGGCTACGTCGGGAGCACGGAACGGCGCGCGAACACGCGCCGCGGCGAGAGAGGGCGAACAGACGAGTCCGGCGACCAGCCCCGGCGCGACGAGGGCGGGCCACCCGACGTCGACGGTCTGTGCGGGAGGCGACACCCCGAACTGACCGCGTGTCGGGAGCGCAGGTGTTTCGGCGGACACGGCCGCCGCTGGCGGTGCGGCGCCGAAAGAAATCGGTGGGTGGGCCCTCGGCCGGAGCCCTCGTACCTACTCGAACAGCGAGACGGCCTGCTCGTAGCGCGCGGACGGCTCGGACCAGTCGACGACGTTGAAGAAGGCGTCGAGGAAGTCGCCGCGGGCCGGCCCGTAGTCGTAGTAGTACGAGTGCTCCCAGACGTCGCAGGCGAGAACCGGGTGACCGCCCCAGAACGCGCCCTCGTCGTGGTTGTCGACGGCGACGTTGCGAAGCTGGTTCGAGAACGAGTCGTAGACGAGCAGCGCCCAGCCGCTGGCGTCGGACGCGGCCGCGCGGAACTCGCCCTCCCACGCCTCGTAGGAGCCGAAGTCCTCCTCGATCCGGTCGCCGAGGTCGCCGGTCGGCTCGTCGCCGCCCTCCGGAGACATATTCTGCCAGAACAGGTCGTGCAGGATGTGTCCGGAGGAGTTGTGGGTCACGTTCCGGATGGCGCCCGCTGAGCTCCCGAACTCGCCGTTCTCGCGGTTCTCGGCGAGCGTCTCCTCGGCGGCGTTCCAGCCGTTGACGTAGCCCTGGTGGTGGGTGTCGTGGTGCCAGCGGAGCACCTGCTCCGAGATGTGGGGTTCGAGGGCGTCGTAGTCGTACGGCAGCGGGTCGAGTTCGTAGCTCATTGATGAAACCTCCACGCGGTGGTAGGGGCGCCGCGGGATTAAACGTTGATGTAACGGACGACCCGTGGTATCGCGGCCCACGTCACCCGGGATGAGTGGACTTAGGACGCCGGACAGCGGAGCGCCGGCCGTGTCGAGACGGCTCGCCGCGGTCGCCGGGCGGTGGCGCGGGGTCGAGGCGGTGGCCGGCTGGCAGGTCGCGGCCAGCACCTGCTTCTACGCCGCCTTCGCCGCGACGGCGGCGTTCCGCGAGACGTTCGGGCTCTCCCGGGCCGTCGTCGGCCTCGCCGTGACCGCCACGGTGTTCGGCTACACGCTCGCGCTCTTCCCCGCCGGCGCGCTCGTCGACGCCTACGGCGACCGACCGGTGATGGTCGGGGGGCTCGCCGGCCTCGGCCTCGGCGCCGTCGCCGTCGGGGTGGCGGCGGACGAACTGGTCCTCTTTCTCGCGCTCCTCCTCGTCGGCGCGTGTTACTCCGTCGGGATGCCCGCGACGAACCGCGCGGTCGTCAGAGTCGCGCCCGCGGGCGCCCACGGCCTCGCGGTGAACATCAAACAGGTGGGCGTCACCGCCGGCAGCGGCCTCGGTGCGGTGCTAGTGACAGGGGCGACGACGCTCGCGCTCGGGTGGCGCGCGGGCTTTCTCGCGGCGGGTGCGCTCGCCGTCGCCGGCGCGGGCTGGTACGCCCTGCGCGCGGACCGCTCCGGCGCGGGCGGGAGCGGGTCGGTCGACCTGCCCGACGTCGGGGCGCTCCGCGCGGTGCCGGGCTACGTCTCGCTGGTCGCTGCGGGCTTCTTCCTCGGGGCGGCTCTGTTCGCGACGACGGGCCACGTCGTTCTCCACATGACCGAGGCCGTGGCCGCGGGCCCGGGTCTCGCCGGGCTGACGCTCGCCGGCGTCCAGGTCGCGGGCAGCGCCGGCCGACTCGGCGGCGGATGGATCGCGGACCGTCTCCCCGGCTCGGACGCCCGCTCTGCCGCCGTTGTCCTCCTCGGCCTCACGCTCCTCTCGGTCGCCGGCTTTCTCGCCGTCGCGTTCGCCGGGTCGGCCACGGGAGCGGTCGCCGGATTCCTCGTCCTCGGCGTCGGTATCGTCGGCTTCCCGGGGCTCTACTACGCCTGTCTCACCGCGATGGTCCCCGACGAGCAGATGGGCGGCGCCACGGCCGTCGCGCAGTTCGTCCTGAACGTCGGCGGCCTCGTCGCGCCACCCGCGGCCGGCTACGCCGCGGACGCCGCCGCCTACCGGGTCGCGTGGGTCGGTCTCGCCGTCGCTGTCGGTCTCGCCTCCCTCCTCCTCGTCGTCCTCGTCTGGCGGCGCTAGCGGCGGTCGTCTGCGGACTGTTCACCGGTCGTCGACCCCGGGGTCGGCGACGTCCGGCCCCGACCCACGACAGCGCGCGTACTCCATGTTCGCGGCGACCTCGTCGGCCAGGTCCCGGTCGGCCTCGCGCTCGACGAGGTGGAGCGCGAGGTCGAGCCCCGACGTGATCCCCCCGGCGGTCACCACGTCGCCGTCGTCGACGACGCGGTCCTCGCGCACGTCGGCCTCCGTCCCGCGCAGGTCCGCGAGGGCACCGTGGTGGGTCGTGGCCGGCCGGCCGTCGAGCAGGCCGGCCCGCGAGAGCAGCATCCCGCCGGTACAGACGCCGGCGACGACCGCGCCGGCGTCGTGGTGTGCACCGACCACGTCCGGGATGACCCCCCGTTCGGCCTCCGCCCACGCCCCGGTGTCGGTTCGGTCGTTCCACCCGCCGCCGGGGACGACGACCAGTCCCGGCGCGTCGGGGTCGCCGGGGTCCGGGAGCCGGCCGTCCGGTTCCACGCGAAGCCCGTGCGCCGCGGACACCTGGCTGCGGTCGTCGACGGTCACGAGTCGGACCGGGAGGTCGGCTCCGCGGCTGGTCGCCTCGGCGAACACCTCGTACGGACCGACGGCGTCGAGTTCGTCGAAGCCGTCGTAGCAGAGTACGGCCACGCGCATACCCGTCTCTGACGGGGAGAGCGGTTACGTCTGCCGACCGGACGTGAGACGACGCTCGCACGGCACTCGCCGAGCCGGGCTGGCGCTCAGTCCGCCTCGCCGCGGGCCGCCTCGAACATCGCCAGCGCGTCCTCCCGACGCTCCGAGTGGTCGACGATCGGCGCGGGGTAGTCCGGCGCCGCCACGGCCCGTTCGGCGTCGCCCAACTCGTGCCACGAGTGGATCGTCTCGGCGTCGACACCGCGGAGTTCGGGGACGTACTCCCGGATATACTCGGCCTCGGGGTCGTAGCGCTCGCCCTGGGTCATCGGGTTGAAGATCCGGAAATACGGCTGAGCGTCGGTGCCGGTCGAGGCGGCCCACTGCCAGCCGCCGTTGTCGTTCGCGGTGTCGTGGTCGACGAGCAGGTCCCTGAAGTGGGCGTATCCCTCGCGCCAGTCGATCAGGAGGTCTTTGGTCAGGAACGAGGCGACGATCATCCGCACCCGGTTGTGCATGAACGACTCGCGCCGGAGCTGTCGCATCCCCGCGTCCACGACCGGGTAGCCCGTCTCGCCGGCCTTCCACGCCGCGAGTTCGTCCGGGTCGTCCCGCCACTCGATCGGGTTCTCGTAGCTCTTGAAGTTCTCCGTCACCACCCGCGGCGAGTCTGCGAGCACGTGGGCGTAGAACTCCCGCCACGCGAGCTGGGACTGGAACTCCTCGACGGATTCGGTGGCCTCCTCGTCGCCCTCGGCCGCCGCCATCGCCTCGGCGGTCGCCTCGTAGGCCTCCCGGACGCCGATCGTCCCCCACTTGAGGTCCGCCGAGAGCCGCGAGGTGTCGTCCTGAGCGGGGTACTCCCGCGCCTCCTCGTACCGCTCGATCGGCCCGTCGCAGAACCGCTCCAGCCGCCGTCGAGCGGCGTCGTGGCCCGCCTCGGGCACCGCTCCCGTCGGCTCGTCGAACCCGAGGTCCGCGAGCGAAGGGAGCGGGTCACCGGAGACGTCCGCGAGGTCGGCGCTCCCGGGCGCGGGGTAGGGTGCCTCCTTCTCGCGGTCGTGCCACTTCTTCCCGAAGTAGGTGTAGACGGAGTACGTCTCGCCCGCGTTCGTCGTGATCGAGCCGGGTTCGTGGTGGAGGTGGTCGTGGACTGACTCGCGCGGGTGGTCCGCCGCCGCGAGCGCGCGTCTGACGGCCGCGTCCCGTTCGCGGGCCAGCCCGGAGTAGTCGCGGTTCCACACCACCCGGTCGGCGTCGAGGTCTTCGGCGACGCGTGGCACGACCTCGCGCGGGTCGCCACGGCGGACGAGAAGATCACTCCCCCGGTCGCGGTACTCGGCGCGGAGCGCGGCGAGACAGTCGAGCATGAACCGGACGCGGCGCGGCGAGCCGTGTTCCAGTACGTCGTCGTCGAAGACGAAAAGCGGAGCCGCGGGCCCGTCGGCCTCGCCTGTCAGGCCGGCCGCGAGTGCGAGCCCCCGATTGTCGTGGCGCCGGAGGTCCCGACGGTGCCAGTGGACCTGCACAGTTACACCAGGGCCGGGTCGACAAAGATGGTGTCGGTCGCACTGCTCGCGGACGACGCGACAGCGACCGTCGGCGGCGTCCTCTCGATGCAGGGCGCTCGACTCGTCGGACGCCAACGAGCCACAGAGCCCCCGGCGCCCGTCGCCGGGAGGCCGGCATCGACGAGTGCGCGTGAGTTTCAATTTCCAGCTTCCGAGTTTCGGGTCCAGGGCCCGCCCACGCGGGCCTCTGTGCCGGTCAGCCGTCGAACGTCTCCCCTCGCCGGACGGCCAGCCACCGGAGCAGGCGCCGTGCCCACGCCAGTTTCTCGGCCTTCTCGGGCCCGACGCTCTGGTCGTCGAGGTCCCACCCCACGTACCGGAGTTCTGCGGCACCGAGTGCGTCCGCGAGAAACGCCGCGCGGTCGCCGTCGGTGAACCCACCGTGGTTCACGACCGGGCCGACCGGGGCAGTCTGTGTCGTCGCGAGGACGTTCGCGGGGTCGTGTTCGGGGAGCCACCGCTCCAGCGCGGCGCGGTTGTCGCCGTGTGCGTGGACCGCCGCCGGCCTGCCGGTCCGCGAGAGCCGTGCGGACGTCGACGGCGTCTTGTCGAGGTCGGTCACGACGAGGTCCGGGGTTCGTCCCGTCTCGAGCAGCCTGTCGGCGGCGTTCGAGGCCGCGACCACCCGGTCGGCGTCGTCGACGGCGGCGAGTTCGTCCGCGAGCGAGGGGCCGGGGGCGACGACGGCGACCGTCGCGCCCGCGAGTCCGAGCCGGTCCGTGTCGAACGGCTCTGCCCACGCCGCGAGGCGGTCCCGGGCCGCTTCGTCGTCTGCCCGGTCGAAGCCGAACTCCGCGAGTATCAGCTCGTAGACGGGTTCCCAGGTGTCGAAGCGCACGGCTACCGCTCCCCGGTGTCGTGAAGATGTGGGCCGGCGTGGCACCAAGTACCCCTACCCAAGTGCCGTACCGGCGTCCGGTCGGTAGTAACTCTCGGATGGGGCATAAGTTTTCTCTTACAGGTCACGACCGATCGTCGCGAACGCCGCGGCGAGCGGGGTCTGAGGGCTCGAATCGAGCGATTCCGCGATCTGTCTCACGTCAGACACGCGGCCGACGACCACCGCCGCGTCCGCCCGCTCTCGGCGCCCGGGCGCGACGACTGCGCCCGTGCCCTCGGCAGCGTCGAACAGCGCGTTCATGCGGTCCTCGTCCAGTCCGTCGAGTTCGTACACCCGCAGGCCGGCGGCGTCGGCGGCGTCCGCCCGCGCGCCGAGTCGGTCGAGGTGTCGCCGGACCTCGGCTGGGTCGCGCGCGTCGCGTTCGACCACGCCCACGGGGCCGTCGTGGCGGGTCCGCTCGCGACGGAACGCGTGTCCGATGAGCGCGGCGTCGCGCGTCTCTGCGACGTCGTGGGTCCGCACCACGTCTGCGCCGCGGACGACGGCGAGGGCGGTGGCGCCGAGCGAGACGGGGAGCGCCTCCTCGGTCGTGCGTCCGACCGCCTCCTTCAGGAAGCTCTTGCGGTTGATAGAGACGAGCACCGGCCGGCCGTACCCGCGGAACTCGCGGAGACGCCGGAACGTCTCGCGGTCGTGTTCTCTCGTCTTCGCCTCGGACCACCCGCCGAAGGCGGGGTCGACGATCGTCTTGTCGGTGAAGCCGTTCTGCGCGAGCGCCTCGTAGACCGTGTCGACGTAGTCGGCGTCCGCGGCCCACTCCGGCGACTTCCGCTCGGCCCAGTCCGTCTCCTCGACGGCGCCCGGGCGGGTCAGGTCCGGAGGGCTCGCCATCTTCGCGACCGCGGCGTCCCGTTCGGCACAGACCGCCGGCATCTCCGGGTCCGCGAAGCCACAGACGTCGTTCACCATCTCGAAGGGGCCGTCGAGCGCCGCCGCCGCAACCTCGGCGTAGCGCGTCTCGATCGAGAAGACGGCGTCGGCGTCGGCGCGCTCGACCGCCGCACACGCCGTGTCGAGACGGTCGCGCTCCTCGGACGCGGTGAGCGGCTCGACGCGCTTGTTCGCCGTCGCCAGCCCGACGTCGACGATGTCGGCGCCCTCGTCGACCAGTCGCTCGACGTGTTCGGCGGCCCCGTCGGCGTCTGCGAAGACGCTCGGGTCGTACGGCGATTCGACGCTGACGTTCAGCACCCCCATGATCCGCGGCGGGTGATCCCGGCCGATCGGGAGCCCGGCCGCCTCGACAGTTCGCATGCGTACGCCAGGAGGCGGACCCGCATATGTCCCACGGGACGGGTCGGGCCGCTTTTGCCGCCGCGCCTCCGAACCCGGCCATGGCGAAGGTGAGCATCGGTCTTCGTGGCTGGCGGTTCGACGAGGACGCGGTGTTCGGCCCCGACGGCCGGTTCCGCCCGCTCGACGAGATGGACCCCGGCGACCGCGAACGGCTGATCCGGCTCGTCGACCTCGTGCAGCGCCCGTGTAGCGCCTGCTACCTCGTCTACGACAAACTCGAGCCCTGCCGACAGGCGACGGTCGTCTACGGCGAACCCGGCTCCGAGGTACTGCTCTGTGACGCCCACGAACCCGACTTCGTCTACTGGTACCGTGAGGCCGGCGGGTCGGCCCACCGCGGCGACGACCGTCTCCGGACGGCCTTCCACGACTGGTTCGACGACGGCGGGCGTGCGCCGGACGACTACGCGGGCCTCGACCACGTCGAGACCGACCCCGACCGGTTGCCCGACCCGCCGGACGCGGCAGAACTGCGCGAAGAACTGGAGGCCGGCGTCGAACTGGAGCGGATCGACCTCCGGGCCGAGGCGCTGGAGGACGAGGGCGACGAGGACGACGAGGAGCCCCTGACGACCGCCGACCTCGCCCGGACCGACCTCGACCTGGACGCCGACTATCCGGGCGAGGGATGAGCGACGGGGACGGAGAGAGCGACCGCACGCCCGTCGTCGTCGTCGTCGACGCCGAGACGCCCGGGAACGTCGGGACGATCGCCCGGGCGATGAAGAACTTCGGGCTCGCGGACCTCCGACTGGTCGACCCGCCGGCGCTCGAACCCGGCGGCGAAGCGTACGGCTTCGCCGGGCACGCCCGCGAAGACGTGCTCCCGAACGCGACGGAGACGACACTCGACGCGGTGAGAGCGGAGTTCTACACCGTCGGCTGTACCGCCATCACCGGCGAGGACGCCCGCCGGCACGTCCGCTATCCGTTCGTCACGCCGGCCGAACTCGCGGACGAACTCGCCGGCGTCGACGCGCGCCCGGCGCTGGTGTTCGGCCGCGAGGGAACCGGCCTGTCGAACGCGGAGCTCGAGCGACTCGACCGGGTGTGTTCGATCCCCGCGAGCGCCGACTACCCCGTGTTGAACCTCGGACAGGCCGCCACCGTCCTGCTGTACGAACTCCGCGACCTGACCGTCGACGAGACGCAACTGCCGGACCCGGAGCGCGAGCGGGCCGACGAACGGGAGATCGAACGGCTCTACGAGTATTTCGACGACCTGCTCGACGCCTCGGCTCACCGGAACCCCGACCGCGTCTCGCGGCTGGTCCGCCGGGTCGTCGGGCGCACGCACCCGACCGACCGCGAGGTCCACACGCTGCTCGGCGTGTTCCGGCGCGTGAACCGGCAGTTAGCGCACCGACAGAAGCTGATCGAGCGGTACGACGAGACGGACCACTACCTGCTAGACGAGGAGCGGGCGACGCGAGACAGCGGGTCGCCGGAGGAGCGGGCGACGC
>JBDGTD010000004.1:0-34357 GCA_042217165.1 Haloferacaceae archaeon | reverse complement strand
GGACAGCGGGTCGCCTGACGAAGAGACGACCGGCGACGGCTGACTGTCCCCCGCGGCCGGACAGACACTCCCGTCGGTCGCGGCGGAGATTCGGTCGCCCCGTCGTCGACCCTGCGACGGTCCCGCGCAGCGGGAGCCGCGCGTCACGCCGAAGCCTATAGGGCGTGTGTCCCGATCCCGGCCCATGGACCGCGACGACCGGACCGCCGTCCTCGGGGGCACGTTCACGCCGCTCCACGCCGGCCACCGCGCGCTCTTGCACCGCGCGCTCCAGACCGCGAGCCACGACGGGCTCGGCGACGGCCACGTCCTCGTCGGGCTCACCTCGACCGAACTCGCACGCCAGACGCGGAGCGACCCGCGCCACGCCGACCTGCTCGGTCCGTTCGACGAGCGCCGCACGGCCCTCGAGGCCGAACTCGACGACCTGAGCGCGGCCTACACCGCCTCGTACGAGGTGGTGCGCATCGAGGACACGGCGGGTCCGGCGGCGACCCGCAGCGACGTGGACGCCCTCGTCGTCTCGCCGGAGGCGAAGGCTCAGCGGCGCGCCCACCGGCTGAACCGCGAGCGCGTCGCGGACGGACTCGGCCCGCTAGAGGTGTACACGCCGCCGTTCGTCGTCGCCGAGGACGGCGACCGCATCAGCAGCACGCGGATCAGGAACGGCGAGATCGACAGCTACGGGCGCCTCCTCGAGGACTGACGCGCCTCAACTCACCCGAGCGATCTCCTCGCGTAACAGCTCGCTCACGGTGTCGCCGTCGGCCTTCCCGCGCAGGGCGCTCATACACTCGCCCATCAGCGCGGAGAACGCGCCCATCCCCTCCTCGCGGACCTGTGTCTCGTTCCGCTCGACCACCGCACGCACCTGCTCGCGCACCTCTTCGTCCGAGACGCCGCCGAGCCCCGCCTCCTCGACGGCCTGCTCGGGCGTCAGGGCCGGCTCCTCCGCGAGCGTCCGGAGCAGGTCGTCGAGCCCCTCGCGGGGCACCTCGCCAGTCTCGACGAGCAGGAGTGACCCGCGCAGGTGGTCGTCGGTCAGCGACTCGACGGCCACGTCGTACCGCCGGAGTTCGGTGAGCGTCGATTCGAGAGTCGTCGCCGCGAGCGTCGGGTCGACGCCGTCCGCGACGACGGATTCGAAGAGCGACATCCGGGGCGAGAACGCGACCTGCTCGGCGAGCCCCTCGTCCAGCCCGAACTCGGCGGCGTAGCGGTCGGCCCGCTCGGTGAGGAGTTCGGGCGGCTCGATATCTGTCGGGTCCGGCTCGACCGGCGGCACGTCAGTCTCGGGGTACATCCGCGCGGCGCCGGGCAGGGGCCGGAGGTAGCGGGTGGTGCCGTCGTCGTTCGCGCCGCGAGTCTCCTCGGGGACGCCCGCGACCGCCGTCTTCGCGCGCTCGGCCACGGCAGCTATCGCCAGCTCTGCGGTCTCGGGGTCGTCGGCGACCAGCGCGACCGCGTCGCCCGCGCCGGCGTCGACGGCCGCGCGCAGGGCCTCGACCTCCGCCTCGGTGACGCCGTACGCGGGCAGTTCGTCGGTGTGGAAGACCCCGCCCGCTCCGTGACGCTTCGCGTGGTCGGCGAACTCGGTGCCGAGCCGACGGTCGGGCTGGATCTCCCGGCCCACCAGCCCGTCGAAGCCCGCGAGTCGGACCGCGAGGACCGCCCCGCCCGATTCGAGCGCCCCGCCGATCACGCCCGAGTCGGTGTCGGCAAAGACGTCGCCGACGTCGACGGGGTCGCCGACCGCGGCCTCCCGGTCCGACAGCTCGGCCGCGATACCGACCAGCGCGTCCTGCCGACGCGCCTCGTTCCTGACTATCTGCTCTATCCCCTCTAAGTCCTGGACGCCTTTCACCTCGACCCGGGCCCCCTCGGCGATCGAGACGTTCACGTCCTGACGGATAGTCCCCAGCCCGCGCTTGACCGCGCCCGTCGAGCGCAGGAGCATTCCGATGCGCGCGGCGGCGGCGCGGGCCTCGGCGGGCGAGGCGATGTCCGGGCGGGTGCCGATCTCGACGAGCGGCACGCCGAGACGGTCGAGGCCGTACCGGACGCCCGAGTCTGTCTCTGTGATCCGGGCCGCGCTCTCCTCTTCGAGCATCAGGTCCTCGATCCCGACGGTCCCGTGTTCGGTCTCGATCGCGCCGTCGCGCGCGAGGAGCGCCGAGCGCTGGAACCCGGTCGTGTTGGAGCCGTCGACGACGATCTTCCGCATCACGTGAAGCTGGTCGACGACCGCGGCGTCGAGGAGCGCGGCGATCTCCATCGCGACCTCCAGCGCCTCGTCGTCGAGCCGTCCCGGCGGCTCCTCGTCGGCCTCGACGAGACAGGTCGAGTCGTAGGCGAGGTACTCGAACTCGCGGTCGACCCGGCTCTCCTCGACTGCGGCCTCGTCCATCTCGCCGAGTTCAGACCGGGTCGGGTGGAGATAGCGGCTGAACCGCCGTGTCGCTGCCTCGGGCTCGCGCCGGTCTGTCGGGCAGTCACAGAACAGCTTCGTCGCGGTGTCGAGTTGCTGGTGGATCTCGAGCCCCGCGACCAGCCCGAGTTCCTCGTAGTCGAGGTCGGCGTCCGCGTCCGCGTCCGCGTTCATAGACGGCGCTCGCCACGACGGGGCAAAAGCGTTGGCGGATCGCCACCCCGTCGCGGGTGATTGAAGTAGTCGACCGGTGTAGTGCGGCCGTGCCGTCCGCGCGTCGCTCCCTCACGCTCGTCCTGGTCGCCGTGCTGGTGGCCGGCGCGCTCGCGTCCGGGAGCGCCGCCGGGCAGACCGAGCAGATCCGACAGGAGACGACCGTCGCCCTCGCGGACGGCGACGTCCGTGCTACGGTCGCCTACCGGATTCCGGACCGGGTGACCGGGCTGACCGTCCGGATCCCGGCGCTCTCGTCGGGCGCGACGGTCGTCGAGACGCGGGGGTTCCGGCGGGCCGACGAGACCTCGTTCGAGTGGACCGACCGGTCCGCCCCCAGCGTGACTATCCGGCTCCAGGGCGGCGACCGTCGGGTCGTCACCGGCGACGGCTGGGCGATGGTCGCCCGGCCGACCGTCGGGGTGAGCTACTCGTTCCGCGGCGACGACCCCGGATTCGTCTCGACGTACGCCGTCTCCGGCGAGGGCTACGCCGCGGACCCGCTCGCCTACCTCGGACCGCACCGCAGGGACAGGGTCTCGACGAGCGGCGAGCAGACGACGTTCGTGGTGGCGGACGCGGCGGACGACGTGCGCCTCGACCCGGCCCGAGCGTTCCTCCAGATCGCACCGCGACGGTTCGACTTCGGGGTCCGGCGCGACCAGACCGCCGTCTTCGTCCTGCCGAAGCGGACGGGAGAGGGGCAGCGCCGGCTGGCGGGGGCGACCGCGAAGACCAGCTTCTGGGTCGGGCCGGGAGCGGTCCGGATGTCCCGCACGAGTACGGCGTTCACCCACGAGTACGTCCACACCCGTCTCGGCGTCGTCGGCGAGGGGTCGGCGGCGTGGCTCACAGAGGGGAGCGCGGAGTACTTCGGCCACGCGTTCGCGCTGAACGCCGGCGCGGGCGACTACGCCGAGTTCCGAGAGGCGCTCTCGACAGAGCGGTACGCCCCGAACCGGACCGCGGTGACGCTCGCGGACCGGTCGACGTGGCGCGGCACGCTCGCGAACTACGAGAAGGGCGCACACGTCCTCGCGGCGCTCGACGCGCTGATCAGAGACCGGACCGACGGCGCGTACACCCTCGCGGACGTGTTCGCCGCCCACGCGGAGGAGCCGTTCGCGAGCCACGCCGAGTTCGCTCGGACGATACGGCGGGTGACGGGCGTCTCCCTCGGGTCGTGGCTCGACCGATACGTCCGCGGTGACGACCTGCCGCCCGTGCCCGACGACCCGCACGCGTTCGTCTACGGGGCGGGTCTGGACCCCGACGCCGACGGGTCGACGAGTGCCGCCGAGCGCCGCGCGGGGACCAACCCGTACGTCGCCGAGGGGCAGACGCCGACGCCGACGCCAGCCGCCACTGCGTCGCCGACCCCCGCGCAGACGCCGACGACCACTCCGACGGCGACGCCTACGGCGACGGAGGTGTCCACGACGCCGCCCGACGGCGAGTCGTTGCCCGGGCTCCTGTCCGGCTCCGGCGTCGCTACGGCGTTCGCGGCGCTCGTGGCGTTCGCGGCGCTCGTGGCGCTCGTGCGTCGGCGGGGCTGACTCGCGGCCCCGAGCCGCCGGACACTTAACACGGGAGTTGCCGAACGGGGGGTATGGACCGTGACCTGGCGGGCCGGGTCCGCGAGACGCTCGAGCGGGATCGGGAGGAGTTCGAGGCCGGCGTTGCGGCCGACGCGGAGGCGCTCAAGCGCGAACTGAACGAGGGAACGTTCGACAACTCTCGCTCGACTATCGGACTCGAGTACGAGTTCTACGCCGTCGAGACCGACCGCTGGGCCGGCGGACTCGGGCGTCTCGCGCGCGTCCCCCGACGGGTCCTCGATCTGACGGGGTTCGAGGCGGAACTCGGCCTCCACAACGCCGAGATGAGCACGACCCCCCAGCCCCTGAACGGCAACGGCATCCGGGCACAGGAGCGGGAGGTACTCGCCCGCCTCGAGGCGGCGCTGAACTACATCGCCGACGAGGGGATGTGTCTCGTCTCTGACGCGCTCTGGACGATCCCGCCGGCCGGCGAGACGGCCCGGGAGTATCTCACCGCGAGCGACCGGGTCGACGGCGTCGTGCTGGCGACGAACATGACCGAGTCGGTGCGCTATCACGCGATGGGGAACGGCCCGGAGGCCCCCGAGGCGGTGACGCTCGACGCCCCGAACGTCGACCTCTCGGCACCGACGGTGCTGCCGGAGAGCCTGATCACCTCGATCCAGCCTCACTACCAGGTGGCGACGGCGGCGAACCTCCCCGAGCGGTTCGGCTACGCGCTCCGGGTCGCCGGACCCCTGCTCGCCCTCGCGGCGAACTCTCCGTTCTTCCCGCCGGATCTCTACGCCACCGACGACGCAGAGCGGGTCATCGCGGAGGCACACGCCGAGAGCCGGATCGGGGTGTTCGAGTCGGCACTCAACCGCCCGGACGCGGAGAAGGTCCGCTTCCCGCGAGACGTGTCGAGCGTCGCGGAGGCAGTCGAGCGACTCGTCGACGACCCGCAGGTCGTCCCGACGGGGTCCGCAGAGTCGAGCGACCGGTTCGACGACTCGTTCGCGCGCCTGCGCCACAAGAACGGGTCGTTCTGGCGGTGGGTCCGCCCCGTCTTCGGCGGGTCGACCCGCTCTGCGGCGAACGTCCGCATCGAGTTCCGACCGATCGGGGCACAGCCGACCGTCGGGGACTCGATCGCCTTCCACGCGGCGTTCGCGGGGCTGATGCAACGACTCCCGTCCGTCGACCACCCGGTCGCGGCCCTCCCCTGGGAGCGCGCGCGCGAGAACTTCTACGCCGCCGCCCGCGACGGTATAACGAGCGACCAGCACTGGATCACGGCCGACGGCGAGGAGACGACCCTCCCGGCCGCCGTCTACGAGGACCTGTTCGCCCGCGCGGTCGAGGGGCTCTGTGAGGTCGGTCTCGACCACGAGACCGCAGAGCGGTACGTCGCGCCGCTCCGCGCCCGTGTCCAGGCGGGCGTCGACCCGGCGACGTGGAAGCGAAATCGCGCACGCGAGCGCGCCGAGGCCGGCGCGGACATCGAGACGGCGGTTCTGCGGACCCAGCGCGACTACATCGAGCGCCAGCGCGAGACACTTCTGGAGGGGACGTTCGCGGACTGGGTGAACTGAGTCCTCGGGCGCGTCTCCGCGCCGGGGTCAGTCGTTATTTCAGCCGCAGACCGTCGCCGATGCCCTCGGCCTCGCCACAGTCGGGACAGACGTAGTGCCAGCCGTCTCTCGTCGCCGCGCCCTCCGGGAACTCCGCGTCGCAGCGTCGACAGACGAGTACGTCGCGGCCCTCCTCACGGATCGCCTTCTGAGCAGGCATGCCGTCACACTCGCGGGAGGAACGCTTCAAGATACCGGAATCGGCCGGTTCGGCGGGCAGTTCGCCGGCTCAGTCGTCGCCGAGGATCCCGCGATAGGTCATCGTCTCGGGGTCGAGCACCTCGTCGGCCTCCTCGGCGGTCAGGTATCCTTCCGCGACGGCCACCTCGCGGACGGTCTCGTCCTCCGCGAGCGCCTGCTTCGCGACCTTCGAGGCCGCGTCGTAGCCGATGGCGGGGTTGAGCGCGGTCGCGAGCGCCATCGAGCGGTCGACCTGCCGGGCGCACTCGTCCTCGTCTACTTCGAGTCGGTCGACGAACTTCTCGGCGAACGTCTCGGCGGCGTTCGCGAGCAGGCCGACCGAGTCGAGAAACGTCTGTGCGAGGACGGGCTTGTAGAGGTTGAGGTCGAGCTGGCCCCGCGAGGCGCCGGCCTCGACGGTCGCGTCGTTGCCGACGACCCGGACGTGGACCTGGTTGACCGCCTCCGCGACGACCGGGTTGACCTTCCCGGGCATGATCGAAGAGCCGGGCTGGTTCTCCGGCTGGTCGACCTCGCCCAGTCCGTTCCGCGGCCCGCTCGCGAGCAGACGGAGGTCGTTCGCGACCTTGTCGAGCGAGCCAGAGACCGTCCGGAGCGCGCCGTGGACGCTCCCCATCGCGTCGTGGGCGGCCTGCGCCTCGAAGTGGTCGTCTGCCTCGCGCACGTCGAGGCCCGTCTCCGCCGCGATATACTCCGCCGCGCGCTCGGGGAACTCGGGGTGGGTGTTCAGGCCCGTCCCGACGGCGGTGCCGCCGAGGGCGAGTTCCTCGAGGTCGCCTTTCGCCCGCTCGACCCGCTCGATCCCTTTCTCGACCTGCGTGCGGTAGCCGCCGAACTCCTGGCCGAGCCGGACGGGCGTGGCGTCCTGGAGGTGGGTCCGGCCGGTCTTGACGACGCCGTCGAACTCGTCGGCGCGACGGGCGAGGGCGTCACGGAGCGTCGACAGCGCGGGCAGGAGTTCCTCCTCTACGGCGCCGAGGCAGGCGACGTGCATCGCCGTCGGGATCACGTCGTTGGAGGACTGCCCGAAGTTCACGTGGTCGTTCGGGTGGACCGTGCGGTCGCCGACCGCCGCGCCGACGATCTCCGCGGCGCGGTTGGCGATCACCTCGTTCGCGTTCATGTTCGAGGAGGTGCCGGAGCCGGTCTGGTAGACGTCGACCGGGAACTGGTCGTCGTGGTCGCCGGCGATCACCTCGTCCGCGGCGGCGACGATCGCGTCTGCGACCTCCTCGTCGACGAGGCCCAGATCACGGTTCGCCTGCGCGGCGGCTCTCTTGACCGTCCCCAGCGCGGCCACGAACCGCCGGTCCATCGGCTCGTCGCCGATGGGGAAGTTCTCGACCGCGCGCTGGGTCTGTGCGCCCCAGTAGGCGTCCGCGGGCACCCGCATCTCCCCGAGACTGTCCTGCTCTACCCGGTAGCTCTCGTCGTCGGTCACGCCGGACGGGTCGCCGTCGTCGGTCGTAAAACCCGCCGGTCGCGCCCGTGAGCAACGTTAACTCACCGCTAAGTAATTAACTCGAAGCTGCGTAAACAGTCCCCGCGGATTTATCATGACGGAGCGTATCACCGCAGGATATGGCAGACGACCAAGAGATACTGTCGCGGCGGACGTATATGCGCCTCGCCGGCCTCGCCGGTGCGGCCGGGATGACCGGGCTCGCGGGCTGTTCGGGGTCGGGCGGCTCCGGCAGCGGTGGGACGGCGACGGACTCCGGCTCGGGTGGCGGTGGCGGTGAGGCGGACATGGAGACGGACTCCGGGGGCTCCTCCTCCGGCAACGCGTTCGAGATCGTCCACTGGTGGACGGCCGGCGGCGAGAAGCAGGCGCTTCAGGCGTTGCTCGACGGGTTCAAGGAGAAGCATCCGGACGTCGAGATCACCAACAACCCGGCACCCGGCGGCGCGGGCTCCGCGCTCGACACCGTGATCCAGAACCGGGTTCTCAACCAGAACCCACCGTCGACGTTCCAGATCTGGCCCGGGCAGTCGCTCACCCCCTACACCGAGGCCGACGTGCTGAACTCCATCGACGACATCTGGAGCGGCTCGATGGAGAGTAACTACCGCGGCGGCGTAAAGAAACTCGCCAAGGCCGGTACCGAGAACTACGTCGCGGTGCCGATCAACATCCACCGGCTGAACAACCTGTTTTACAACCGCTCGGTCGTCGAACGGGCCGGCGTCGACCCGGACTCGATCGGCGACCCGAGCCAGCTCGCGTCCGCCCTCGACACCGTCGCACAGCAGACCGACGCGGTGCCGATGGCCCACCAGACGCAGGCGCCGTGGTCGACCCTCCAGCTCTGGGAGGACGTGTTTATCGGCACGAACGGCGTCGACAACTACCGCGACGTACTCGCGGGCAACGTCTCGGACTACGAGTCGGAGGTCAAGGCCTCGCTGGAGCAGGTCAAGACCTACGCCGACTACTACAACGAGGACGCGGGCTCTATCTCGTGGGACCAGGCGAACGCGAAGGTGGTCAACGGCGAGGCGGCGTTCATCCACCAGGGCGACTGGGCCGCGGGACAGTACCGCACCGCCGACAACTTCGACTTCGACGAGGAGTGGGGGATGACCTCGTTCCCCGGCACGGGCGGCGTCTACCACGTCGTCACCGACTCCTTCGTCTTCCCGACGAACAACCCCTCCCCGGAGGCGACCCGAAAGTTCCTGAGCTACGCCGGGAGCGTCGACGCACAGAAGCGGTTCAACCCGATCAAGGGGTCGATCCCGCCGCGGACCGACGTGCCGACCGACCCGTTCGGGCCATTCCTCAAGTCTCAGATCGAGGACTTCAAGAGCTCCAGCACCCAGCCGCCGACCATCGCCCACGGCACTGGCGTCCCGCCGGAGGCCAAGTCCAACATCGAGGAGGCGTTCGCGGGCTTCATCGGGAACTACGACGTGAACCAGACCTACGACGGGCTGGCGAACGCGTTCTGAGGACCGGATGGCAGATTCGACATCGGAGGAACCGGTGCGAGCGGACGGCGGGACCGTCGAGCGGGGCTCCACGCTGAACGGCGTGGACGTCTCCCGGCTCGCGGGGTCGGAACTCGTCCGGAGCCTGCCGTTCTGGCTCCCGCCCGCCCTGCTGATGGGGCTGTTCGTCTACGGCGCCATCGCGTGGAACGGGATCATCTCGCTGACCGAGTGGAGCGGCCTCGAGCCGAGCCCCGAGTACGGGTCGTTCGACCTCTCGATGTACGCCCGGATGCTCTCGGACCCGACGTTCGGGACGGCGGTTCGCAACACGGTGGTCCTGCTCGTCGTGTTCACGCTGGTCACGCTCGCGCTCGGACTCGTCCTGGCGATCCTCGTCGACCAGAAGGTCCGGTTCGAGAACACGTTCCGGACGATCTACCTGATGCCGATGAGCCTCTCGTTCGTCGTCACGGCCATCTTCTGGTCGTGGATGTACAACCCCCAGATCGGGCTCGTCAACACGCTGCTCCGGGTCGTCGGACTCGACTTCCTGACCCAGCAGTGGATCTCCGACCCGCGGTTCAAGCTCGGAGCGGTGATATTCGCGCTGGTCTGGCAGTTCTCGGGCTACGCGATGGTGGTCTATCTCGCCGGTCTGCGGGCGATCCCGTCCGACCAGTACGAGGCCGCCCGCGCAGACGGCGCGGGGGCGATCCGGATGTACCGGCGGGTCATCCTGCCGCAGTTGCGCGCCTCGACCACCTCGGCAGCGGTGGTGCTGATGGTGTTCGCGCTCAAGGCGTTCGACTTCCTGTTCGTGATGTTCGGCACCAACCCCGGCCCCTCCGCGGATATCCTCGCGATGATGATGTTCCGCGAGGCGTTCGGGAAGACCAACTGGGCCTACGGCGCCGCGGTCGCGACCGTCCTGTTCGCGATGGCGCTCGCGGTGATCGGGCCGTACCTCTACGTCCAGTACCGGCGGGGTGAACTGTGAGCACGCGCGAGATTGGCGGCGTCGAGTTCGACCTCGACCCGTCGCGAGTCGGCCTGTACGTCGTCTTGCTCGCGATGGTGGCGTTCTACCTCGCACCGCTCGAGTCGGGGCTGATGACGGCGTTCAAGACCAACGAGGCGTTCTTCTCCTCGACGCCGTTCTCGCCCCCCAGTCTGTCGGGCGCGACGCTCCAGCCGTGGTTCGACGCGTGGGCACGGCTCCAGGGGCCGCTGACGAACACGAACGGCGCGCTGTTCAACAGCCTGCTGATGGCCGTGCCGGCGACGATGGGGTCGGCACTCCTCGGCTCTATCGCGGCCTACGGCCTGACGAACGTGGACTGGCGCGGCCAGACCGTCGTCCTCCTCCTGTTCGTCGCCGGGATGTTCGTCCCCTACCAGTCCGTCCTCGTTCCGCTGACGCGGTTCTGGTCGATCGTCGGGCTGTCGAGCCTCCTCGCGGGGGTCCCGTTCCTCGCGGACCGGGCGGGGCTGATCGCCCTGACGGTGACGCATACGGCGTACGGTATCCCGATCTGTACCGTCCTCTTCCGGGCGTACTACGCGACGCTCGACGAGTCGATGCTGGAGGCCGCACGGCTCGACGGCGCGACGGTCGCGGGCGTCTACACGAAGATCGTCCTGCCGCTCTCGGTGCCGATCTTCGCGGTGACGCTCATCTACCAGTTCACACAGATCTGGAACGACCTCCTGTTCGCGCTGGTGCTGGTGAGCCAGCCAAGCAACGAGGTCGTGACGATCGCCCTGAACAAGCTTCAAGGCTCGATGGTCCAGCAGTTCAACCTCCAGATGGCGGGAGCGTTCGTCGCGGCGCTCCCGACGCTCGTCGTCTACGTCCTGTTCGGCGAGCAGTTCGCGGAAGGCGTGGCAGGTGAGAGATAGATGGCACGACTGACACTCGACGGCGTGACGAAGCGATTCCGAGACGACGACGCGCCCGGCGGCGAGGTAACCGCCGTGGACGACGTGACCGTCGATATCGACGACGGCGAGTTCCTCGTCCTCGTCGGTCCCTCCGGCTGCGGAAAGTCCACGACGCTCCGGATGACCGCGGGCCTCGAGTCCGTGACCGAGGGCGAGATCCGGATCGACGGCCGGGACGTCACCGGCCGCGCACCGAAGGACCGCGACATCGCGATGGTGTTCCAGTCCTACGCGCTCTACCCGCATATGACCGTCCGCGGAAACATGGCGTTCGGCCTGGAGGAGTCCACGGATATGCCCGACGAGGAGATCGAGTCGGTCGTCGAGGAGACGGCCCAGATGCTCGACATCGGGAGCCTCCTCGACAGAAAGCCCCGCGAGCTGTCGGGCGGGCAACAGCAGCGCGTGGCGCTCGGCCGCGCCATCGTCCGTGACCCCGCGGTGTTCCTGATGGACGAACCGCTCTCGAACCTCGACGCGAAGCTCCGCGCCCAGATGCGGACCGAACTCCAGCGCCTCCAGGAGGAACTCGACGTGACGACGGTGTACGTCACCCACGACCAGACGGAGGCGATGACGATGGGTGATCGGATCGCCGTCCTCGACGACGGAGAGCTCCAGCAGGTCGGCACGCCGCTGGAGTGTTACCACTCGCCCGCGAACCGGTTCGTCGCCGGCTTCATCGGCGACCCGTCGATGAACTTCGCCGAGTGCGAGCTTCGGGGCGACTCGCTGGTCGCCGACGAGTTCGAGTACGCGCTCTCGGCCGACCTCCGCGACGACCTCCGCGGCGCGACCCGCGTCACCCTCGGCGTCCGCCCGGAGGACGTCGGTATCGTCGCCCCGGACGACGAGCGCGCGACGCTGACGACGACCGTGGACGTGGTCGAGCCGATGGGCGACGAGAACGTCGTCCACCTCGGGTTCGGCGAGGAGACGCTCGTCGCCACCGTCGCCGGAATGCGCCGTCTGGAGGCCGGCCGCGAGGTCGGCGTCCGCCTGCCCGAGGAGACGCTTCACCTGTTCGACGGCGCGACGGGCGAGGCGCTCCGGAACCGGATCGTCGAGGAGACGGACGTCGAGCCGGTCAGTCCGTAGCGCCGAACGACTCGACGCCCGCCAGACACGCGCCGATCGGGTGGTAGCCCGGCTCGACGGCCGGGCCGTCCAGGTCGACTATCGGCTCGCCCGCCGGCGTCGTCGCCTCGTACCAGCAGCCGGCGGGCGCGACGAACGTCTCGTCGGCGTACGCCCAGAGACGGTCGTGCCAGCCGCGGTAGCGCTCGGCCGGGTCGTCGCCGCTCTCGCTCTCCTCGCCCGCCGTCCGGTCGGCCAGCCGCGCCGCCGCGCCGATACCCTCTGCGACGACCCAGCCGTAGCGGTCCGCGACCACGACCTCGCCGTCCGGCGCGAGGGTGTAGGCGAACCCGCCGCGACGGGCCTCCCAGCCGCTCTCGACCGCGAGGTCGAACAGCGCCCGTGCCCGCGGGAGGAACCACGCGTCGCCGTGGCGGGCGTCGAGTTCGCAGCACAGTTTCGCCCACTCCAGGTGGTGGCCGGGCTGGTAGCCCCACGGCCGGAACTGGTCGCGCGGCTCGTCGCGGTTGTACTCCATGTCGGGCCGCCAGTCGGCCGTGTAATGCTCCCAGATCCGGTCGCCGCGCGCGAGGTGGACGGTGATACGGCGCGCTATCGTCGCGGCGCGGTCGAGATGCGTGTCCTCGCCCGTCGCGTCGTACGCGGCGAGTAGCGCCTCGCAGGCGTGCATGTTGGCGTTCTGGCCGCGGTACGGCTCTCGCTCCTGCCAGTCGGCGTCGAACGCGCTCGCGTACAGGTCGTGTTCGGGTTCGAAAAACCGGTCGAGCGCCGCGAGCGCCCGGCGCAACTCCGCGTCGGCGCCGTCGACGCCGCGCTCGGCCGCTCGCGCACAGGCGAGAACGGCGAACGCGTGGCCGTAGCAGACCCGGCGGGAGTCGGCCGGGTCGCGCCCCTCGACGAGCCAGTGGAACCCGCCTCGCTCCCGGTCGCCGTGGACCGACGTGAGGAAGTCGAGCGCCCGCCCGGCGGCGTCGAGCGTCCACTCCGGGCCGCCGAGCCGGTCGACGACACAGAAGTTGGCGACGAACCGCGCGGCGGCGACGAGGTGAGACGACTCGGCGTCGTAGACCTCGCCGGTGCGTGGGTCGCGGTTCGCGAGATAGCCGTCGTGGGGTCCCGGCTCGGGACCGGGCGCGTACGCCCGGAGGACCCGGGTCGCGCGCCCGCGGAGCGCCGCCGGGCCGGTGTCGCTCGTCGGCCCCCCGCCCGAGTCGCTCCCCGTCACTGCCGGTCCGCGTACTCGTCAGGGGTGAACGTCGAGAGGTCGATCGCGTGAATCTCCTCGTGCATGTGGTCGCCGAGGGCGTCGTAGACCAGTTGGTGCTGCTGAACCAGGGGGACGTCCTCGAAGGCGGGCGCGACCACGACGGCCCGGAAATGTTCGTGTTCGTCCTCGCCCGGGTGAGGCGTGCGCTCGATATCGACGACGTCGGCTCCGTCGACTCCGTCCTCGATCAGTTCTCTGACGCGTTCCGTCTCCATGCACGCAGGTGGTGTCGGTCGGGGCAAATGAGTGCCGGTCGGAGTAGCGCTGCGTACTCGGCCGCCGCGGCACGACAGAACCCCGGCCGCCGAGAGCGGGAGACGACACAGCACGTGCCGTCGGACTGGCCCCCGCTACTGCCGGTACCGCCGGTCGTCGTCCTGCCGCCGGTCCGGCTGTGCCGCGTCGTCGTAGGTCATCCCCGCGAGATACTCGTCGTACGTCACGTCGAACGCGCTCCGGAGGTGGAAGTCGAGGTCGCCGGTGTCGACCGAGGAGCGAAAGAGTCGGTGGACGCCCCGCCGGAGCAGTTCCTCTGCGTCGCCGTCGAACGCGGCGAGGAGGAAGGCCAGTTCCTGTCGGGTCTCGCGGTCGAGCGACACCGTCACCTCGTCGTCGAGGGCGCCGTTGTGTTCCGCGAGCGCGTCGTCGAGGTCGTCGAGGCTCACGGCGACCCCTCCCCGTGAGCAGCGAGCGACGTGATCCTGGTCACGGCGATCGGTCGGGGGGCAGGCCGAAACAGGTTGCGCTTCGGGCCGAACCGTCACGGCTTAGCGGCGCGCGCCGCTGGATCCGCCGTGGCCGACCCGCTCCCCGCCGACCTCGACCGCACCGCCGTCCGCGAGGCGCTCGTGGCGTGGTACGAGGCCGACCACCGGTCGTTTCCGTGGCGGGAGACGACCGACCCCTACCGGATCCTCGTCTCGGAGGTGATGAGCCAGCAGACACAGCTGTCGCGAGTCGTCGACGCCTACGAGGCGTTCGTGGAGCGCTGGCCGACGGCCCCGGCCCTCGCTGCCGCGGACCGGAGCGAGGTCGTCTCGTTCTGGACCGACCACAGCCTCGGCTACAACAACCGCGCGACGTACCTCCACGAGGCGGCGAGACAGGTGGTCGAGGAGCGAGGCGGCGAGTTCCCGACGACCCCCGACGAACTCCGGGAGCTGATGGGTGTCGGCCCGTACACCGCGAACGCGGTCGCGAGCTTCGCGTTCGACGCCGGCGATGCGGTGGTGGACACGAACGTCGAGCGGGTGCTGTACCGCGCGTTCGCGGCGATCCGTGAGGCGGACGACCCGCCCTACGAGGCGTTCGCGAACGCGCTGATGCCCGAGGGCGAGAGCCGGGTCTGGAACAACGCGATCATGGAGCTGGGCGGGGTCGCGTGTCAGCAGACGCCGCGGTGCGACGAGGTGGGCTGTCCGTGGCGCGAGTGGTGTCACGCGTACCGGACGGGCGATTTCACCGCGCCGGACGTCCCGACACAGCCGGAGTTCGAGGGGAGTCGCCGGCAGTTCCGCGGGCGGGTCGTGCGGGCGCTCGGCGAACACGACGCACTCCCGCTCGACGAACTCGGGCCGAAGGTCCGGGTGGACTACGCGCCCGAGGGGGAGTACGGCCGCGAGTGGCTCCGCGGACTGCTGGCGGACCTAGCCGACGACGGCCTCGTCGACGTGGACTGGCGCGACGACGAGACGGTCGCGCGCCTCCGCGACTGACCGCCGGGGTTTTCTCTCGGCCACCCCTCCGGCCGCATATGGACGACACCCACGTCGTCGCCGTCTCCGGGAGCCTGCGCGACGAGTCACACACGCGGACGAGCCTGCGCCACGCGCTTCGGGCGGCCGAGCGGGCGGGGGCGACGACCGAACTGCTCGACCTGCGGGAGTTCGACCTCCCCGTCCTCGACGCCGACCTCGACGAACAGGGCGACTCCGCGCGGTTCACCGAACGCGTTCGCGCGGCGGACTCGGCCCTTCTCGGCACCCCGGTCTACCACGGGTCGTACTCCGGCGCGATGAAGAACGCGCTCGACCACTGCGGGTTCGACGAGTTCGACGACACGACCGTCGGACTGCTCGCCGTCGCGGGCGGACGGTTCCCGGTGACGGCGCTCGACCACCTCCGCTCCGTATGTCGCGCGCTGAACGCGTGGGTGTTGCCCCACCAGGCCGCGGTGCCACGGGTGTCGAGCGCAATCGCGGACGGCGAGTTCGTCGACGACGAGACGGGCGACCGCGTGCGGACGCTCGGCGTGCGCGCGGTCGAGTACTCGAACATCCAGCCGGAGCCGCGGACGCCCGAGGCCTGCGAGAACCGCGGCGCCGGCGACTGACCGACAGGCGGAAGTCCCGGCCCCACGCACCGGTATCCGTGACGACGTGGGTCGAGCGGCCGGAGGGCGGGCGCGACCGCGGACCACGGGGGATCGCTCGCGCGTGGGCCGAGGTGCTGGTCCACCCGCGGCGGTTCTTCCGGAACGGCGTCGCGCCGGGCGACCAGGCGCCGGGGCTCGTCTTCGGGGTCCTCGTCGCGACGGCGTACACGGTCGCACGGGTACTCACGGAGCCCGGACCGGTGACGCTGGTGACGCGGACGCCGGGCGGCGAGCGGTTCGTCCAGACGGTGCCCGACCCGCTGGTCGTCCTCGCGGTGGTCGTGGTGGTGGCGCCGGCGGCGCTTCACCTCGTCTCGGCGCTGCAGACGGTGCTGTTGATGCTCTCGGTCCCGGACCGCGGGGGCGTGAGCGAGACGGTACAGGTGGTCGCGTACGCGACCGCGCCGTGTGCGCTCGCCGGCCTCCCGATACCGGGCGTTCGGGCGGTCTGTGCGGGCTACGGCGCCGTGCTCCTCGTCGTCGGACTGCGCGAGGTCCACGGGGCCTCGCTCCCGCGGGCGGCGCTCGCGGCGACGGTCCCGGCCGCGCTCGTCTTCGGCGCGGGATTCGGCGGGAGCGTCGCGGTCGCGACGCTCCTCGGCGCGCGCTGACGCGGGCGTTCCGACAATCGTTTTAGCCGGGAGGAACTTGATACCGGTAATGGATTGGATCACACACGAAGAGGACGTCTGGTTCGACTTTCGTGGATCTCGACCAGAACAGCTCACCCCCGGCCGGTTCTACCGCGGTACCGTCGACGGCTTCGCCGACTTCGGCGTGTTCGTCGACCTCTGTCCGCAGGTGACCGGCCTGTTGCACCGCTCCGAACTCGACCAGCGGCTGGAGAGTCTCGACTGGGACTCCGGCGACACCGTGTTCGTCCAGGTGAAAAACGTCCGCGACAACGGCAACGTCGACCTCGCGTGGTCGATCCGACAGTCCGAACGCGAGTTCCGCGGCGCGAAGATCCACGACCCCGGCGGAGAGCGTGACGGCGAAGACATCGAGACCGACGACGACGACGGCGACGGACCGGTCCGACACATCCCACAGCGAGAGAACGGGCAAGAGGGAAACGTGCAGGCGGCGGCCGGCGAGACTGAGTCGGTCGCCACAGAGGACGACGAGACGAGCGTCGAGGCGACCGAAGACGACACCGCGGCGGCGGACGACGAGGGCACTCCCCGGACGCAGACGGGCGAGACTGACCACGTAGACGCCGCGGAAGACGAGACGGGCGAGGAAGAGACGGCAGACGTCGGAACACAGACGGAAAAAGAGGCGACCGAGGAGGCAGAGGCCGCGGACGGTGACGGGGCCGAGGCCGCGGTCGTCACGGACGAGACAGACGAGACGGACGAGGAGGCTCCGGAGCGCGTCGAGGTCGCCTCTCTCGCGGACCGCGTCGACGAGCGCGTGCGCCTCGAGGCCGAGATCACCCGTATCCGGCAGACGAGCGGTCCGACGGTGTTCGGACTCGAGGACGAGACGGGGACCGTCGACGCGGCGGCGTTCGTCGAGGCGGGCGTGCGCGCCTACCCCGACGTCGAGACGGGCGACGCGGTGCGACTCGACGGCGAGGTCGAGCGCCGCCGCGGCGAACTCCAGGTCGAGACGGAGGAACTGACCGTCCTGTCGGGCGACGAGGCGTCCACGGTCGCGGACCGCCGCTCGGCCGCGCTGACTAGCCGCGCGACGCCGGACGCGGTCGAGCCGCTGGCCGACCACGAGCCGGCGGTCGCGCTCTCGGACGCGGTGGCCGAGGCGGCGACCGCGGTTCGGCGCGCGGTGTTCGAGGGTCGCCCGGTCGTCGTGCGTCACGCCGCGACGGCAGACGGTCACGTGGCCGGCGCGGCGATCGAACGGGCGCTCCTGCCGCTCGTCCGTGCGGAACACGACGAGAGCGACGCGGAGTACCACTACTTCGACCGCCGGCCGCTCGACGACCCGGTCTACGGGATGGACCCCGCGACGGCGGACGTGACCCGGATGTTGAACGACCGCGACCGGCACGACGAGGCCCTGCCGCTGGTCGTCCTCGCGGGCGTCGGTTCAGAGACCGAATCGCTCGACGGCCTCGAACTTCTCGGGGTCTACGACGCAGAGCGTCTCGTCGTCGACGCCCGGCCGGTCGACGAGGCAGTCGCCGCCGAGGTAGAGACGACCCTCGCGCCCGACGGCCCCGCCGACCTGACGACCGGCGCCATCGCGTCCGACCTCGCGGCCGCCGTCACCGACGACGACGAGGTGCGCGAGTCGCTCGCGCACCTGCCCGCGACGAGCTACTGGGAGTCGCCCCCGGAGACGTACGTCGCCCTCGCCGCCGAGGCCGGCCACGACGCCGCGGACTGTCGCCGGCGGCGCGAGGCCGTCGCGCTGGAGGCGCACTACCAGTCCTACGAGGACAAGCGCGAACTCGTCGGCGACCTCCTGTTCGACGACGCGGCCGCGCCGGCGACGACCCGTCCCGAGTCCGAGGGTCGGGTCGGGGGCGACCTCGCGGAACACGTCAGCGAGCAGTTCCGCCAGAAGCTCGACGACGAGGTCCGGACGGCGGAGGCGAACGTCGAGCGCCACGAGCAAAACGGCGTGAGCGTCGTCGTCCTGGACGCCGAGGCCTACGCCCACCGCTACGACTTCCCGCCGACCACGCTGCTCGTCGACGAACTCCACCGGCGGAGCCGCGACGGCCAGGACGGGGCCGTGCTGACGCTCGGCCTCGAACGCGACGAACTCCACGTCCGCTCGACGGCGGCCGTCGACGTGCGCGAGGCGGCGCGCGCAGCGCGCGAGGCCGTCCCCGACGCCGGCGTCGAGGCCCGCGGCCACGGCGGCCGGATCGGATTCCTCGCCGGCGAGCGCGAGGCGGTCGTCGACGCCGTGACCCGCGCCGTCGTAGAGCAGGTCGTGGCAGTGGACGCGTAGCGAGCGAGGCGGAGCGCCTAACACCCTCCGACCGAACGGATACACGTGAGCGGCACGACACGCGGCGAGTCCGAGGAGCGCACCGCCGTCGAGCGGGTGTGCGACCGGCTCGTCGACGAGATTCTCGCCGGCGAGGTGGACCGTGAGAGCCTCGAATCCGCGAAGCTCGACGCCTGCGGCGAGTTCTCCTCGCCGCGCGTGCCGAAAAACGCCGAGGTACTCCGGCGGGCGCCCGCCGACCGCCGCGACGAGGTGCGCGAGGTGGTGCGCAGGAAGCCCGTACGCACGGCGTCGGGCGTCTCGCCGGTCGCGGTCATGACCTCGCCGCAGGGCTGCCCGCACGGGAAGTGTCTCTACTGCCCCGGCGGGCCGGCGAGCGAGTTCGACTCCGCGCAGTCCTACACGGGCGAAGAGCCAGCGGCGGCGCGGGGGGTCCAGACAGACTACGACCCCTACGCGCAGGTCCGACTCCGGCTCGACCAGCTGCGCCACATCGGCCACCCGGTCGAGAAGGCAGAGCTGATCCTGATGGGCGGGACGATGACCGCGCGGAGCCACGACTACCAGTCGTGGTTCGTCCGGCGCGCGCTCGCGGCGATGAACGACTACGAGACGGGCGGCGAGATTCCGGAGGCGTCCGCCGCAGAGGCGGCCGAGGCCGCGGCGGACGCCCCGCAGCCGCGGTATCTCGAGGACGTCAAGAGCCGGAACGAGTCTGCGAACGTGCGCTGTGTCGGTATCACCTTCGAGACGAAGCCCGACTGGTGTGACCCGGAACAGATAGACCGGATGCTCCGCCTCGGCGCGACGAAGGTCGAACTCGGGGTCCAGACGACGATAGACGAGGTGAACCGGGCGATGCACCGGGGGCACGGGACGGCGGACTCGGTCGACGCCTCCCGACGGCTGCGCGACGCGGGGCTGAAGGTTGGCTACCACATGATGCCGGGCCAGCCCGGGATGAGCCGGGAGGACTCGCTGAGGGATCTCGAAGAGATCTTCGCGAACCCGCAGTGGCGCCCGGACTACCTGAAGATCTACCCCACTCTCGTCGTGCGCGGCACCCGGACCTACGACATGTGGCGCCGCGGCGAGTTCGACCCGCTGACGAGCGCCGAGGCCGCAGAGCTGGTCGCGGAGGCCTACCAGTATCTCCCGCCGTGGGTCCGTCTCCAGCGCGTCCAGCGGGACATCCCCGCGCCGCTCATCGACGCGGGGGTACAGAAGTCGAATCTCAGGCAACTGGCAGACGAGGCGGCGACGCGTCACGGAACGGCGCCGGGCGACGTGCGCGCTCGCGAGGCCGGACTCGCCGAGGCAGACCCGGACCCCGAGAAGGTAGCGGCCGTGACCCGGACGTACGAGGCCAGCGGCGGGACAGAGACGTTCCTCTCGTTCGAGGACCCCGACGCGGACCTGCTCGTCGGGTTCTGTCGCCTCCGATTTCCCTCCTACTCACACGCCGCGCCGGACGACCCCGCGAGCGAGGGGCGCTCCGAGCCGGTGCGCCGGGAACTCGCAGACGCCGCGCTCGTGCGCGAACTCCACGTCTACGGGAGCGAGGCCGGCCTCGGCGACGAGGGCGAGTGGCAACACCGCGGGTTCGGGCGACGGCTGATGCGCCGTGCAGAGGAGCACGCCCGCGAGGCCGGGTTCTCGAAGCTCGCCGTCACGTCGGGCATCGGCGTCCGGCCGTACTACCGCGAGAAGCTGGACTACCGACAGGACGGACCGTACGTCTCGACGCTCCTGTAGGGCTCTGGGCCACCCGGTCGTCGTCCCCCGGAGGACGGCCTCGGCCCTGGAGGCGACGTCGTCCGCGTGATGGACCGTGGCGACAGACGCGCCGTCGGCCACGGCGGGAGTCGCAGGCCTCGTGACTGGACCGACACCGGTTTTCCGCCCCGCCCCGACGCCCGGACATGGACCCGAAGCGCGAGCTCTCAAGCGTCGACATCGCGGCGCTCGTCTCCGAACTGCGGGCACACGTCGGCGCGAAGGTCGACAAGGCCTACCTCTACGACGAGGGGCTCGTCCGCCTGCGGATGCGGGATTTCGACCGGGGGCGGGTGGAACTCCTCTGCTCGGTCGAGGACCCGAAGTTCGTCGTCTCGGCGGACCCAGAGCGGGTGCCGGACGCCCCCGGTCGGCCGCCGAACTTCGCGATGATGCTGCGAAACCGGATCGCGAACGCCGACCTCGTCGACGTCTCGCAGTACGAGTTCGACCGGATCGTCACGCTCACCTTCGAACGCGACGACCAGACGACGACGGTCGTCGTCGAACTGTTCGGTGACGGTAACCTCGCGGTGCTGGACGGGACGGGCGAGGTCGTCCAGTCGCTCCACACGGTGCGTCTGAAGTCCCGGACGGTCGCCCCGGGGTCGCAGTACGAGTTTCCCGACTCCCGGCTGAACCCGCTCGACGTCTCCTACGACGGGTTCGTCGCGCGGATGGCGGGGTCGGACACGGACGTGGTGCGGACGCTCGCGACGAAGGTGAACTTCGGCGGCCTCTACGCCGAGGAGGTCTGTGCCCGCGCGGGCGTCGAGAAGACACTCGACATCGCGGACGCGACCGAGACGGAGTACGAGGCGCTGTACGACGCGATCGACCGTCTCGCGGCGGACCTGCGCGAGACGAACCTCGACCCGCGGCTGTACGAGGAGGACGGAGACGTCGTCGACGCGACGCCGTTCCCGCTCGTCGAGCGGGAGGGACTGGACGCGACCGAGTTCGAGTCGTTCAACGCGGCGCTCGACGTCTACGTCCACCGCCTCGAGACGGAAGACGAGACGACCGAGACCACGGGCGAGCCGGACCGCCCGGATTTCGAGGCCGAGATCGCGAAGTTCGAGCGGATAGTCGAGCAACAGGAGAGCGCGATCGAGGAGTTCGCCGACGACGCCGAGCGCGAGCGCGAGCGCGCGGAGGCGATCTACGCCCGCTACGACCTCGTGGACGAGGTGTTGACGACTGTTCGCGAGGCCCGCGCAGACGGGCGGTCGTGGGACGAGATCGAAGAGCGACTGGCCGAAGGCGCAGAGCGCGGCATCCCGGCCGCGGAGGCCGTCGAGGACGTGGACGGACGCGAGGGGACGGTGACGATCCGGCTCGACGACCTGACGGTCGAACTCGACCCCTCCGAGGGGGTCGAACACAACGCCGACCGCCTCTACACGGAGGCAAAGCGGATCGAGGAGAAACGGGAGGGCGCGAAGGAGGCAGTCGAGGAGACGCGGGAACAGCTAGAGGCGGTCAAAAGCCGCCGCGAGGCGTGGGCGGCCGACGACGAAGGCGAGGGCGAGGACGGAGACGAGAGCGAGGGCGACGACGAGAACGAGAACGAGAACGAGGACGTCGACTGGCTCGCGCGCTCCTCGGTCCCGCTCCGCACCGCCGAACACTGGTACGAGCGCTTTCGCTGGTTCCACACGAGCGACGACTTCCTCGTCGTCGGCGGCCGTGACGCCGACCAGAACGAGGCGCTGGTGAAGAAGTACCTCGAGCCCAACGACCGCTTCTTCCACACGGACGCCCACGGCGGCCCGGTGACGGTGCTGAAGGCGACGGGCCCTTCCGAGGCGTCGCGCGAGGTGGCGTTCCCCGACGCCTCGCTCCGGGAGGCGGCGCAGTTCGCCGTGTCGTACGCCTCGGACTGGAAGGACGGCCGGTTCGCGGGCGACGCCTACGCTGTCGACCCCTCGCAGGTGTCGAAGACGCCCGAGAGCGGCGAGTACGTCGAGAAGGGCGGGTTCGTGATCCGCGGCGACCGGACCTACCACCGCGACGTGGCCTGCGAGGTGGCCGTCGGCATCCGGGTCGAGGGCGAGACGCGCGTGATCGGCGGGCCGCCGACGGCGATCGAGCCGCGGGTCGCGACGAGCGTCCGCCTCCGGCCCGGCCGGTACGCCCAGAACGACGCCGCGAAGCTCGTCTACCGGGAGTTCCGCGAGCGGTTCGCCGACCAGACGTTCGTCAGGAAGGTCGCGAGCCCGGACAAGATCCAGGAGTTCCTGCCGGCTGGTGGCTCGGAGATCGTCGACGACTAGCCCGCGATCCGGCCGACGGTCGGCGAACGAAAGTGTCATCGGACGGCCGGGAGAGCGCCAGACGATGCTCCGCGAGGCGCTTCGCTCCCCGGCCCGGGGCCCGGACGTCGTCTTCACCGTCGCGGTCGGCGGCGGCCTCCACCTCCTCGCGGAGTGGGTGCGGCTCGTCCCGTTCGTCGTCGTCCTCGGCTTTCTCGTCCGCACGCTCGGATACGCCGCGGCCCCGGACGAGCGCGCGCGTCCGGCGTTCGGTCTCGCCGCGCTTCCGGGACTCGTGCGCGACGGACTGGCGGGCGCGGTCGTCGCGATCGCGTATCTCGCCGTGCCGGTCGCGGTCCTCGTCACGACGACGTGGGGGCTGGTCGGACGCGGCGGCGGGGGCGGTGCCGGTCTGATCGTCGTCCTCGGGGCGACGGCGGCGCTCGCGTTCGTCGCGCCGTTTCTCTACCTGCTCCCCGCCGGCCTGACGGGCTACGCCGTCGAGGGACGGCTCCGGGCCGCGGTCGACCGCTCGCGGCTCCGGCGGTGTGCGGGAAACGCCCGCTATCTCGTCGCGTGGCTCGTCGGCGTCGCGGCCCTCGGGACGGTCGTGGCGCTCTACCGGCTGCTCGCGCCCGTCGTCGTCGGCTTCTTTCTCGCGTTCTACGTCGAAGTCGCTGTCGCGGCGCTTCTGGGGCGTTCCGTGGGCGAGACGGTCGGGTCGCGGTGACTCAGACCGTCGCGAGCGCGGTCTCCATCCGGTCGAGCGCCGCTCGCAGGCGTTCCTCGTCCTGTGCGTACGAGACGCGCATCCGGCCCGCGCCGCCGTCGCCAAACGCCTCGCCGGGGACGACGACCACGTCCCGGTCGATACAGGCCTCGACGAACCCCTCCGGAACCGCCGGCATCGCGTAGAACGCGCCCTGTGGCGTCGGGCAGTCGAGTCCCATCTCGTCGAACCGCTCGACCACGAGGTCCCGGCGGCGCTCGAACGTCTCACACATCTCTCCGACCACGTCCTGTGGCCCGGTGAGCGCGGCCTCGGCGGCGTACTGGGCCGGTGCGCTCGCACACGCCTGGACGTACTGGTGGACGCGGAGCATCCGCTCGACCCGTTCGCTCGCGCCCGTCACCCACCCCAGCCGCCAGCCGGTCATCGAGTATGTCTTCGAACAGCCGCCGGCGACGACGACGTTCTCGCGCTCGAACTCCAGCGGCGAGCGGTGCTCGCCGTCGAAGACGGTGTGTTCGTACACCTCGTCGGAGATACAGAGGACGTCGTGGTCGCGGGCGATCCGGGCGAACTCGCGGACGTCGTCGGGGGGCGAGACGGCGCCGGTGGGGTTGCCGGGCGAATTGAGGACGAACGCGGCCGTGTCTGGGGTGATCGCGTCCTCGACGGCCGCGGGGTCGAGCGTCAGGTCCTCGCGCAGAGGGACGGGGACGGGTTCTGCCCCGGCCACCTTCGCCAGTGCGTCGTAGGAGACGAAGCCGGGGTCGGGGATCAGCACCTCGTCGCCGGGGCCGAGGTGGGCCTCCATCGCGACGTGGAGCGCCTCGCTCGCGCCTGCGGTTGCGATTACGTCGCCGGGCGGGACGTCCACGCCCTGGTCGCGCGCGAACTTGTCCGAGACCGCCTCGCGGAGCGGTTCGACCCCCTTGTTGCCGGTGTAGCCGTCCGCCTTCCCCGCTTCGATGGCCTCGATCGCCGCCTGCCGCGCGTGGTCCGGCGTCGGGAAGTCGGGCTGGCCGAGGCCGAGGTTGATCGCCTCTGCGCTCGCCGCCTCGAACACCTCGCGGATGCCGCTGATCGAGATGCGCTCGACACGGTCGGAGAACTCCATGAGAGCGGCAGGAGGGGCGCGTACCTAAGTCCTACCCCGGTCGTCACCCCATCTCGGCGTCGCCGCGCTCGTACAGTGCGAAAGCCCCGCGTTCGCCGTCACCGCGACGGGGTCGTTGAGGTCGCTGGCGGGAGCGGAGGGCTGCGCTGGGGACACGCCGGCCAGATCGGACGACCCGCAGTTCAGTCCGGCGAACCCCGACCCCGAAGCGATTAGGCCCGCGGCGCGTCACCACGCAGTGTGAGTGACCGCGAGACCGAGGGACCGACGGTGCTGGCGTCCGAGGGGACAGATCCCGAGCGCCCCGACGAGACGGCGCTCGTCACCGGCGCGTCGTCGGGCATCGGCAACGAGCTCGCGCGCCTGTTCGCGGCCGACGGGAGCGACGTGGTCCTGGTCGCGCGGCGGGGCGACCGCCTGCGGGAGACAGCGGAGCGGCTCGCGGCGCGCCACGGCGTGAGCGCGACGCCGGTGACGGCCGACCTCGCCGTCGAGGGCGCGGCGGACGACCTGTACGGTGTGCTCGACGAGCGCGGCGTCGCGGTCGACGTGCTGGTGAACAACGCCGGCTTCGGGGTGTACGGGGCGTTCACGGAGACAGACGGCGACGAGGAGGCACAGATGCGGCGACTGAACGTCGAGACGTCGACGCGGCTCGCGAAGCGGTACGCCGACGGGGTCGAGTCTCGCGGCGGCGGGATCATCAACGTCGCCTCCGTCGCCGGCATCGTCCCGGCGCCGGGCGCGGCGGTCTACGGCGCGACGAAGGCGTATCTGCTCTCGTTCTCCGAGGCGCTGGCGGAGGAACTCGCGCCCGCGGCGCAGGTGACGGCGCTCTGTCCCGGCGAGACCGACACCGAGTTCATGGACCGCGGCGGGATGGGCGAGTCCGGCGTCGCGCGCGGCTCGCTGCTCGACCCCGGGGACGTGGCACAGGCGGGCTACCGCGGGTTCCGGGACGGCGAGCGCGTGGTCGTGCCGGGACTGCGGGACAAGGGCCGGGCGCTACTCCGGCGGCTCCTCCCCCGCGACGTCGTCGTGAAGGCGTCACGACGGACGTGGGAGCCGTGACGCTCCGACTCTCCTACGAGGACGGGACGGTCCGGTTCGACGCCGACGAGGAGGACGACCTCCCGCGGCTGCCCGACGTCGAGAGCGAGGAGCGCGTGAGCGGCGCGAGCGCGCGGGCGCCGGCGTACCGCTACGCGCACCTCCGGACGGTCCTCGACGAGCGGGAGATTCCGTACGAGGACGACGTCCTCGTCGCCGAGGGTCTCGACCTCGCGACGACGTACGACCTCCGGCCGTACCAGCGCGCGGCGCTCGACGCGTGGCGCGACGCGGGTGAGCGCGGCGTGGTCGAACTCCCGACCGGGAGCGGCAAGACCGTCATTGCGGTCGTCGCCGCCGCGGAACTCGGGACCGCGACGCTCGTCGTCGCCCCGACGGTCGACCTCGTGACGCAGTGGCGACAGGAACTGACGACGGAGTTCGACGTCCCGGTCGGGCAGTTGGGCGGCGGGGAGCAGACGGTCGAGCCCGTGACCGTCGCGACGTACGACTCGGCGTACCTCCGCGCGGACGAACTGGGCGACCGGTTCGGGCTCGTCGTCTTCGACGAGGTCCACCATCTCGGCGGCGAGGGCTACCGCGACGCCGCGCGGCTGTGCGCTGCGCCGGCGCGTCTCGGCCTCACCGCGACGTTCGAACGCCCGGACGGCGCCCACGAGGTCGTCGCAGACCTGGTCGGCGACCGGATCTACCGCCTCGACCCCGACGAACTCGCGGGCGAGTTCCTCGCGGAGTACGACCTCCGACGGGTGGCGGTCGAACTGACCGACGCGGAACGGGAGCGCTACGACGAGCGACAGGAGCAGTTCGTCGACTACCTCCGGAGCTCCGGTATCTCGATGGAGAGCGGGAGCGACTGGCAGGAACTGGTAAAGCGGTCCGGCTCCGACCCGCGGGCCCGGGAGGCGATGCTGGCGAAACAGGAGGCCCGGGAGATCATGATGAACGCCGAGCGGAAGGTCGAACGGCTGGCCGAGATCCTCGACAGACACCGCGACGACCGGGTGATCGTCTTCACGGCCCACACCGACCTCGTCTACCGGCTCTCCGAACGGTTCCTGATCCCCGCGATCACGGCCGAGACGGGGGCGGCCGAGCGCCGCCGGGTGTTAGAGCGGTTCCGCGACGGCCGGTACTCGCGGGTCGTCGCCGCGAACGTACTCGACGAAGGAGTCGACGTGCCGGACGCGAACGTGGGGGTCGTCCTCTCGGGGAGCGGGAGCGAACGGGAGTTCACCCAGCGACTCGGGCGGATCCTCCGGCCGAAGGCGGGCGAGTCCGGCGCCGGGCGCGCGACGCTGTACGAGGTGGTGACCGCCGAGACGGCGGAAGAGCGGGTGGCCGCGCGGCGGCGATAGCGGCCGGGGTCAGCGGACCCGGGCCCTCACGCTCCCGTTCCCGGCGAACGACTCGAACGGCAGGTCGAACTCGACGCTCGCCTCGGTCGTCCCCCGTCCCGGCACCCGAACTGTCGTCTCCCGCACCGACTCCTCGTCGCCGACGGTGACCGTCACGACCACCGTCGCGTCGGTCGGCTCCGGACCGCGGTTCTGGAGCGTCGCGAGGACGCGCAGACGGTCGTCGTCGGTCGGTTCGACGCTCAGGTCGGCGACGGCCACGCCGGTCTGTCCGCCGGGCGTCCCGTCCGGTGTCGGCGGGGCACGTGGACCGGTGGCCGACGGGAGGCTCGACAGACATCCGCCGAGGAGCGCGGGGAGAGCCGCGAGGGCACAGAGGAGCCGGCGGCGGCGCATAGGGGGTGGGAAGGGCGCGGGGCAATCAACCTGTCCGTTCGGGTCCCGGGGCGCTTTTGTCCGCGAGGACCGAGCGACGAGCGTGCTCACGAAGGACCTCCTGCGGGTCTCGCGCCGGGGCGGGAGTTACCGTCCCCGGTTCACGACCGACGAGGACCGCCCGCTCGCGGCGCGGGTCCTGGAGGTCTACGAGGACCACGTCGGCGCAGACCGGGCGGCGCTCGACGAGGCGCTGACCGGGCTCGAACGGGAGGCCGACTCGTTCAAGCTCGTCCGGGGGTTCGCGAAGCTGCTGGACCGAGAGGCGGTCTTCGAGACGCGGTCGCCGCTCCCCCCCGAACGCGCCCGCCACGCCGCCTTCGCCGCCGCCGAGACGGTCGGGGTCGCGAGCGAGGCCGACCGCGACCGGGCGCTCGCGCGGGCCGCCGACGACCTCGGGGTCGCGAGCGAGGCCGTCGAGCAGTCGCTCTACGCCGACCGGGAGAGCCGGCGGGTGCTCGCGGCGTTCGACCCGCGGTGGGACCCCGGGTCCCTGCTCGCGCAGTACGACCTCTCGCTGGCACAGACGGCGCTGTTCGACGCGACGGAGGTCCGGGTGCGCTCGTCCGAGGTGCGACGGCTGGTGAGCGCCGCGAAGCGCGCCGGCCTGCTGTACGAGGTCCGGGTGACAGAGGAGGGCCGCGAACTCGTTCTCACCGGGCCGGACGCGCTGTTTCGGAAGACGCGCCGGTACGGAACCGCGTTCGCGCGCGTCCTCCGGGCCGTCGCAGAGGCCCCCGAGTGGTCGCTCACCGCGACGATCGACGACCGGGGGCGCGAACGGACGCTCCGACTGGACGAGAGCGACGTGTCACCCCCGGGCGTCGACCCCGTCGCGGAGCCGAGTTACGACAGCGGCGTCGAGGCCGACTTCGCGGCCCGCTTTCGCGCTCTCGACCTCGACTGGGCGCTCGTGCGCGAACCGGAGCCGCTCGACGCGGGCGACCGCCTGATGATCCCCGACTTCGCGTTCGACTACCGGCCGGCCGGCGCCGCGGCGCCGCGGGAACGGGTGTTCTTCGAGGTGATGGGATTCTGGACGCCCGACTACGTCCAGAAGAAACTGGAGCAGGTCGAGGCGGCCGACGAGCGGCTGGTCGTCGCCGTCGACGAGTCGCTCGGGGTCGGCACAGAACTCGCGGCGGCCGGCGGACGGGTGATCACCTATCGCGACCGGGTGCGGGTCAAGGACGTCGTCGACGTCCTCCGCGAGTACGAAGCCGACCTCGTCGCCGACGCCGACCTGCCGGACGAACTCCGGCCCGAGGCCGACGTGACGACCATCGCGGACGT
This sequence comes from Haloferacaceae archaeon, assembly GCA_042217165.1. Classification (GTDB taxonomy): domain Archaea; phylum Halobacteriota; class Halobacteria; order Halobacteriales; family Haloferacaceae; genus A07HB70. Next base: position 5,769 of record JBDGTD010000004.1, on the reverse strand, counting down.
CGCCGCCGCCCACGGCGTGAGCGAGTCGGCCGTCGAGGACCGAGCGTTCCCGGAGCACGAGCGGGTCGGCCGGACGCTCGTCCGGCCCGCCGTTCTCGACGACCTGCGGGCCGCGGTCGAGCCGGGGATGGCCTTCGCGGAGGCCGAGGCGATCCTCGACGAACACGGCGTCGACGACGCGAGTGCCGTCCTCTCGCGGCTGGGCTTCCGCGTCGCGTGGGAGGGGCTGAGCGGCGGAACGCTCGAGTGGCGGGCGGGACGCGGCGATAGAGCGAGCTGAGTCGGTCAGCTCTCGACCGGGATGGTCCGGCCGGTCGCCGTCGCGTCCATCTCGAGGGGGAGTCGCACCTCGAGGACCCCGTTGCGGTACTGGGCGGCGATCTCGTCGTCGTCGACGTCCTTCGGGAAGCGGAACCGTCGGTGGTATGTCCGCTTGCGGCCCCGCTCCTCGTCGACGTGTTCCGCGGAGACGTTGAGGACGCCGTCGTCCCAGGCGACCTCGAACTCGTCGGCCTCGAAGCCGGGTGCCTCGACGCTCAGGACGAACTCGTCGTCTTCCTCGTACAGTTCGTAGTCGGTGCCTCCGAGCGGGGACTCGCCTCCGAGTACCCGGGACGGGAGGTCGAGCCCCTGCATCCACGACGTGTTGGGATTCGTCGGGAGCGGCATCTGGCTCACCACCGAATGCGGTCGATCGTTGTCCGCGGTTCGTAAAAAATGTTGTTCGAGCGTCTGTAACACGGTATCACGTTGATCACGTCGGAAACAGAGAAGTTCGATCGACGTGCAGTCGGGTCTGAAGACAGTCTGTCACCGCCTCCGGTCCGGCGGCAGTTGGTGCCGTTGCCCTTTCGGCGGCTTCGCCGCCTCAGTCTGGAGGCGCCTGCCGGCGCCTCCCTTTCGGTACCATCGAGTCCAGCTCCCCGTAGGTGTACAGGCCAACGCCCAGCGGCACGACGTCACCCGCCGTCTCGCGCGCGGCGATCAGGTAGCCCCAGTCGCCGTCCCACGCCACCTCCTGTTCCTCGCCGGCGGCGAACCGCGCCGCCGCGTCGTCCGAGAGGAGGACGACACAGTCGCTCGCCAGTTCGCCGAACCGCTGGACGAAGTCGGTCGTGGGCTTCCAGAACTCCTGTCGCGTCCGCAGACAGGTCATCCCGAGTCCCTCGACCTCGACCGGTGACGGGTGGTCGCCGTGAGCGACCCAGATCTTGCCCGCGCCCTTCTCCCAGAACGTGTGCTCGGCGAACGTCTCCGGCGGGATCCCGAACCGGTCTGTGAGGTAGTCGAGGACCTCGGAGCGGGCGACGCGACCCGCGACCTCGCGCTCCGCGGGCGTCGTCGGCAGGCGGTCGAACCGGTCGCCTCGGTTCCCGGCGTCCGTCGAGGGGTCGCTCATCCGCCCGCCTCCAGGCGCGCACAGAAGAACCCGCCCGTGTCGTTCCGGTGGGGGTAGACTCGCGTCGCGCGCTCGACCTGCGGGTCGTACTCCTCGCCCTCCCACGCGGTGACACCGGGGTCGGTCGCCAGTCCTCCCGGAGCCTCCCACTCGGCCACGCGACAGTCCTCCGCGCCGAGTACCCGGTCGAGGACGGCCTCGTTCTCCTCGGGCGCGAACGTACACGTCGAGTAGACGACGGTCCCGCCGGCGCGGGTGGCCTGGACCGCCCGACGGAGGATATCGGTCTGTATCTCCGCGAGCGACTCGACGTGGTCCATCGTCCACTCGTCGACCACGTCGGGGTTCTTGCGGACGGTCCCCTCGCACGAACAGGGGACGTCGACGAGGGCGCGGTCGAACGCGTCGACCCCGAACGGCGCGAGCGAGTAGTTCCGCGCGTCGGCGCGCGTGACCGTCGTCGCCGTGACGCCGAGACGCTGGGCGTTGTGCCGGAGCGCCGAGAGCCGTCCCAGGCTGTTGTCGTTCGCGACCACGTGTCCTCGATCCGCCATCAGTGCCGCCGCGTGCGTCGCCTTCGACCCGGGTGCGGCGCAGGCACACCACACCGTCTCGCCGGGCTGTGGGTCGAGCGCGAGGGCGGGGAGCGACGACACCTCCTCCTGTCCGTGGAGCCAGCCGTGTGCGAACGCCCACGAGTCGCCGGGTGAGGTGTCGGGGAGGGTGAGCAGGTCGTCGGCCCACGCGACCGGGTCGTGCGCAATCCCCTCCTCGTCGAGGGCGCGGCGGGTCCGCTCGACCGAGGACTTGATCGAGTTCACCCGGACGGTCGTCGGGAGCGGCCGGTCACAGGCCGCCCGGAACGCCGCGGGGTCGTCGACCAGCGGCTCGTAGCGGTCGAGGGGGTTCACGCCCGTCACTGCCGGGCGCGACGTATGTCCGTTACGGCCCGCGGATTTTACCCGTCCGCCCCGTCACCGCCGAGCATGGCACGGATCGACGTAGTCGAAGCGGTGGACGTGTCGGCGCCGACGCTGGTCGAGGGGTTCCCGGGCGTCGGGCTGGTGGGGAAGATTGCGGCGGATTACCTCGTCGACAGCTTCGGGATGGTCCACCACGGGAACGTCCACTGTGACGACCTGCCGCCGGTGGTCGGCTACGGCGAGGCCGACCCGGCGCTGCGGACGCCCGTGCGGCTCTACGCCGACGACGAGCGCGACCTCCTCGTTCTCCAGAGCGACGTGCCGGTCGCCCCCGGCGCCGCCGGCTCTGTCGCGAACTGTCTCGGCGAGTCGATCGACGAGACGGTGACCGCACTCTATCTCAGCGGCATCCCGAGCGAACGGGACGAGGCTCCGCCCGGCGTCTACGGCGTCGGGACCGGGGACGTGGCGGACCGGCTGGCCGAGGTCGGCCTGGAGGCCCCGCCGGAGCCCGGGCTCGTCTCCGGGCCGACCGGAGCGCTCCTCGCCCGCGCGCTGGAACGCGGGGAGCGGGCCTTCGGGGTCGTCGCGGAGTCCGACCCGCAGTTCCCCGACCCCGCGGCCTCGCGGGCGGTGATCAGCGAGGCCATCGAGCCGCTCGCGGGCGTCGAGGTGCCGACCGACGACCTGGTCGAGCACGCGAGCGAGATCCGACAGGCCCGCGAGCGCCTCGCGCGTCGGATGCAGGAGGCCGACTCCGACTCCTCGCGCGCGCAGTCGCTCGGGATGTATCAGTAGGTTTCTCAACGCTTATCCCCGCCCGGCGGCAGGACTCGGGCATGAGTGAGGACGCCGCCGGGACCGAAGACGCCGAGCCGGAGGCGACAGACGAGCCGGAGCCAGAGGCGACCTCCGCCGGGACCGAAGACGCCGAGCCGGAGACGGCTCCGCTCGACGAGCGTGCCCGGGCGCTCGCAGACCGGGTCGACGACGACGAGATCGCCGGCGAACTCGACGACCTGGCCGCCGACGCCGCGACGCTTCGGGCGGAGGTCGGGGACCTGCGCGAGACGGCCGACCGGGTCGAGGACCTCGAAGAGCGACTCAAGCGCAAGCAGGCCGAGTTCCAGAACTACAAGAGACGACAGGAGCGCGAGCGCGAGAAGCTGAAAGAGCGCGCGACCGAGGCGTTCGTCGAACGGGTCGTGGAGGTGCGCGACGACCTCGTGCGGGCGCTCGCGCAGGACGACGACGCCGACCTGCGCGAGGGGCTGAAGGGGACGCTCGCGGCGTTCGACGAGGTGCTGGCCGAGGAGGGCGTCGAGCCGATCGAACCCGACCCCGGCGACGAGGTCGACCCGGTTCGCCACGAGGTGTTGATGCGCGAACCGAGCGACCAGCCGGAGGGGACGGTCGTGACGACGTACCGTCCGGGCTACGAGATGGCCGACCGCGTGGTCCAGACGGCGCAGGTGACGGTGAGCGAGGACGACGCCGACGAGGACGCGGTCGAGTAGCGCGTCGACAAAAACCCGCCGACCGCACGCGGCCCGTCTCGACCGAGATCGCCCGACGGCGTCGAGACGGACGGGACAGTCCGCTCGGGAAGTAAGGTAACGTTTAACCGCGACAGGCCCGGTAGATACGACCAAGAATGCCGAGTAACAAGATTCTCGGAATCGACCTCGGGACGACGAACAGCGCCTTCGCGGTGATGGAAGGCGGCGACCCCGAGATCATCCAGAACGCCGAGGGGTCGCGGACGACGCCGTCCGTGGTGGCACTCACCGAGGACGGCGAGCGACTGGTGGGGAAACCGGCGAAGAACCAGGCGGTTCAGAACCCGGAGCGCACGATCCAGTCGATCAAGCGCCACATGGGCGAGGAGGGCTACACCGTCGACGTCGACGGCGAGAGCTACACGCCCGAGGAGGTCTCCGCGATGATCCTCGGAAAGATCAAGCGGGACGCCGAGGAGTATCTCGGCGACGAGGTCGAGCGTGCCGTCATCACCGTTCCGGCGTACTTCTCCGACGCCCAGCGACAGGCGACGAAAGACGCCGGCGAGATTGCGGGCTTCGAGGTCGAGCGCATCATCAACGAGCCGACCGCCGCCTCGATGGCGTACGGCCTCGACGACGACTCCGACCAGACCGTTCTCGTCTACGACCTCGGCGGCGGCACCTTCGACGTCTCGGTTCTCGACCTCGGCGGCGGCGTCTACGAGGTCGTCGCCACGAACGGCGACAACGACCTCGGAGGCGACGACTGGGACTGGGCGATCGTCGACCACGTGGCCGACCAGTTCGAGGCAGACCACGGGATCGACCTCCGCGAGGACCGGCAGGCGCTCCAGCGCCTGAAGGAGGCGGCCGAGGAGGCGAAGATCGAACTCTCCAGCCGCAAGGAGACGACGATCAACGAGCAGTTCATCGCGGCCACGGACTCGGGGCCGCTCCACGTCGAGCAGTCGCTGACGCGCGCGAAGTTCGAGTCGATCACGAGCGACCTGGTCGAGCGCACCGTCGGCCCGACCCGACAGGCTCTCGAGGACGCGGGCTACGACGAGACCGACATCGACGAGGTGATCCTCGTCGGCGGGTCGACACGGATGCCGCAGGTCCGCGAACAGGTCGAGGAACTGGTCGGCAATGAGCCCCGCTCCAGCGTCAACCCCGACGAGGCCGTCGCGATGGGCGCAGCCATCCAGGGCGGCGTCCTCTCCGGGGACGTCGACGACATCGTCCTGCTCGACGTGACGCCGCTCAGCCTCGGCGTCGAGGTCAAGGGCGGCCTGTTCGAGCGTCTCATCGAGAAGAACACGACCATCCCGACCGAGGAGTCGAAGGTGTTCACCACGGCACAGGCCAACCAGACCTCGGTGAACATCCGCGTGTTCCAGGGCGAACGCGAGATCGCAGAGGAGAACGAACTGCTCGGCGAGTTCATGCTGTCGGGCATCCCGCCCGCGCCCGCCGGCACGCCCCAGATCGAGGTGTCGTTCAACATCGACGAGAACGGCATCGTCAACGTCTCTGCCGAGGACAAAGGCTCCGGCAACGAGGAGTCGATCACTATCGAGGGCGGCGCCGGCCTCTCCGACGAGCAGATCGAGGAGATGCAGGAGGAAGCAGAGAAGCACGCCGAAGAGGACCAGAAGCGCCGCGAGCGCATCGAGGCCAGAAACGAGGCCGAGTCCGCGGTCCAGCGCGCCGAGACGCTCCTGGACGAGAACGAGGAGGCCGTCGACGACGACCTGCGCGCCGACATCGAAGACGCGGTCGAAGACGTCGAGGCGGTCCTCGAGGACGAGGACGCGAGCGCCGACGACCTCGAAGAGGTCACCGAGGCGCTCTCCGAGGAACTCCAGGAGATCGGCAAGCAGATGTACCAGCAGCAGGCACAGCAGGCACAGGCCGGTCCGGGCGGTCCGGGCGGTCCGGGCGG
>JBDGTD010000007.1:0-50785 GCA_042217165.1 Haloferacaceae archaeon | reverse complement strand
CCGGCCGGACTCTCGACGCTCGCCGCCCGCGTGCCCGCAGCACGTTCCGACGAGTACTTCATTACGGCGGTCGTTCGTGCGCCCGTGCGACTTGTCGTGTCGGGACGTTCGACGTCCGCCGTCGTCTCGGAGGGGTACGGTGTCCGATAGCGGGGTCACGGAGCGACGGCAGCCCGCGTCCGGGGCGAGCGGGCGAGCCGGCGCGACGACGGTGCTGGAACTCGACGACGTCTCGAAGTCCTTCGGCAGCGAGCGCGTGATCGAGGATATGTCTCTCTCGGTCGCGGAGGGCGAGATTCTGACCCTCCTCGGCCCCTCCGGCTGTGGCAAGACGACGACGCTCCGCCTCGTCGCGGGGCTGGACCGCCCCGACGAGGGGAGCGTTCGGCTCCACGGCGAGACCGTCTCCGGGCCGGACACGCACGTCCAGCCCGAAGACCGCGACGTCGGCGTCGTCTTCCAGGAGTTCGCGCTCTTCCCGCACCTGACCGCCGCGGAGAACGTCGCGTTCGGCCTCGAAGGGATGGACGAGGCCGACCGCGAGGCCCGCGTCGCGGAGCTGTTAGACCTCGTCGGCCTCGAGTCGCGCTCGGACGCGTACCCCGACGAACTCTCGGGGGGACAACAGCAGCGGGTCGCGCTCGCTCGCTCGCTCGCGCCCGAACCCGCGGTGGTACTCCTCGACGAGCCGTTCTCCAACCTCGACGTCGACCTCCGCGTGGAGATGCGCGAGGAGGTCCGACGCATCCTCAAGACCGCGGGCGTCACCGCCGTCTCCGTCACCCACGACCAGGAGGAGGCGCTCTCTATCTCCGACCGCGTCGCCGTCGTCAACGACGGCCGTATCGAACAGGAGGGCGTCCCCGAGTCGGTGTTCCAGCGCCCCGAGTCCCGGTTCGTGGCGGGCTTTCTCGGCCACGCCTCGTTCCTCCCCGGCCGCGTCGTCGGCGGCGAGGTGCGGACCGGGCTCGGACCGATCGACCGCGACCGGGTCGACGGCCTGACCGACGCGTACGACCGCGTGGACGTTGACGTTCTCGTCCGGCCCGACGACCTCCGGGCGGTCTCCGACCGCGACGCCCCCGACGGCCGCGTGCGGGCGCGTCGGTATCTCGGACCGACGATCATGTACGAGGTGGAACTCGACGACGGCACGACCGTCGAGTGCATGCACAACCACGACGAGTCGATCTCGATCGACAGCCCCGTCCGGGTGACGCTGGAGGCCGACCACGACCTCGCGTGGTTCCCGGCCGACCAGCGCGGCTGACGGACCGACGCTCGGCTCCCGGCGGACGGGTCGTCCGCCAGTTCGTCTGCGCCGTCCCGCAGACGAGGAGGCTGTCTCCCCGCCACAGACGCTCGCCGGGGGCCTCCGGTCTCGTGTGTCTTCTGCTCTTCGTCGCGACGGCGCGTCGACCGCCGGGGCGCCGGTCCGTCGGCTCTGCCCCGAGGGAGGACGCCGGGACGGCTGCGCCGCGCCCCGGCCGGGCGACGGGCGCCGGGAGACGAGAGCGGCCGCTCAGGCGCGCTCGAGGACGACGGCGTCGCGCACCCGCACGCCCTCGGGAGTCCCGACCTCGTCGCCGGTGAGCAGGTCGACGTGGTCGACGTCGGAGCCGAGGTCGACCGTCGCGGGCTCCTCGCCGAAGTTCAGAACCACGACGACGCGCCCGCCGCGGCCGAACGCGACCAGCCGGTCGCGGTCCGGGCCGTCGACGAGCGCTAGGTCGACGGCGTCGAGGCTCGCGGACGGGTCGAGCGCGTCTACCCGGCGGTGGGTCCGGAGGACCCGGCTGACGTATTCTTGTAGCTCGTGGTCGACGAGGTCGTCGTCCCAGACGAGCTGGTCGCGCCGGCCGAGCTGTGCGGTCTCCTGGCCGCCGTACACCATCGGCACCCCCGGGAGCGTCGCGACGGCGGCGACGGCGGCCCGGGCCGCGGGGCGGCCACACTCCGCGAGGTAGCGCGTCTCGTCGTGGTTCTCGGCGTAGGTGAGGAAGCCGGCGTGGTCGGGGAAGCCGGTGCGCGCGCGCTCGTCGACGGCGTCGAGGACGGCGCTCGCGGGCTCGTGGCCCTGCCCGACCTGCCGGAGCCGGAAGTAGAGCGTGGAGTCGAAGTGGACGTCGAAGGTGAGGTTGGAGAACTCCGGGATGTAGGGGATGGTCTCGTCGACGAGGAGGAATTCGGGGTCGATTGCCTTCACCCGGTCGCGCACCTCGCGCCAGAACGGGGTCGGGACGGCCCACGCCATGTCGACCCGGAAGCCGTCGACGAGCGGCGCCCACTCGTCGACGGCGTCCAGGAGGTGCCGGCGGACCGCGAGGGTCGAGAAGTCGAAGTTGGCGATGAACGGCCAGTCGAAGTAGGTGCCCGGCTCGCCGTCCTCCTGCCACTCGTACCAGTCGCGGTACGGCGAGTCGGGGTTCCCGTAGGCGTCCTGGAAAAACGGGTGTTCGCGCGCCGAGTGGTTACAGACGAGGTCGAACAGCACCCGCATATCGCGGTCGTGGGCGCGAGCGACCAGCTCCTCGTACTCCGCGCGGGTACCGAGGTCGTCGGCGATACCGAAGAAGTCGACCGTGTTGTAGCCGTGGGGGTAGCCGTCGTGCTGGAGGACAGGGGTCATCCAGATGGTGTTCACCCCGAGGTCGTCGAGGTAGGGGAGCCGCTCTGTCACGTACGCCAGCCGGCTCTGTCCATCGTCTGGGTCGGCGAACGAGCGGACGTACACCTCGTAGACCGTCGCGTCGAGACTCCACGCCGGCGGGTCGTTCGGCCGCTCGACCGTCACCGAGCCGTCGTCGCTCGCGTCGAGCGAGACCACGTCGGGGACGGAGTAACTCTCCCCGACGGCGACGGCGTGGACCCGCTGTGTGCCGGGGTCGAGCGCCGCACGGTCGATCCGGAGGTCGTGGCCGTCGACGGTGACCGAGGGATCGTCGAGCGAGAGCGCGTCGCGGTCGTCGAGGACGAACTCGGCCGCGAACGCGCCGGGGTCGCGCGGGTCGTCTGGATGTGGCCGGGGACGAGCGCGGACGACCACCGTCTCGTCTTCGACGTCGGCGTCGAGGCGCAGGCGTGGGCGGCCGCCCCCAGTCGGCGGCGACGAGTCGGGGTAGGGCGCGGTCGGGGCGGCCTGGTTCGGGTCGGGGACGGCGGTGTCCCGAACGTCGCCGCTCCGGCCCTCGCCGGATGACGGGCGGTACGACGAGGGGAACGCGCGGATCGTCAGCGCGTGGGTCGCCCCCGGATCCTCGAGTTGGACCCGGTACCGACCGGGCACGTCCGGGACGAACGTCGTCACGGCATCGGAGCCGACGGTCACACGGGAGTCGTCGGGGGCCGCGGCGACGGACCAGCGGTAGGTTGCCTCCGGGTCGGGGTCGCGCGGCGCGAGCTCCAGGTCGTCGCCGACGGCGGCGAACCGGGGCGGTCCGGGATGATTCACGGCCGGTTCTCTCCGGGGACCCACTTCGGAGTTACTATCCCGTGTAACAGGACCGGCGGGTCTTTTACGCCCCGGTGCTTGACGGTGTTCATGCGACTTCGGACCGCCCTGAACGCCTACAAGGGCGCCCGCGCCGACAGCGAGCGGTTTCCGGAAGAGGCTCGCACCGTCGACGGGGCACTCTCGGGCCACGGTGACCGCCTCGTCCACGTCGGCCCGACGGGCGCGCTACGTGACCACTCGACGCCACTCTCTGGCCTCTTCGGGATCGACCGCTCTCGCTTCGGCGTGCGGACGTCGAACGGAATCACCTGGTTCGACGACCTCGACACGGTTCGCCAGCACTACTACCGCGAGACGACGCTGGTCGAGACGGAGTACGACGCGGGCGCGTACACCGTCCACCAGTACGACCTGACGCTCGGTCGGGCGCACTGCACCCACGTCGAACTCCGTGGCGCCGTCCCGGACGACGCGAGTCTCGTCGCCTTTCTGACGCTCGCGCCGGGCGGCAAGGAGACGCGCGTCGGTCGGCTGATCCACGAGAACGAGGGGCCGGACGACTCGACGGCACTGGAGGTGTTCCACCGCACCGAACACGACTACGTCACGGCCTCGACGGGGCTCACGGACGTCCGCGGGCAGGTTCCCGAGCGGTTCGAGGAGCTGCTCGACGAGGAGGCGTTCGAGTTCCCGCGTAACGCCGCCATCCGCCGGTACGAGGACACCCACCTCTCCGGGGACGCGGTGGTGTCGGCGCCGTTCGAGCGCGCCGGTCGGGGCGTGCGGACGACGCTCGTCACCCAGCTCTCGGACCACGACGACGTGGACCGCGAGACCGCGCTCGCGGACCTCCGGAACTGCGCGACCACCCACCGGAGCGCCGAGGCGCTCCGCGAGGCGGCGCGCTCGCTGGCCGACGTGACCGTCCCCGCGTCGGTTCCGCGCGGCGAGCAGGTGCGTGGCGACCTCCGGGCGCTCGACCTCCTGACCGCGCCGAACGGCGCCCGAATCGCCGGGCCGGAGTTCGACCCGTTCTACGCCAACTCCGGCGGCTACGGCTACACGTGGTTCCGCGACGACGCCCGGATCACCGGCCACCTGCTGGGCGCGGACGAGCGGTTCGACCTCGGGGTGACAGACCGGCTCGTCGACGCCGCGCGGCTCTACTGCCGGACACAGCTCGACGACGGAACCTGGCCCCACCGCGTCTGGGCCTCCGACGGCTCCGTCGCCCCCGGATGGGCGAACGCGACGTTAGAGGGCTCGCGCAAGCCGGAGTACCAGCCGGACCAGACCGCGAGCGTCGTCGCCGTCCTCGCGCGCCTGCTCCGCACCCGGCGCGACGACCTGCCCGAGGACCTCGTCGCGGCGGTGCGGCGCACCATCGCGGCCGGTATCGACGGGCTGGACGCGTGGCTGGCCGACGACGGCCTGCCCGTCCCCGCCGAGAACGCGTGGGAGGACGCGATCGGCCGGTTCACCGGCACCGCGGGGGCGTACCTCGAGGCCTACAGCGAGGCCGCGCGCGCGCCGCTCCGCGAACAGGTGCGCGACCACGCCCGCAGCCGCGCCGACACGGTCTACGAGGCACTCACAGACCGCTGGGCCTCCGACGAGGGGCGGTTCATCCGCCGGGAGTACGGCGAGGAACGCGACACGCGGTTCGACGCCGACACGTTCGCGCTCGTCGACGGCCACGAGTCGTACGCGGCGCTCGGGGGGGTAGACGAGCGACGGCTCGACCGCCTCGTCGCCCACGTCGAGGCGACGGTCGAGGGGCTCGCCCGCGAGAGCGACCACGGGTCGGTTCGCGGACTGATCCGCTACGAGGGTGACACGTGGCGACAGGACTACCAGGCCGGGTCGAAGGTCTGGTCGGTGACGACCGGGTGGGCCGCGATAACGCTCGCGGCGCTCGCCGAGCGCTGTGAGGCCCACGACGACCGGGCGACCGCAGAGCGCCTCCGCGAGGAGTCGGCAGACCTCTACGCGTTGCTCGGGCCCGACGGCCCGTTCCTCACCGAGACGGGCCACCTCGCAGAGCAGGTCTTCGACGACGGCCACCCGGACAGCGCGACCCCGATCGGCTGGGCGCACGCGCTCAGGCTGGAGACCACCGCGCGCCTCGACGCCGCCGACGCGCTTCCGGCGACGAGCGACGGGCCGGCCGGCCCGGCAGAGCGCACGCGGTGGACGACGGGCGAGAAGTTCGGCGTCGGCACCGTCGCGGACCACGGGACGACCGACCCGTCGCGGGTCTGGTACACCCTGACCGCCGGGGCACTGACCGAGCCGCGGTTCCCGCGCGTCGACGTGATGAACCTCCGGACGCTCGACTTCCTCGTCGTCGACACCGACGACGACTCGACGTACACCGCCCGCACCCACCGCGAGCGCCGCGAGACCGACGACGGACTGGAGCGGTCCGTCGAGCCCACGGCCGACGAGGCGCTCTGTTACCGCCACGTCGTCGGCGAGCCGGGCGACGGGCGCGGCCACGAGTGGACGCTCACCGCGGAGTACGCCGCCGACCCCGACGGCGACGCGCTCCTCGCCGACGTGCGCTTCGAGGCCGCCGACGGCGGCGACTACCGGGTGTACGTCGTCGGCGACGTCGCCCTGACGAACGGCGGCGGGGTCGACCGCGGACTGCGCCTCGGCCGGCCGGCCGAACACCACCTCGTGGCGCGCGACGCGAGGGCCTACGACGCGCGCGGCGAGGGCGACGAACCGGACGAGAGCGTCTCCGTGGCTCTGACCGCCTCCTCCCGGTTCGCGTGGGCGAGCGCCGAGGCCGCGGGGACGGAGCGACTGGAGGGACTGTTCGGCGAGGGGGTCCGCCCGGAGTCACAGACCTCTGTCGACGGGACGGACGTCGTGCTGGTCGGCGAGGTGGGCGAGGGCGAGCGCGTGCGCGAGACGCTCGCGCTCGGGTTCGGTACCGAGGCCGACACCGCCGCGGCGCTCGGCGAGGCCCAGGGGGCGCTGACCGCCGGCTTCGAGAACGTCCGCTCGGGCTACGTCCAGTCTTGGGTGGACTACCTCGCGGACCGCGACGTCCCCGAGAGCGTCGCCGACGACCCCGACCTGAAACGGCAGTACGACGCCGCCCTGATGACACTCCGGGCCTGCGAGGACAAGCGCCACCGCGGCGCGAGCGTCGCCTCGCCCTCTGTCCCGTGGGGCGACGCCGTGGTCGCCGGCGACCAGCGCGGCTACGGCTACAACTTCGTCTGGTCCCGCGACCTCTACCAGGTCGCGACCGCTCACCTCGCCGCGGGCGACGTCGAGACGCCCGCCGACGCGCTCGCGTACGTCTACCGCCGCCAGCAGGACGAGTCGGGGTTCATCCCGCAGAACACCTACCTCGACGGCCAGACCCGGTGGGGCGGCGAACAGATGGACAACATCTCCTACCCCGCCGTCCTCGCCTATCTCCTCGACCAGGCCGGGATCGGCTTCGACGAGGCGGACTACGGCTACCGGCACGTCAAGCGCTCCGCGGACTACGTCGCGCGGAACGGGCCGGCGACGGCCCAGGAGCGCTGGGAGGAGGAGGCCGGCTACTCGCCGTCCTCGATCGCCGCAGAGATCGCCGGACTGGCGTGTGCGGGCGCGCTCGCGGCCGACGCCGGCCACGAGGCCGACGCGCTGGTCTGGACCGCGCTGGCGGACGACTGGGCCGAGCGCGTGGAGTCGTGGTGTGCGACCGTCACCGGCGGCGACCGCCACGACGCGCCCGTCCCCTACTACCTCCGGGTGACCCGCGACGGCGACCCCGACGCGGGTCACCGGCGCACGCTCGCGAACGCGGGGCCGACGCTCGACGAACGCGACGTGATCGACGCCGGCTTCCTCGACCTCGTCCGGCTAGGTATCCGGCCGGCGGACCACCCGGTCGTGCGGAACTCTCTCGTCGCCGTCGACGACGCCATCCGGGTCGAGACGCCCCACGGCCCCGGCTTCTACCGCTACAACGGCGACGGCTACGGCGAGCGCGGCGGCGACGACGCCGGAGCGCCGTGGACGGCCGAGACGGGCGGCGTGGGACGCCTCTGGCCGCTTCTGACCGGCGAGCGCGCGGAGTACGCGCTCCGCGTCGACGACGACGAGGACCCGACGAGCCTGCTCGAGACGCTCGAAGGCTTCGCCAACGAGGGGCGGATGCTCCCCGAACAGGTGTGGGACCGCGCGAACGAGACCGACTACGGCTGGCGGTTCGGCGAGGGCACCGGCGCCGCGACGCCGCTGGCGTGGGCACAGGCCGGCTACGTCCGTCTCGCACACGGCATCGACGCCGGGAGGCCGGTCAGCACGCCGCGGGTCGTCGAGCGGCGCTACGCGGACGGCGAGACGGAGCCGAGCCCCGACCTCCGGATCGAGACGCGGTTCGTCGGCGGCCGGCTGGTCGTCGGCGGCGAGACTGACGCGGCGGTGGTGGCCGTCCGCTCTCCCGCCGACGCGGCGCTGGTCGACCCCGTCGACGGGCGGTTCGAGACGGAACTGGACGTCGAACCCGGCGAGAATCTCCTGACCGTCGCCGCCGCGACGGACCACGAGGTCGAGTCGGCCGGGACCGCTGTCGTCCGCCGGCGGCTCTGAGCGCCTCGAACCCCGCGATCCGGGCGCTTTTCGCTCCGGGGCGCCACGTCCGTCCGTGCCAACGTACCGCCGCCGGACGCGGATCGACGCGCCGCTCGACGCAGTCTGGGAGTTCCACTCGCGGATCGCGGGGCTGGAGGCGCTCACGCCCGGGTGGACGAACCTCCGGATCGAGGCCGTTCAGGGGCCGGACGGGGCGGACGACCCCGAGATTCTCGAGACCGGGACGCGGATCCGGCTCTCGGTCCGCCCGTTCGGCGTCGGGCCCCGACAGACGGTCGTCTCGGTCATCAGCGCGCGAGAGCGGGGAGACGGCAGCGCGTACTTTCAGGACGTGATGGACGAGGGGCCACTCGCCGAGTGGGAACACACCCACTCCTTTTTCGCCGACGACGACGCGACGATCCTCGAAGACCGGGTCGTCTACGAACTCCCGACCGCGCCCGGACGGGCCCTCGCGCCGCTCGCACGGGTCGGGTTCGAGCCGCTCTTTCGCTTCCGGCACCGGCGGACCCACGAACTATTGGACGGGCGTGACACGCCCTCCTATACCGTGTGATCGTATACCAGACGATAAATTATTATAGTTCCACGCGAATGCTGGTAGTATGGCTACAGGCCAGCGCACGGCTTCGTACCACGTCTGCACATGCGGAGAGAGCTTCGACTCGACGGAGGAGCTCCTCGCGCACGCCCGAGACGACCACGGGCTCTGGGTACACTGACGCCTGCGCCGGCCCCACGGTGCGCTCTCTGTGACCGACACTCGCCGTCGAGCGACGGCCACGCCGCGCTCCAGATCAGTTTTGTCCGTCGGCCTCCTCCAGTCACTCGATGGTAGACGGCGAATCGGACGACGACCGCGTGATCGTCACTGTCGTCGACAGCGGCGAGCGGACAGCCGTCGAGACGACACGCGGACGGACGCTCCGTGACCTGTTACTCGAAGCCGGCGTCTCGCCGTACACGCGTGTCACCGAGCGGGCGAACTGCGGCGGCCGAGGGCTCTGTGCGACCTGCGGGGTCCGGTTCCCCGAAGGCGGCCCGCCCCCGGACCACTGGCACGACCGCCTCGCGGCGCGCTCTGGCTACCCGCGGCTCTCCTGTCAGGTGGCCGTCGAAGACGACCTCGTCGTCGAACTCCCGGACAAACTGGTGTGGGGCGGCCGCGAGTAGCCGACTCATCCGACGTGCCGGGACCGAGACACTCCGGCCGACCACGACGGTGACGGCCGCGCTCCGCGACGAGCGGCGTCTTCTGCCGGTCGCCGATGCCTGTCAGACCGGTCGGGTCCGGACGCGGAACTCCCCGAAACGCTCCGGGTCGGGGCCGACAGCTCCGGTGACGCGAACCGGACGGCCGTCGACGACGTCCGACCGGGAAGCCGGGTCGAGGCGGCGCCACATCCCGGCCGCGGCGGGAACGCCGGCCGGTCGAGGACCGGCCCCTCGCGGACCGGCGACTCTCCGGCGGTCGTACCCGCGGGATCTCCGGCGTGACAGACGAGCCCCGACAGGCGGGTGCCGGCGCTTCGGAGCCGACCGGGCGACGCAGGTACTCGGCGCGCCAGGGTCACGCAGCGCCGGGCCGCGCGGGCAGCGGCGCCGACCGGCCTCTCGTCCGGTTCACTTCGCCCGCCGCACCGTCTCACTCACTGCGCTCGCTGCGTTCGTTGGTTCGTGGAGACGTATCCGCCCTCCCGAACTGAACAGCGGCGGGTCGAGTGACGCCGACGCTGTCGGGCGTCTCGACACGAGTGCGTCGGGAGAACCCGACCGGGGACGCCCGCAGATGTAGCGTACCCAGCGCACGAGAGTGCGAGGTCACACGGAGCGCTGTCCGAGGCTATCAGTACCAGCCGAGCCGGTGTAAAGAGGTAGAGCGGGTCGGCGACCTGAACGGACGTACTGGCCGGGAGAGCTACGACAGACGACCAGAGGAGGGAGTCGAACAGCGGCGATAGACTCTCTGTCCGGAACTATCAGATATGGATTGTACGGAAAATTTATGTATGTGCTTGTTTGTCACGTGAGATAGGAAAGAACCAATGTGACTTGCTGGGCACGTAGTGATCTCGCTGTAGGGGTACGCTGAGTCTATCCCGCCGGCAGAGTGACACACCTGTCGAACTGATAGAAACGGGGGACTCGTTCGACGATACGTCGTAGAGCGCCGCGGGGGCAGATCACCCGGCGTACACGGACCGCTGGACACAGTGACCGGCGTCGGGGGTGTCGCCGCCGGCCGCTCTCGAACGATCCCGACCCGGGCCGCCTCGGCGACGAGACACTCGAAGACAGACGTCTGTGAGACTGCGATCCACACGGTGAACGAGAGCGACGAGGACGCATGAGCGACGAAGCACGGCGACGGCTGAGAGAGGCGTTCCTGCGGCGGAACCGGCTAGTTCGGGAGCAACTTCTTCAGCGGGGGCCCGTCGACCAGCCCAGAAACGACGACGAGGCACGATTCGGTCGAGAGGTGAACTACTTCGCGTCCTACTCGAAGGGGTTACCACACGACGACAGCGGCGAGGTCGAACCGGACGCGTTCGAGACGATGCGGTCGGCCCTGGAGACGCCGGGTGGCGGCGACTTCGACGCGATTCCGGAGCCGGGCCCCCGGCCACTGACGAACCCGGAGGCGGCGACCAGTTTCAACACGGTCGGACTCGACCCGAACGACGTGTACGCGCCGGCCGCGCCGGCGTTCGACAGCGCCGAGACCGCCGCCGAGATGGTGGAACTGTACTGGATGGCACTACTGCGTGACGTCCCGTTCGACGAGTACGAAACCAACGGGCTCGCAGCCGACGCGGCGAGCGAACTGTCGGGCCTCACGGGCTTCACGGGGCCGACGGCTCGGTCGGACCTGTTCAGAGGAACCGTCGAGGGAGCGACTGAGGGACCGTACGTGAGTCAGTTCCTGCTGAAGAACTTCGAGCGAGGGGTCATCGAGCGGGACCAGCGGTTCCGGCCGCTGGAGCCGACCGACTACGTGATCGACTTCTCGGACTGGCTCGCGGTCCAGAACGGAGAGATTCCGGACGGCGGGATCAACCGGACGACGCCAGACCAGCCCTCGCTGTCGGACGCCGGGGTCAGAGAGACCGGGAGACGATATCCGGTCACCGGCCGGGACCTGGCGACCTACGTCGGCGAGAACGTCTCGCAGCAGCCGTATCTCAACGCCGCGCTGATCCTCCAGAACAGCGAACCGGGCGACGACTCGCCCGGGAATCTCGCGCTGACGAACCTCGCTGCCAGCGGCCCGGGGTCGGTGCCGACGACTCCGGGGCTCCCGGTCGACCCGAACGTGCCGGACGGGTTCGTCGACTACGTTCGAGGCGGCTACCAGTCGATTCTCGGCGGTATCCTCCAGACGCACGCCCACGCCGCCTGGTACCACAAGTGGCGCGTTCACCGGCGGTTGCGCCCGGAGGAGTTCGGCGGTCGAGTGTACCACGTGGTAACCGGCAGTCGCATCGACGGACAGTCAGCGGCTGACCGGTATCCGATCCACGGCCAGTTGCTGAACTCGACGGCGCTCAGCAGCACACAGAACGACTCCGAACTCAAGACGTCGCTCCTCCCGCAGGCCTACCCCGACGGCTCGCCGACCCACCCGTCGTTCCCGGGCGGCCACGCCGTCACCGCGGGATCGAACGCGACGATTCTGAAGGCGTACTTCGACGAGGGCGCGGTCATAGAGAACCCGGTCAAGCCGGACCCGAGCGACCCGACGACGCTCGTCCCCACCGGCGGTCCCACTCTGACCGTCGGCGGCGAAATCAACAAACTCGCGGCGAACATCTCGTACGCCCGGAGCCTGGCCGGGATCCACTACCGGACAGACACGACGAGCGGACTCCGGATCGGCGAACGGGTCGCCACCGCCGTCCTGCGCGAGCGTCTCAGACAGCGCTCCGCGGACGCGTACGGCTCGGCCGGCGAGTTCTCGTTCACGACCTTCGACGGCGACGACGTCACCGTCTCCGTCGACGGGGTGTCGCCGGCCGACGCGTTCGACCCACCGCTGTTCGGGTAGCGAGGCCGCGGACTCGAAGCCCCGAAGAGGCCGCTCGCGCACGGACGCCGGGGCAGATAGGCCGCGTGCGAGACTCTCTGCGGTCGTCTCGCTGCCTCCCGTTCGCTTCGTCGCCGGCGCGGAGCGCCGGCTTCCAGCGGGACCTTCGGTCCCGCACGGCTCACGGGAACGGAGGACAGGCCGATCGACGGGCACCGTGACCCGACTCGAAACCCAGTCCGCCCTCCCCGAATTGAACGGGGGACAAGCCGATCTACAGTCGGCTGCTCTACCAGGCTGAGCTAAGGGCGGGCACACGGGAGTCGGCCAGTCGCGGACTTAACGATTCTCATTCCTCGACAGACTGGGGGTCGGCGACGGAACTTTCTCGCACCCACCCGTCACCCGGTAGCGTGACCGCAGTCGCTTCACCGCTCTCTGGTCACGGGTCGCCGGGAGGCTCACCGTGACCGACGAGCGACAGACGACCTTCGGATCCGACGGCGAACTCTCCGACCGCCCGCCCGAGGCGACCGGCGAGAACGACTTCGGTGAGGAGCGCGCGGAGGGCGAGACGGCCGGCGGCTACGACCGCTTCACGCTGTCGAGTCTGCTCCAGAAGGCCGTCCGCCGGTCGGACGAGGAGGTCGCCGCGTGGTGCGCGTGGGAGCTCGCGCGCTCCGGGTTCGGCTGGAATCTCTGGGACCGCCTGAACACGTTCGTGGTCGAGGACCTCGCGGCCGGCCCGGTCGCGACGCAGGTCGCCCGGTACGAGAATCTCGCGGCGGAGTGGGACGAGGACAGCCACCGGGGACAGCTCTGTGCGGTGCAGGCGGCGCTCGCCTGTGCCCGTGCGCGCTCGACCCGCGAGGCGTCGGCGCTCGTCGGCGGGTTCGAGGACGTCGCCGAGGCACGCGCCGCGGCCCGGGAGCGCGGCGACCCCGGGGCAGGCCCCTCGTTCCCGGTCGAGCCCGAGGACCTCCGGGTCGGAGAGCGGTACGACGCCGCGCTCGACGGTCACACGGGGCCGGGGACCGCCGCCGACCGAGGGGTCCGGTTCTTCCGGAGCCACGGCGCGCGCGTCGGCCCCGAGGGCGAGACGGACCTCGGCGCGCGCTACGCCCGTCTGCGGATGAGTCTCGACGACCGCGAGTTCGACGACGAGGCGGTCGAGCGCGCCCTGGAGCCGGTCGATCCGGACGACCCGTGGGCTTAGAACCGGCTCAGACGGAACGGGTCCGGGTCGACCGGCGGCGCCGACTCGACGGCGAGCGCCGCGGCGAGTTCGCCGACCGCCGGCGCGGTCTTGAACCCGTGTCCGGACAGTCCGGCGGCGACCACCACGCGGTCGCTCCCGGGCGCGTGGTCGACCAGGTAGTCGCCGTCGGGCGAGTTCGTGATCGGACACGCCGCGGCCGCGAGGACGCCCGTCGACCCGCCGAGACACTCGTCGACGAACCGCTCGACCGACCCGGACTCGTCGGGCGCGGGAGAGTCGAGCGGGTGGGGCGCGGCGACCGTCTCGTCAGTGTCCGTTCGGCCCACCTTGACGCCGGGCACCCGGTGGGCGGGCAGGCCGTAGAACTGTGCCCCGTCGAGAGCGTCCAGCACGAAGACGGGGAGGGCGTCGGGCGCGACGAGGTCAGAGTCGGGCGTTCCGACGCGACAGTGGACGTGTCGCGTGACCGTCAACAGGTCGTCAAGCGCGGGCACGAGGTCGGCGGTCCACGGCCCCGCCGCGACGACGGCGCGGTCGACCTCGTGGGTCCCCTCCGACGACGCCACCCGGACGCCGTCGCCCGTCTCCCGCACCGACTCCACCCGGACGTTCCCGCGGACCGACGCGCCGGCCGTTCTCGCGCCGTCGACCAGCGCCGTCAGACACCGCTCCGGGTCGAGCAGTCCGCCGTCGGGCTGGAACACCGCGTGATACCCCTCGTCGAGGTGCCACGCCGGGAACCGTTCGCCGACCTCGGCTCCGGACAGCACCTCGTGGTCGAGTTCGTGTGTCTCACACGTCTCCCGCGCGCCGGTCACGACCTCGCTCTCGGGCGGGCCGACCGCGAGCGACCCGGTCCGGCGAAAGAGCGCGCCGGGGCGCCCTCGCGCGCGGTCGAGCGCCCGCCACGCGTCGAGCGAGCGGCGGAGCAGCGGGACGTACGTCTCGCCCTCGTGGTAGGCGAGCCGGAAGATTCGGCTCCGCCCGTGCGAGGACCCGACGCCGTTCGGAACGCCGAAGCGGTCGAGCGCGAGGACGTCGTGGCCCTCGCGCGCGAGGCTGTGGGTCGCGGCCGCTCCGGCCGCGCCACAGCCGACGACGGCGACACGCATCGGCGGGTTGAGGGGCGCCGTCCCCGTAGCCCTGTCGTCTCAGACCCGGGTCTCGCGCACCCGGACGCCCTTGCCCGCGAGGTGTCTCGTGCGCTTGCGCGCGAACTCTTCTTCCTCGGTTCCCTGCGTGGCGAGGACGTACACCAGCGCCTCGCCGCCGGGACGCATCGTTCGGCCCGCGCGCTGTGCGCCCTGCCGGCGCGACCCGCCGAGCCCCGAGGCGACGACCGCGACTTCGGCGTTCGGCAGGTCGATCCCCTCGTCGCCAACCCGGGAGACCACGAGGGTCTCGAGGCGGCCGTCCCGGAACGCGCCGAGTAGTCGCTCGCGCTCGTAGTGCGGCGTCTCGCCCGAGAGAAAGGGGAGGTCGAGCGTCTCGGCTAACTGCTCGCCCTGGTCGAGATAGTCCACGAACACCAGCGTCTGCTCGTCGGCGTGCGCCGCGAGCAGTCGTCTCACCTCGGCGACCTTCTCGGGGTTCGTCGCGGCGAGCTGTCGGCGCTCGTGGCCGTCGGCGTTCGCCCACGCGTTCTGGGACTCCTCGTCGCTCCACGGGAGAAAGCGCAGTTCGACCTCCGGTTCGGCGACGTGGCCCGCCTCGAACAGGGCGTCCCAGTCCGTCCCGATCGGCGGGCCGACGAGCGTGAATATCTCGGTCTCTTTGTCGTCTTCGCGGACCGGACTCGCGGAGTTGTGACAGAACAGATGGTTGCCGAGGAAGTTCTCGTGTTCCGTCGAGACGTCGTAGACGTACTCCGAGCCATCGACTTCTGTAACCGAGTCCACCGCCAGCATCGCCACGTCGCAGTCGACGAGCCAGTCTGCATCGATCTGGCTTCGCTCGACGACGGTCGACAGTTCCCGGTCGGTGAGCCGGCTCCGGTGACCGAGTCCAGAGTCGATCGTCCCGCCGTCCGTCTCGCCGGAGCTGCACCGCTCGATGTTCTCGTAGGCCGCTTGGAGCGGTTCGGTAACGGGCGTGAGCGAAAGACGCCCACCATCGTTCCGGGTTTTCGGGGTGAACCGGACGAGGTTGTTCGTGACTGTGTCGTGAGTCTCCTCTCGAACCCCGACGTCGGCGTTTCGTCGGTAGACTCCGCCCACGTGACTGAGGTGGGCGAGCATCAGGTTCAACCCTTGTGCGAGCCGGTCGCTCGACGTCGAGACCGTGACCGTCTCTCGACCCCGCCCCCGTTCTGCCCGATGGCCGTCACCGAGAACGAGGCCTTCGATGAACGGCTGGTACGTGTGTGGGTTCGAGAGGACGACCGACGGAACGTGTTTCTCCCTCGCACCGTTCGCGAGTCCAATCGTCTCGAACACGTCCCGGAGAATGCCCGAGACCCGGAGCGTCGCGCAGTTCGGACCGTTCTCCTGTATCGATACGTCTGCGTCGGGGCAGACGGCGTGGATCAGGTCCAGAAACTCGTCGATCTCCGATCGGTCCTCGGAGTCCGTCGCGTAGAACTCGACGCGGTGATCGCCCAGCACCCCGTCGGCGACGAACAGCCCAACGAGCCGAGCGAACGCGTCGATGGGAACCTCGGGCGGGATGTACGAGTGTCGCCCGTACCGGTAGACGCCCACGACGTGGTCGCGGTCGAGGCCTATCTCTCTTGCGACCCATAGCGGGAGGTTCCGTCTCGTCGTCCAGTTGTACCGACTCCTGTCGTCGGCGATTCCCTGCTCGTAGAGCGGGTCGAACACCGCGTCCGGAGCGTCGTCGTCGATGAGAACGTACCCCTCGTCGAGAAGCGCCATCACGTCGACGGCGTCCGACTCGCCCGTCGGCGTGGGCGACGTGTCCGGCTGAAGCACGTAGTCGTCCGCTCCGAGCTCACCGGGGAGCTTGCTGGTGATCGTCACCGTCTGACCGTCGAACACGACGAGCGAGTGGTCCGCGGTGACGGTCACCTCACGACCGTTCCGCGCCCTGACCCGGTAGAGCGGTCCGTCGTGTTCGTGGCGCATCACTGCCGTCAGGGGCGTCCACTCGACGGTTCCGTCGTCCGTCACGCCGATTGTCTCCAGTCCGTTCACGGACGAGACGCCGACATCGTCGCCGAGATAGTCGCTCGCGAGCGATTCGATCCGTCGCATCTCGACGCCGGTATCCGAGCGAATCGGAAGGACGGTGTCTCCGTCGACCGACAGCCCCAAGCGGTGCCGGGACTGGAGGTCTGCCGCCCGACGGTGGACCGGGCTCGGCACGTGGTGGGCCTCGTCGAAGACGATCAGCCCCCACTCGCGGTCGTCGAACAGGCGGCGGTGACGGTCCATCCCCGCGACGTGGTAGGTGGCGACCGTCACGGGCCGGATCTGCTTCGTGCCCCCGTGGTACTCCCCGACCTGCTCCTCGGTCAGCGTCGTGTGCGCGAGGAGTTCCGTGCGCCACTGCCGCGCGAGTTCGCGCCCCGGGACGAGGACGAGCGTCTCGCCGCCGACCGCCGTCAGCACCCCGAGCGCCGCGACCGTCTTCCCGCTCCCGGGCGGGCCGACGAGGACGCCGGCCTTGCGGTCGAGAAACCGGTCCACCCAGTCCTGCTGGTACGGCCGGAGCTCTGTCGTCAGGTCGAGAGACAGCGCCGCCCCCGAGTCGAGTTCGCGCTCGTCGCGGACGGGGTAGCCCGCCTCGTAGAGCGCGCGCTTGATCGCCGCCTCCTCGCCCTCGCGTACCCACGCCGTCGTGTCGTCTATCCGCGCGTGGAGTTCGGCCTCGCCGAGGTGCTGTTCCGCGACGTTCCCCATCAGTTCGGGCGTCTCGGACTGGAGGATCGTGTAGCCGTCCTCGTGGGTCCGGAGGGTGAACAGACGCGTTCGCTCCCACTGGTCCTCGACCCACGCCTCCAGCCCCTCGTAGCGCCGCGGGAGGACGCCGCGGACGGCGACCAGGAGGTCGGCGAGGTCCTCGAACGGCGCGTTCCAGACGTCCTCGGGCGAGATACTGTAGCGGTACCCGCGGTGGCCCGTGGTGTCGGTCAGGCGCGCGAACTGCGAGAGCCGCGCGCGAGTGTACTGGGTCGGGCGGTGTGCGACGATCTCTCGCCGGTCCGGGAAGACGACGATCCGCTCGCCGTCGGCCAGCCGCGACCACTCGCGGGGGTAGAAGACCACGGGGTCGTCGGAGACGTCGACCCGGCCGGCCTCGCCGGCCGTGGTCAGGGATTCGAGCGCTGCGTCGGCCTCGGCCTGCGTACAGCCGACCCGGCGAGCCACCTCGGCGGCGGTGGCGACCGGGCGCTCCTCGCGCCGGAGGGCGTCGAGGAAGGCCTCGAGGTCGACAGCGGGGGCGTCCTCGCTCACGGCCGCCGTCGGCGCCCGACGGACAAACGGCTTGCGGGCCGTCCGCGAGGCGAACGGTCTTTGCGCGTCGGCTCCGACATCGACTGATGACCGTCGCAGCGGGGCGAGACCTGCTCGAACGCGGCGTTCGCGCGTGCGAGAGGCGGGGCTACGCCGTCACCCGACCGGAGAGTGGCCGAGACCCGCCGGCGCTGGCGGAGCCGACGGCAGAGACGAGGGCGTTCGCGGCCGACCGACCGGTCGCGGTCGAACCGCTCCCGGCGTCGGCGGTGACGCCCACGACGCTCGTCTCGCGGCTCTGGGACGACGTCGACCGCGGCCGGGCGGCGCTGTTCGTCGTCCCCGCGGACTGCGTGGACGAGGCGCGCGCGGTTCTTACGGACCCGCCCTTCGTCGCCGAGCGCTCGGTCGACGGCCGTCGGACGTTCTACAGCGGCCCGGACCGCGTGCCGCTCGCGGGGGGCGGCTACGCGCTCGCGCGCCCCGCAGGCGAGTATCGCTGGTCCGAGGAGCCGGCGAGCGAGGTCAGGCGGGACGCCGCGGCCGAGGACGGGACCCGACTCGTCCTGCGGGCTGGCAACGACCCGATAGCCGTCCTCCCGGACGTCGACGCGCTCGCGCGCCCCTCCGCGGAACTGTTCCCGTTCTCGTACGCCCGCGGCGGCGAGGGGAGCATCCGGGTCCGTTCGGCGGCCGGCGAACCGGTCTACACCGCAGACGGCGTGCGGGCGCTCGGAACGGCGGGCTTCGAGCCGGTGCCGATGCCGCTGGTGCCGGAACACGTCTTTGCAGACCCCGCGGTCGCCGCGGAGTCGTGGACGGTCCTCGGCGCCGAGCGCTAGTCCGCGGGGCCGGTCGGCGGGCCGACCCGCCGGTCGGGCATCCGCTCGGCGGCGCTGCGGACGTCCTGACGGAGCGGGAGGAACTCGGGGAGGTCCTCGAGCGTCGTGATACTGTCGAGGTAGCGGTACCTGACGGTCGTGCCGGCGCTCTCGGGGTCGAACACCTGCCGCGGACGGCCGCGCTTGACCGCGACGAAGGGTCGACCGTCGCGGTCGAACTGCGGGCTGACGCCGTGCTGGAGGTAGAGCGTCGCGACCGCGAGGGCGCTCGCGAGCGGGACGAATCCGGGCGTGAGCTGGAACCGCGACTGTGCGCCGTCGCGGGCGACAGAGACGACGTAGCCGTCGCCGAGTCGGCGACAGTCGAGCGTCTCGTTCTCGCGGCGCCACCGCGTCCGCGTCTCGGTCGCTTCGACGAGCCGCCAGTCGTCCCCGGAACCGGTCCTGTCGCCGACGACGACCCGCGTGAGTGCCGACCGGAGCCGGTCGCGGAGGCGCGTCAACGGGGGGATGATCCGCATCGTGACGTGCTACGGGCTACCGACTTATCGGCCTATCGGCCAGCTAGCCGAGCAGACCGAGCCCTTCGATCCGCTCGACTATCCCCTCGACTGCGTGCGTCGCGTCGTCGGTCCGCTTCCCGCCGGTGATGACGATCTTGCCCGACCCGAACAGCAGGATGACGACGTCCGGTTCGTCCATCCGGTATACCAGCCCCGGGAACTGCTCGGGTTCGTACTCTACGTCCTCGAGCCCCAGCCCGATCGCCAGCGCGTTCAGGTTCAGCGTGTGACCCAGATCGGCCGAGGAGACGATGTTCTGGACCGTCACTTCGGGGTCGTCCTCGACCGGGATCGACAGCCCGCGGAGTTTCTCGAAGATGATGTCGAGCGCCTCGTGGACGTCGTCGATGCTCTTCGCGCCCGTACAGACGATCTTCCCCGAGCGGAAGATCAGCGCCGCCGCCTTCGGGTCCTGCGTGCGATACACCAGTCCCGGGAAGTTGTCCGGGTTGAAGTCCGCGCCCGGCAGGTCGGCCGCCAGCGCCTCGAGGTCGAGCTCCTGCCCGATCCCGGTCGATGCGACCACGTTCTGTATCTCGATCGTGTCAACCGGCCCGTTCATCGTTCGTCCCGACCGACGACCCCCTCCTACTTAAAAGCCACTTATAAACAGGCGCGTTGCCGCTTATACCAGCGCGAGCGCCTCCCGGACGGCCGCACGCGGGAGGTCGGCGCTCGCCGCGACGGCGTCGAGTGACCGGCCGAACCGAGCGACCGCGACCGCGCCGCCCCGGACCGCGGGGTCGTCGACAGGTGTGCCCGGGGTGGGCGGCGTCGGCGGGGCCGGTCGGGACCGCAGGTCGGCCACGACGGCGAGCGAGACGGTCAGCGGGTCGGCCGACTCGACGCCGTCGAGGGCGGCCACGAGGCGGAGGTGTCGGCGCGCGAGCGCCGGGTCGTCGGCGGAGCAGGCGCGGTCGACGGCGGCGCGCTGGACGACGCTCACGGCGACCTCCGAGGGCGGTGGACAGAGCGGGGCGCGGGACCGCCGCGTCCGCGGGCGACCGGGGACGAGACGGCCGCGATCACGGCGCCGAGAGGTCGTGGTCGTGAACAGTTCCGTCGGGCGAGAGCGTCACCGTCCCGAGCCGGACCGTCTCGCCGGCGGCCGCCTCGTTCGCGACGGCGCGCAAGACCGCCTCGCGGTCCAGCGTCTCCCACGCCACCTGCTCGACGCGGCGCTGGAACGCCTCGCGGTCGCGCCAGGCGGCGTCCAGGTCGCTCGGCACGCGCACGACCAGCCGGAGCTGGTCGTCGGTGACGTGAACGGCGACGTCGAACGTGTCGGGCACGGGCGATCGAAGCGGGCGGCGGAGATAGGTGCGTCGTTCAGCCGTCGAGCGTCCGCGCGAGAAGCGAGAGGACGGCCTCGGCGCTCGCGCGCTTCACCGCGAGGCGGTCGCCGTCGAAGACGTGGCGCTCGGCGCGGGCGAACGAGTCGTCAGTGCCCCACGGCGCGGCGCGGGCGACGGCGACGAAGACGAGACCGACCGGCTTCGCCTCGGTGCCGCCCGTCGGCCCCGCGATACCGGTGGTCGCGAGGCCCCAGTCCGTGCCGGCTCCGTCTCTGGCCCCGCGGGCCATCTCGACGGCGACGGCCTCGGAGACGGCGCCGTCGGCGTCCAGTGACTCTCTCGACACGCCCAGATCCGCCAGCTTCGCCTCGTTCGAGTACGCGACCGTCCCGCGGTCGAAGTAGTCAGACGACCCGGAGACGTCGGTCAGGCGTGACCCGACCAGTCCCCCCGTCAGCGACTCCGCGAGCGCGACCGTCTCGCCCCGCTCGCGCAACAGTTCGCCGACGCGCTCCTCGACCGGTGGCTCGCTCACGACAGACAGGTGGACCGCCGCGGGCAAAACCTCCGGGGTCAGTCGAGTACCGACTCGACGCGCGCGGCGGCGCCGACCAGTCGGCGCTCGGTGAACGCCTCGCTCTGGAGGTGGAGGCCGACGGGCATCCCCGCGACGCGGCCGTTCGGGAGCGATACCGCCGGCTGTCGGGTCACGTCCGCCGGGCGGGTGTTTTTCGCCCAGTCGAAGCCGGGGTCGGCGGCGTCCTCGACCGGCGGCGCGACGTCCGGTACCGTCGGCGCGACGAGAGCGTCACGGGCCGAGAGAGCGTCCTCGAACGACTCGCGGACGGCCGCTCTGGCCGCCTGCGCGCGGGTGTAGAGCCGGCCGCCCCGCTCTAGGAGCCGCGCGCCCGCGAGCAGTTTGCTCCGGTAGTACGGCCCGAGTCGGTCGGCGTGAGCCCGGGTCCGGGCGCGGAGCGCGTCCTGGTAGCCCGGGTCGACGACCCCGCCGCGGCGGTACGGCGCACCGCCGGCCCGCCAGTGCGCGGCGAGTTCCGAGAGACTCAGGAGGTTCTTCACGACCGGCGTCCGGTCGTAGTACGGGACCGAAACCCGGTCGACGGTCGCGCCGGCGTCTTCGAGCCGGTCGACCGCGGCCTCCGTCCGCTCTCTCACCTCGAGCCTGACCCCCTCGCCGACGCCTTCTGCGACCACCCCGAGCGTGAGGTCGGCGGCGGCGGGCGGGTCCGCGGCGGCCGCGTCGTAGCCGCCGACGCGGTAGTCGTCGTGGCCCGCGGCGGCCATACTCCCCGGGTCATCGGGCGTCTTGCCCGCGAGAGCGTCGAGCACCCGCGCGCTGTCCGCGACCGAGGCCGCGATCGGTCCGAGGTGGTCCTGCGTGTACGTGTTCTCGACGACGCCCGCGAGCGGCACCAGCCCGTGGGTCGGCTTGAGCCCGACGACCCCGCAGACCGCCGCGGGCATCCGGATCGACCCGCCGGTGTCGGAGCCGAGCGCGACGTCTACTGTCCCCTCCGCGACTGCGACGGCGCTCCCGCCCGACGACCCGCTCGCGGTCCGCTCCGGGTCGTGCGGGTTCCGCACCGGCCCGCCCGACCCCGTCGTTCCCCGCGCGCTCCCGGCGAACTCGTCGCACGCGAGCGTCGCGGTCACCCGGGCGCCGGCCGCGCGCATCCGCTCGACTGCCACGGCGTCCCGACCGGGGACGTATCCGCGCATCACCTCCGACCCGCACTCCATCGGCACGCCCGCGACGCTCACGATGTCTTTCACGCCGACGTCGGTCCCCGAGAGCGGCCCGTCGCCCGCGGGCGGCACGTCACAGCGGTGGACGACCGCGTTGTTCGGGTCCTCGGCGGAGTCGGGCCGCCACCACGAGCGCTCGCCGGTCCCCCCGCTCCCGTCTGCGGGCGTCGGCAGTTCCTCGACGTCGTCGAGCGGGTCGAGGAATTCGTTCACGAGCCCCCGAACCGTCTCGACCTGCGCGTCCGGGAGGCCGACGCCGAACTCGTCGGCCAGCCGGGTGAGTTCGTCGCGAGAGAGTGCGTCCATACCCCGGGCACACCCGGCCCGGTGTTAGCTCTTCGGCGAGCGAGACGCCGTGTTCTGGCGCGCCCCGTGGCTTTAGGTCGCCCCGTCGCCCACGGACACGTCGTGATCGAACAGACACGTGCCGGCGCGTATCTCTGTGGGGCGCTGGCGGGCGGACTGACGGCGGCCGCGCTGGTCGCGGCGCGCGAGCGGTCGTTCGGCGCGACGCTGGGGACGCTCGCCGGGGCGCTCGCCTGCGGCGCCGGTGCCGTCGCGCTGGAGGAGTGGACGCAGATCCGTCAACAGGCCTCGCAGCCGCAGTAGCGCGCACAGACCGGATTCTCGCAGTCCGGGGACCGCGCGTGACAGAACTCGCGGCCGTGCGTGATGAGCAGGACGTGCAGCGGGTAGACCAGGTCGTCTGGCACCAGGTCGTCGAGTACGTCGTGGGCGCGCGCGTTCGACGCGGACTCGGGCACGAGTCCGAATCGCTTGGAGACCCGCTCGACGTGGGTGTCGACCGCCATCGACGGCTTGCCGAAGTGGAAGTTGAGGACGACACTCGCCGTCTTCGGTCCGACGCCCTTGATGTCCGTGAGCCACGCCTTCGCCTCGTCGGTCGGGGTCGCGTCGAGGAAGGCCAACGAGTACGCGCCGCCGGTCTCCTCGCGCACCGCGCGGAGCGCGCGCTGGATCCGCGCGGCCTTCTGGTCCGGGAGCCCGGCGACCCGGATGGTCTCCGCGAGGTCCTCGTGGGGTGCCGACTCGATCGCCGCGAAGTCGTCGTACGTCGAGAAGAGCGCCTCGGCCGCCCGCTCGGTGTTCGTGTCCGCGACGTTCTGCGAGAGGATGGTCGTGAGGAGCTGTTCGACCCCTTCGCCCGGCTCTCCGCCGTGTGCGTCCGTGCGTTCGACGGGCCCGTGGAGGTCGACCAGCCGTTCGTGGAGGCCGCGCACGGCCGTCTCGTCCCAGTCGGTGGTAGTCACGGACGGTCGAAGGGGCGCGACGGGCTTGAACTGCCCGAGACGCCGCGACGCGAACCTACAAGCCGCGAGGCCGTGACCGTCCGGGCGTGCAGGCAGACCCCGTTGCGGCGTTTCGAGCGGTCGTCGGGACCGACCCGCTCGTACAGGCCGCCGTCGGCGGGCTCGTCGTCGCCGCGTTCAATCTCCTCGGGGCGTCGCTCGTCCTGGTCTGGCGCGACCCCTCCGAGCGGGCGCTGGACGGCGCGCTCGGCTTCGCGGCGGGCGTGATGCTCGCTGCGGCGTTCACGAGCCTGATTATCCCCGGGATCGAGGTCTACTCCGGCGGGAACCCGATACCCGTCCTCGTCGGCGTCGCCCTCGGCGCGCTCTTGCTCGACCGGAGCGACGTGGTCGTCCCCCACGCGCACTACCTGTTGACGGGGCAGAAGCGCGAGGACGCCGCGAAGGCGGGCGTGGACGGGGCCGAGGACGGAATCGACGAGGACGCCCTCGCCGGCGTCGTGCTGTTCGTCCTCGCCATCACCCTCCACAACATCCCCGAGGGGCTGGCGGTGGGGGTCGGGTTCGGCGCGGCCGCGACGGACCCGGCGGCGCTCGGCGGCGCGCTCTCGCTGATGCTCGCCATCGGGATCCAGAACGTCCCGGAGGGGCTGGCGGTGTCTGTCGCGGCGGTAAACGCGGGCCTCGACAGGCGGCTGTACGCCGTGTTCGCCGGACTGCGCTCCGGCGTCGTCGAACTCCCGCTCGCGGTAGTCGGCGCCGTCGCCGTCGCTGCCGTCAGACCGCTGCTCCCGTACGCGATGGGCTTTGCCGCCGGCGCGATGCTCTTTGTCATCTCCGACGAGATCGTCCCCGAGACACACCTCCGGGGGCACGAGCGGGTCGCGACACTCGGGCTGATGGCCGGGACTATCGTGATGCTCTATCTCGACGTGTCGCTCGGGTAGCCCGGCACGAACGTTTATCACGAACGATAGTGAGTTGCCACCTGTGCGCGTCGAGTTCCAACACGCCAACCCCGCGGAGGGCAACGAGTCCGTCCTCCTCAGGTTCGTCCGCGAGGGGGCGGCGAACGCCTGCGTCCTCGTCGACGCGGGCGCGGGCGTCGACCTCGACGCGCTCTTCGGCCCCGACGACCGCCTCGCGGCCGTCCTCCTGACCCACGCCCACCTCGACCACTACGGCTCGCTGGCCGAGAACCACCGCTCTGGCGCTCCGGTGTACGCGAGTCCGGCCACCGCCGCTATTCTCCCGAGCGTCCTCGCCGTCGCTCGCGAGGACTGCGACGCCGCGCCGCCCGCGGACCTGCTCGCCGCGGTCACCCCCGTCGACGCCTGGACCGAGGTGGCCGCGGGCGTGCGCGTCCGGCCCGTGCCCGCCGGCCACGCACCCGGGGCCGTCGGCTTTCTCCTCCGGTTCGCAGACGACGCGGGTGACGAACACACTGTCGCGCTGACCGGCGACTTCACGCTCGAACACGCTGCCGGCCGCCGGGGGTTTCCGACGGATCCGCCGGCCGACGTGGAGGCGCTCTTTCTGACCGGCGCCACGAACGGCGAGACGGCAGAGACCCTCGGGCGCGCGCTCGGGACGGCGCTCGAACGCGCCCGCGGCGGCGCCCGGACGCTCGTGACCGCGAGCGGTCTCACCGGCATCCACGTCGCGTACCTGCTGTCGCGGCTGTCGGCCCGCATCGACCGCGACGAACGGGTGGTGCTCGTCGGGCAAGTCGCGAAACTGTACGACGCCCTCGGCCGCGACTTTCCCGGCGTCGAGTCCGTGCCCGTCTTCTGCCGGCCGGCGGCGGTGCTGTCCGAAGGGACGGTGACCGTCGCGGGTCCGGAAGTTCCCTGCGGGCGCTCCAGCGGCCGGCTGTTCGACGAACTCGCGGACGACCCCGGCGCCTGTGTCGTCCAACTCGTCGGGTCGGGCCGCTCGCCGGTCGAGAGCGCGCGGTGTACCGTTCACGACTACGCGGTGAGCAACCACGCGAGCGAGGACGACCTCGCGCGACTGGTCGAGGCGCTCGACCCCGGCGAGGTCGTCGTGACACACGTCCACGAGGGGGCCCGGGGACAGTACAACGACCTGACAGACGGCGTCGTCTGGGGCAAAGGCGACACGGTGCCGGCGACACTGTACGCCGACGGGGCGTGGCGCACCCCGCCGTGGATGTCGACCGACCGCCTCCGCGGCGAGTTCGGCGCGGCGGCAGAGCCGGAGCAGTCCGACGGCGGGAGCGTCGTGGACCTCGCGCCCGACCCCGACGCGACGCTCGCCGACGAGCCGATAGCTCTCGGCCCGTTCGACGAGGCGGTCCGATACCCCTCGGGACGTGGCCCCGGCGCGGTGGAGATGAGTTCCGACGGAGGCGACCGCACGGCCAGCGAGACGTTGTACGAGACCACCGGTACGGCCGACGACCCCTCGGTGGCCCTCAC
This sequence comes from Haloferacaceae archaeon, assembly GCA_042217165.1. Classification (GTDB taxonomy): domain Archaea; phylum Halobacteriota; class Halobacteria; order Halobacteriales; family Haloferacaceae; genus A07HB70. Next base: position 24,892 of record JBDGTD010000007.1, on the reverse strand, counting down.
AGACCACCTGCGCGACCCGCCGGCCGGCGGCCTCATGACCGCGTACGCGCGAACGCGTCTCGGTGCCGCCGACGCGGGCGTCGATTCCCCGCCAGCGGACACCGCGTCGACCGCGCCGGTCGACGACCCGCCGGACGAGACCGACGCGAAGCCCCCGGCGGACGCGGCCGACAGCGAGCGGACCCTCGCGGACCTCTGCCCGCCGGTCGACCCACTCGTCGTCGACCTGACCGCTCACGCGGCCGCGAACCGGCCGGAGTTCCCGGACGACCCGGCGGGCGTTCTCGACGCGGCCGCGGAGCGCTACCTCGAGCGACGGCTGTCGAACGAGCCCCACCCTACCGACCGGGGCGCCCCGGCGCTCTCACTCGCCGGGTCGGATCCGCTCGTCGACGCGCTGACGGAGGCGCTGTCGGCCGGCGACAGTCTGTGTGTCGACCGGGCGCTCCGGGCTGGCCTGCGCGCGACACTCGCGCGCGATGCGCCGGCGGTCGACCCAACCGAGGTCGCGGTTCTCAGACGGCCGATGCTCGCGGCCGTGGCCGAGGCCGACGACACCGGCTTCGAGTCGGTCGCAGACGTGCTGTCGGCCGCCGTACTCGACGCGCTCGGCGGAGGGTGAGGCGTCGCGGCCGCGCCGCACCCGTTCTCGTACAGCGATCGCGCACTCAGCGCAGCCGTCCCAATAACTCGTAGTCGCGGTCCGGACTCCACCGCCTGAACAGCAGGCTGTTTGTCAACACGGAGACGCTGGAGAGCGCCATCGCGCCCGCCGCGAGGGCGGGCTGGAGGAGGCCGAGCGAGGCGAGCGGGACCATCGCGGTGTTGTAGCCGAGCGCCCAGACGAGATTCTGGCGCACCGTCGCGAGCGTCGCCGCCGAGATCCGGACCGCCTTCACGACGTCCGTCGGGGCAGAGCGCATCAGCGTCACGTCCGCCGCCTCGACCGCCACGTCGGCCCCCGAGCCGATGGCGGTCCCGACGTACGCGACGGCGAGGGCGGGCGCGTCGTTCACGCCGTCGCCGACCATCATCGCGCGCCGGCCCTCGGACTGGATCGCCTCGACCGCGTCGGCCTTCTCGTCGGGCAGGACCCCCGCGCGGACGTTCTCGGGGTCGATCCCGACCGCATCGGCGACCGCGCGCGCGGTCCGCTCGTTGTCGCCGGTGAGTAACATCACCTCGACCCCGCGGTCGCGGAGTGCCCGCACCGCCTCGCCGGCCGTCGGTTTCACCGTGTCTGCCGTCGCGACGACGCCGACCACGCGGCCCGTCTCCTCGTCAGCCCGGCGACGCGCGACGAGCATCGCAGTCTTGCCCTCGCGCTCCAGGCGCTCCATCGTCTCCTCGGCGGGCGTGGGGTCGATTCCGGCCTCGCGGAGCAGGGTCCGGTTCCCGACGAACACCTCGTCGCCACTGTCGGACGAGTCCGACGAGCCTCCGGCGACGCCGGAGACGTCCACCGTCGCGCGGACGCCCCGTCCGGGGACGTTCTCGAACGCGGTCGGCGCGGAGACGTCGAGTCCGCGCTCCTCGGCGCCGGCGACGACCGCGGCGGCGAGCGGGTGACCGCTCTCGCGCTCCGCACCCGCCGCGAGCGCCAGCACCTCGTCCTCGGAGAGCCGGTCGGCCGGCCGGAGCCGTCCGCCGTCGGCGGCCGTCTCGCCGCCGTCTGTCGCCGCGTCGAGCGCCACCACGTCGGTCAGCTCCATCTCGCCCTCGGTCAGCGTGCCCGTCTTGTCGAAGACGACCGTGTCGACGTCTTTCGCGCGCTCCAGTACGTCGCCGCCGGCGAACAGGACGCCGTTCTGCGCGCCGATGGTCGTCCCGACCATCGTCGCCGCGGGAGTGGCGAGTCCCAGCGCGCAGGGGCAGGCGATGAGGACGGCGCTCGCGAACACGACGACGGCGAACTCGAACGCCGAGACCGCACCGCCGACGACGGCCGGCCCGCCCGCGACCAGCCCCCAGAGCGGGAGCGCCTCGACGACGCCCGCGAGCGTTCCGGGCGCGAGATACCAGAGCGCGCCCCACAGAGCCGCGTTCGCGACGACAGCGGGGACGAAGTACGCGGAGATGCGGTCCGCGACGTGCTGGATCTCTGGCTGGCGGGACTGGGCCGCCTCGACCGTCTGGACGATCTGCTGGAGCGCCGTGTCCGCCCCGACCTTCGTCGCCTCGACGACGAGGACGCCGTTCTCGTTGATCGTCCCGCCGACCACCTCGTCGCCCTCGGTCTTCTCGACGGGGACGGACTCGCCGGTGACCATCGACTCGTCGACGGCGCTCTGCCCCTCGACGACGACGCCGTCGGTCGGCACCTTCTCGCCCGGCCGGACCTTCATCCGGTCGCCGACCGCGACCTCGTCGAGTGGGATCTCGCGCTCGCTCCGCTCGCTCCACCCTTCCGCGGCGTCGTCGCCGTCTGCGTCCGGCGTCTCCGGCGCCGCGCTCTCGACGAGCGTCGCCGTCTCGGCCTCCATCTCCAGCAGGCTCCGGAGTGCCTCGCCGGCCTGGCCCTTCGAGCGAGCCTCCAGGTAGTTGCCGAGCGTGATGAACACGAGGATGAGCGCCGCGGTGTCGAAGTAGAGCCCGCCCGCGACGAGCGAGAGGAGAACGGCGACGCTGTAGAGGTAGGCCGTCGATGAGCCGAGCGCGATGAGGACGTCCATGTTCGCGCGGCGGTTGTTCACCAGCGCGCGGGTCGCGTTGCGGTAGAACGGCCAGCCCAGAACGGCCTGGACGGGCGTCGCGAGCGCGAACCCGAGCCAGCCGACCGGAAGGCCGAGGAGCCGGTCCGGCAGGAGCGTCCCACCGAAGAGGACGTGGTCGACGAGGAAGACGAGCAGCGGCGCGGAGAGGACGGCACCGAAGGCGGTGAGCCGGCGCTGTCGTTCGATCTCCTCGGCCCGGGCCGCGTCACGGGCGTCGGTTCCCGACTCCGCTCCGCCCTCGTCCTCGCGGACCGGCGTGTAGCCCGCGCGTTCGATCGCGGCGTAGAGGTCCTCGCGGGTCGTCTCTCCCGGGACGACGGTGACGCGCGCCTCGTCGGTCGCGTAGTTCACGTCGGCGCCGACGACGCCGGGCGTGGCGAGCAGGCGCTCCTCGTTGGTGTCAGCGCAGTTCGCACACGTCATGTCGGTGATGGCCACCGTGACCGTCTCCGTGACGACGCCGTAGCCGGACCGCTCGACGGCGGCGACCACCTCGCGGAGCGTCGTCTCGTCGGGGTCGTAGGTGACCGTTCCCTCGTCGGTGGCGTAGTTGACACTGGCGTCGCGCACGCCCGCGATGTCGGAGAGCGCGTCTCCGATCGTCGTCGCGCAGTTCGCACACGACATCCCGGTGAGGTCGAGGGAGACGGTTCGAGTCACACTGGCTAGTACGGGTTCCTCACTTTCCTCGCTTTCTACTTCGAGAGGGTGGATTTCAGCCCCGTTCGACTTTCGAATCCAAAGTAATACGTCAGGCTCCCTCCGCGAACCGGTCGTACCGTTCCTCGAACCGTGTCCGGCAGGAGACACAGCAGAAGTGATAGACCTCCCCGTCGAGGCGGGCGGACTCGCCCTCGCTGTCGACGGTGTTGCCGCACTCGGCGCAGGCGAGCGCGAACTCTGTCCCCTCGACCGAGGGAGTCCACGCCGCCTCGTCGACGAGCGTCACCGTGTACAACGCGCCGTCGACGAGCCCCTCGACCCACCGACGGACGTTCTGTCCCTCGGCGCGGCCGTAGAACCACACGTCGCCTTCCGCGGTGACGAAGACGTGTTCGACGCCGTCTGCGTCCCGGAGTCGCGTCCGGAGTCCGTCCACGTCGCCGGGGGCGTCGACGCGGACGAACACCGGGACGCCTCCGCGGAGCGCCGAGCGGTCGACCTGTAGCGTGAACCGTTCGATGATGCCGGCCTCGCGGAGCCGCGTCACCCGGTCCGACACCGCCGGCCCCGACAGGCCGACCTCGTCGCCGATGTCGCTGTACGGTCGCCGGGCGTCCGCGGCGAGGAGCGAGAGGATCGCCACGTCCGTCTCGTCGAGTTCGCGCACGGGCGGTGTTCGTGACAGAGGGACAAGGCCGTTTCCCGCGGGAACGCCCGAGACTCCCCGCCCGAGCGCGGGGTCACCGAAGAGAGCCGACCGTACCCCGGGCTTTGTCGGCCCGCCCTCGCGTCGCGTGAGGGGTCCGTGCCGACGCGTCGAACAACTATCGTAGAAGACGTAGACAACTCGGGTTGCAGTTCGACAACGTGGATTTCGCCAGCCGTCCGGACGCCGGCTCCCTGTGGTGTTCGCGGCAGCGACGGCCAAACGTACTTGTGTCATCCGGCCGGACCACGGGCGATGACGACGGCCGACGGCGAAGACGAGAGCGTCCTGCGGAGCAAGCGGAACGCGACGCGGTACCAGATCCTCGTCGAGATCGCCGACCGGCAGCCGGCGGTGAGTCAACAGGAGGTCGCCGACGCCATCGGCGTCACGCCGCAGGCGGTGAGCGACTACGTCGGCGGTCTCGTCGAGGCGGGCTACGTCGAGAAAGGCGGGCGGGGGCGGTACGAGGTGACGAAGGAGGGCGTCGACTGGCTCATCTCCCGGACCGAGGACCTCCAGTCGTTCGTCGACCACGTCTCGACGGACGTGATCGAACAGGTAGAGGTCGATGCCGCGCTGGCGACCGGCGAGATTCGCGAGGGCCAGACCGTGACGCTGACGATGCGCGGCGGCGTCCTACGGGCGATGGCGGGAGACACGGGCGGTGCGACCGCCGTCGCCGTCACCGACGCCGCGGCCGGCGAGGACGTCGGCGTCACCAGTTTCGAGGGCGTCCTCGACTACGACCTCGGCGACGTCACCGTCGTCGCCGTGCCGGGCATCCGCGACGGCGGCAGCCGGGCCGTCGACCCCGACAGCCTGCGCGACCGGGCCGCCGACCACGACCACGCCGCCGTCGCCGGCGTCGAGGCACTCGCCGCCTGTGAGCGGGCGGGCGTCGACCCGGGCCTCCGGTTCGGAACGAGCGACGCAGTCCCCGAGATGGCGATGAAGGGACTGAACGTCCTCCTGGTCTGCGCGACGACCCAGCTCTCGAAGCATACGGACGCGCTCCGGGACGCGTCGGTGAGCTACGAGGTCGTCGAGGCGGAGGGCTGACCCTCCCGGAGCGGGTCCGGGAGCGGCGGCCACGGGTCGTCGGACCCGTCGGTGACCGTCCCAGACGGCGACGTCCGACACGCCACGACCGTCTCTCCGGGCTCCGACGGCTTCGGTCCGGGTGGTGACCGTCGTCTCTCGGCCGTGCGCCACGGGTCGGCGGCGACGTCGGCCGCGCCTCAGACGGACGAGCGACCACGCTCGCCGAGGCGACTCGGCGACGGTCGCCCCGTGTCGGCCTGCGGGCGTCCGGTTCGGGCGGCGGACTCAGGACTGCTCGACGACGATACGGACGCTGTCGCCCGGCCGAAGGACGTACTCGCTCGGGGTGACTGGCTCGCCGTTCACCGTGACCGTGACGCTGGTGTTCGGGTCGCCCTCCCGATACGTCGTCCCCCGGTAGGTAACCGTCGACTCCGTGACGTCGATTCCGAGCGTCGACATCGCGTACGCGAGGGTGACGTCCTGTGCGTGGGCGTGCCAGCGGGTGCCCTCGCCGCCTTCGAAGTGAAAGGCGTCCGCCTGTAGCTGGTACTGACTCTGGCCGAAATCGACCTGCTGTCCGTTCACCACCATCTCGATCGTCCCGTGATAGTGGGCACTCCCGACGTCGGAGGGCTGTTGCTGGGCCCGACCCTCGGTCGACGACCCGCCGCCCGACGACAGAAACATGACGACACCGACGAGGGCAACGGCGACCACGAGAACGGAGCCGAGCGCGACGAGACCGGTCGGAACGCTGCCGTTCTCATCGTCGGATTCGGCACCGATCCGCCGGCGGTCGATCGGGCCGAGTTCGTCGCCGTGGTCCGCCTCGAGATGCGCGACGTACGCGTCCTCGTCCTCGAACGACTCGCCGCAGTGCCTACACTCGGGCATCAGCTCTAGGTAGATGCTGTCACATACGAACGCTGTGGTGTGGTCGGCGTCCGGTTCGACCTGTAGCGTGGGCAGAAGACCACGCCGGGCGTGCGTGGTCTCGAGCCGGGGCCCGCTCGGCGCGGACTCGTCGGACCGCCTCACTCGCCGTACGTGTGGAAGTCGACCGCCTGTTCGAGCAACTGGTCGGGGATGCCCGGCACCTCCTCCGAGCGGACGGGGCCCGACTCGTCGACCAGGTCGGGGTCACGCGGGAAGTCGCGGAGCTGAAAGTGGACGTCGATACCGGCCTTCGCGCCCTCACCCAGCGCGACTGGCACCTGGTGGTGACCGGGCGTACAGTCGCCGACGGCGTAGACGTCGTCGACGCTCGTCCGGCCGTGGTCGTCGACGGCTATCGTCCCGTCGTCGTTCGTCTCACAGCCGAGTTCGCGCGCGAGGCCGTTGTTGTACTCCGCACCGTACATCGCGAACCCGCCGCGGTACGCCCGGACCGATCCGTCGCCGGACTCCGTCCGGCTGCCCGTGGGACGTGGTCCCACGCTGTCCTCGAACTCCAGGGCCTCCAGCCAGCCGTCCTCGCCGTTCTGGACACCGGTCACGTCCTCGTGGACGACGTCGATAGGATGCGTTTCGAGCATCTCGGCGGTGTCCTCGCTCCACGTCGGCTCGTCGCCCCGGGTGAGCAGGTCCACCTCGTCGGTGAAGTTGAGCATGATGCCCGCGACGTGGGCGGCGCTCTCGGCGTGGCCCATCACGTACACCGGCTCGTCGACGAACACGTGGGCGTCACAGTGGAGGCAGTAGTGGAGCCCGCGACCGGTGCGCGGGAGCGGCGGCTCCGGCCGGACGTCGTCGAACCCCGTCGCCAGCACGACCCGCGCTGCCTCGTACGACCCGGCCTCGCCGGACAGCCGGATCCGGTCGTCGTCGGGGCGCGAACAGCTCGTGACGATATCGCGGTGGCGGTCACAGCCGTACTCTTCGAGCTGCTCCTGTCCGACGCCGAGCCACTCCGGCCCGCTCGTCTCCTCGCGGACGCCGACGACGTTGTGAACCTCCGTCATCATGGCCGCGCGACCGCCGCCGCGGTCGACCAGCGCCGTCTGGTGTCCCAGCCGCGTGCTGTACAGTGCCGCCGTCATCCCGGCCGGCCCGCCGCCGACCACGACGACGTCGTACCCGTGGACCTCCGTCTCGTCGTCCATAGCCGCCGACGAAGACTGGTGCTGACAAATACCTTACCCGAGGGTGTTCGCCCGTTACAGAGACGCCCGGTTCGGGAGGCCGTCCCGGCTGTCCGTCGACATCCTCGCGGCCGTGTGTCGTCGGTCGACGGCCGCGGTACGTTGCCTACGAGCGGTCGTCGGTCAGTCGATGGCATCAGATCACTGCCGGGGCGAGAGTTCGACGACGCCCTTGGTGGCTTCGGCGGCTTTGTTGCGTGCGGATTGAACGAGGTTGGCTTGAAGCCGTGTCTGTTCGCGCACGTCGGAGTACGTCCGGTCGTGGAGTTTGGTTTTCGAGGTGGGCTTGTAGTCGTCCTGCCACGCGTCTCGGACGACGTAGTTGCACGCCCACAGGTACTCCTCGACGGTTTCGTGGAGGAGAGTCGCGTCGCTGTCGTCCATATCGAGTTTGACGACGACCGTGCGACGCACCTCCGCCATACTTCATACGTAGCACGTCACATTCATACAGGTTGTGTTTGATGTGGGGAGTCCGTCGGCCACCGAACGGCGGTTGTTTCTCACCGTGTCGCGTTCCTCCCCGCCGTAGACGGCGGGGTTTCCCGCTTGTAGAACGATGAACGACGATCCCGAACCGTTCGCGTACGACGGCGCCCGGGTCGACCCGGGCGAGACCGGGCAGTTCCGCTACGCGGTGAGCGAGACGTATCTCGGCGATCCCGTCCGGATTCTGGCGACGATCGTCAACGGCCCACGTCCCGGTCCGACGGTGTTCCTGTCGGCCGCGGTCCACGGCGACGAACTCAACAGGATCGAGGTCGTGCGAGAGGTCGCCCAGAAGTGGGACCACACCGACGTCTGCGGAACGATCGTCTGTCTTCCCGCCTTGAACGTCCAGGGATTCACCGCCCAGGAGCGGTATCTGCCGATCCACGAGCGGGACCGCAACCGGGCGTTCCCGGGGAAACAGGACAGCACGAGTTCGAACCGGATCGCCCACGGCATCTACCACAACTTCGTCGCCCCGTGTGACCTCGGCCTCGACTTCCACACCTCGACCCGCGGTCGGACGAACGTGTTCCACGTCCGTGCCGACACGGACGACGAGGGCGCTGCCCGGCTCGCGCGGGCGTTCGGGACGAACCTCATCGTAGCCGGTGCGGGCTCCTCGGGAATGCTCCGGCGCGAGGCGACCGAGGACGGCATCCCCACGATCACTCGAGGTGGGCGAGACACACCGCTTCGAGCGGGCGTTGATCGACCACGCCCTCGGCGGCGTGCGAAGCGTCTTCGCCGAGTACGAGATCTACGGGCAGGAGACCGTCCGCTGGCCGGGGTGGCGAACGGTCACCGAGGGGTGGAGCGAGAAGACGTGGCTCCGGGCCGACGCAGGTGGGATCGTCGGGATGCGCCACGGGCGTGGCGACCTCGTCCACGAGGGCGAGACGATCTGTCGGATCACGAATCAGTTCAAGTCCGACCCGACGGTCGTCGGGACACCGTTCACGGGGGTGTCGGCGCCCTCGAAGATTCCGTGGTGTATCCCGGAAACCCGCTCTGTCACCTCGTCGAGGTCGACGACACGCGAGAACAGATCATCGAGAACCAAACGGGACGGATCCACGAGTCGACGCCGTGAGACGACAGTCGTCAAAAGACGTTCCGCTCGGCGTCCGCCGAGTCGAACTGGTCGGGCGAACCCCGAGATCGGACGGCAGCGCCGTGATCGGCGGGTCGTTCGAGTCGACCCGCTCCGAGCGTTCGACCGACTGACCGGACTCGGCAGGGGCCAGACCGGCTACAGAGGACACTCGGCCGGACTGAAACGCACCGTCAGGATGCTCCGACGGGGATTCGAACCCCGGTCATCGCCTCGAGAGGGCAATATGATTGGCCGGACTACACTATCGGAGCGGGCCGTCTGCGTGGTGTGAGGGTGGGTAGAGACGTGTAAAACCGTTCCGCTTTGCGTCCGCCGCCCGACGAATTCGCGGGGCTACGCCTCGCCGCTCCCGTCTCCGTCGTCGAACGCCGCGGCGACGGTTTCGGTCTCGAGACGGGCGTAGCCGTCCTCGTCGACGGCGGCCACGACGAGGTCCTCCGGCCCGAGTTCGTCGTCGCTCTCTCGCAGCGCGTCGGCGATGACGGCGAGGGCCGCGTCGACGTCGAGGTCGTCGCGGTAGGTCTCCTCTAGCTGTTCGCGGATGTCCGTCGAGTCCGCGCCGATGACGGCCGCGCGCCACGTCTCGGGGACACCCTCCGGCCCGAGCGCGTAGAGCGACGGCTCGCCGTCCTCGACGCCCCCGACGAGGAGGGCAGCGCCGAACGGCCGGGTGCCGCCGGACTGGGTGTACTCCTGGACGTGGTCCGCGAGACGGGTCGTGATCGTCTCGGGCGACATCGGCTCGCCGTAGCGCAGGCGCTCGCCCTGTGCGGCACGGCGCGCGAAGTCCACCAGCTGTCGCCCGTCGGCGGCGTGGCCGGCCGTGGCCGCGCCGAGGTGGCCGTCCAGCTTGTGGAGCTTCTCGACGCTGTCCTCGACCTGGAGCGACGAGCGCGCCTTCACGACGGCCGCGAGGACCACCGCGTCCGCGCCGCGGACGGCCACCGCGGGTGCGCCCCGGGCGACCGCCTCGCGGGCGTACTCGACCTGGTATATCCGCCCGTCGGGGGAGTAGAGGCTCGTCCCGCGGTCGTACGCCTGCCGGTCGTTTCCGTTCATCGTCGGCAGCCCTCCACGATCATGGGACATTCTGGGGGACGACGACGCAAAACCGTTCCCCTCTCGACTGCCGACAGGCCCGTCGTCTCCGGGCCGCCCGGCCGCCGCTCGCGCCGGCGTCGACGAGGCCCGCGCCCGAGTCGGGTCGACCACGACGGTGGCGGTTCGCGAAACAGCGTCCCGACGCCGGTCGTCCTCGCCGGGGTCACCGACGTCGCGCGGGTCACGGGGTCGAGCAGGTCACAGCCAGACGCGCAATCGCCGGCGTGGTCGAGCGCCCGGATCGCCTTCGAACCGCCTCGCGGGCTGGGGCGACCTCGGTCCCGGCCTCTTGGCCCTCGTCTCGGGGCTCGAACGCGTACGGCCCCCCGTTCCGGCCGCGGCGGTCCGTCTCACGGCCACTCGCCGCCCTCGCGGTAGGCATCGAGGACGCGTCGGATGGCGACGACGTAGGCCGCGGTCCGGTAGTTCGGCAGGTCGTACTCCTCGCGCGTCTCGATCAGTCCCTCGAACGCCTCGGTGATCACCCGCTCGAGTTCGTCGTTCACCCGCGACTCGGTCCAGGAGAACCGCTGACGGTTCTGGACCCACTCGAAGTACGAGACGGTGACGCCGCCCGCGTTCGCGAGGACGTCGGGAAACACCGGAATCTCGCGCTCTGTCAGCACGTCGTCTGCCGCGGGGGTGAGCGGCCCGTTCGCGGCCTCGACGACCATCCCCGCCTCGGTCTCGCTCGCCAGTTCCTCGTCGACGGCGTTCTCGAGCGCCGCCGGCACGAGGAGGTCGACGTCCGCGGTCAGGAGCGCCTCGTTCGTCCACGCCTCGGTTCCGGGCGCGCCCGCAACCGACCCCGTCTCGCGCTTGTGGGATTTCACCGCGTCGACCTCGAGTCCGTCGGGGTCGTAGACGGCGCCGCCCGAGTCCGAGACGGCGACGACGTCCGCCCCCTCGTCGGAGAGCAGCGTGGCGGCGACGTAGCCAGCGTTACCGAACCCCTGGACCGCGACGGTCGCGCCCTCGACTCCGTCGCGGAGGTGGGCGAACGCCTCGCGGGCGGTGAGCATCACGCTCCGGCCCGTCGCCCTGACACGCCCGAGGCTCCCGCCGGAGGAGGGTGCCTTCCCCGTCACGACGCCCGGCGCGGTCGTGTTCTCGAGCGTCTCGTAGGTGTCTTTGAACCAGTTCATCTCCCGTTGCCCGGTGTTGACGTCCGGCGCCGGGATGTCGAGGTTCTCGCCGACGAGCGGCCGGAGTTCGGTCGCGAACGAGCGGGTGAGCCGCTCGAGTTCGGCCGTGCTGTAGTCGTCCGGGTCGACCGCGATCCCCCCTTTCCCGCCGCCGTACGGAACGTCGACGACGGCACATTTGTACACCATCCACCCGGAGAGTGCCTTCACCTCGTCGCGGGTGACGTTCGGGTGGTACCGGACACCGCCCTTGTACGGGCCGCGGTCGCCGTTGAACTGCGAGCGGTAGGCGCGAAAGCGTTCGAGCGACCCGTCGTCCATCTCGACGGTGAGGTTCAGTTCGAGCACGCGCTCGGGGTGTTTCAGCCGTTCGAGGACGTCCGCGTCGACGTCCAGGTGGGCGGCGGCGTCGTCGATCTGACCCTGCAAGCTCTCGAACGGATTCGCCTCCTGTCCCATGTCGGGTCCCGTCGCGCCGCGTGGTTAACGCTACCGCCATCGACAGACCCGCCCTCAGATCCGGTCGCCGGCCCGCGCCAGCACCCGCTCCGCGCGGGCGAACACCGGGGCGTCGACCATCTCGCCGTCGACGGTCGCGACGCCGCCCTCTGCCTCGTCGCGCGCCGCGAGCACCCGTTCGGCCCACTCGACGCGTTCGGGCGCGGGCGCGAACGTCTCGTGGATGGGGTCGACCTGCGTCGGGTGGATCGCGGCCTTGCCGTCGTAGCCGAGGGCAACGGCGTCGGCGGCGTCCCCCCGGAGACCGTCCTCGTCCTCGTAGTCCACGTAGGGCGTGTCGAGGGCCATCGCACCGCCCGCCCGCGCCGCGAGCAGCGTCCGCTGGCGGGCGTAGGCCACCTCCTGCCGGTCCGGCCCCGCCTCCGCGCCGAGGTCTGCGGTCAGGTCTTCCGCGCCGAAACAGAGCATCGCCGTCGGCTCTGCCGCCGCGATCTCCCCGGCCGCCAGGACGCCTCGGGCCGTCTCGATCAGCGCGAAGACGGGGACGGGGTGGCCGGCCTCGCGGAGGAGCGTCCCGACCGCCTCGACGTCCGCGGCCGACTCGACTTTGGGGACCTGGACGGCGTCGAGTCGCACGTCGCCGTCGAGGACGGCGTCGACGTCGGTCGCCGGGTCGGCCGTCAGGCGGACGCACACCTCGGCGTCCGGGTCGAAGTCGGGGTCCGAGAGCACATCGTGGACCGTCGCGCGCGCCTCGGCCGTCTCGCCGGGGGCGACGCCGTCTTCGAGGTCGAAACAGAGGACGTCGGAGCCGAATTCGGGCGCCTTCCGCATCCGATCGCCACGGTCGCCAGGGGTGAACAGCAGGCTTCGACGAGTCGTCGGCATGCTCGCTCGCCCGTGCCCCGGGCTCTTGAACCCCGCTCCCCCGTCGCCGTGCTGTCGGGGCGCCGGTCTCGCCTGTGCGCCGGCAGGGTTTTCTCTCGCCCCTCGGAGCCCGAGGCGTGCCCGGACTGTACTACGAGGAGTTCGAGGTCGGTCGGGTGATCGACCACGAGCGCCGCCGGACGGTGACCGAGGCGGACAACCAGCGCTTCTGTGACATGACGATGAACGGACAGCCCCTCCACCTCGACGCCGCCTTCGCCGCGGAGACCGAGTTCGGCGAACGGGTGGTCAACGGCCTCTACACGATGAGTCTCGCGGTCGGTCTGTCCATCCCCGACACCACCGACGGGACGATCGTCGCGAACCTCTCGTACGACGACGTCGAGCACCCGGCCCCAGTCTTCCACGGCGACACTATCAGGGCGGAGACAGAGGTGCTCGACAGGCGCGAGACGAGCGACGGCGACCGCGGCGTCGTGCGGATGGCGGTGCGGGCGTACCGCGTCGAGGACGGCGAGGACACCCTCGTCTGCTCGTTCGAGCGGACGGTCCTCTCGCTCAAAGGAGAGTGAGACGGGGCCACGGCCCGCCGGCGGGTCAGTCGCAGAGCCCCGCCGCGCGCAGGGCGGTGTCCGCGGCGTCGACGAACGACCCGTCGCCGTCGAGACAGTCGTGGGCGACCGCGAAGACGTCGACGAGCGTCTGGCCCGACGACCCCTCGAGGACGACGACCCACGAGCCGTCGACTTCGGTCCACGAGCCGCCGTGTGCGCGGACCAGCACCTCCCCGAAGTAGCAGGCCGACCCGGCTGCTGCGGGGCGGAAGGCCACCTGTTCGCCCGCGTGTGTCTCGGTGCGAACGTAGTCCGACCGGGCGCGCTGTCGCTCGGTCAGGCTGTCGAGGCGCGCCAGCGACGGCGGCCGGTAGTCGAGGTCGTGTTCGCTCCAGTAGCCGGCGAGGTCCTCCGCCTCTCTGCGGAACCCCTTCGGCCCGCCGCCAGCCACCTCGGCGACCGGTCCCTCGAGGCCGTCGGGGTCCGGGTCGAGACTCTCCGGGTCGCCTCTGTCGGCGCCGCTCGCGCTCGCCCCCGTGCCGCCGACGCCCGGAAGCCAGTCGAACAGCCCCATTACGTACGTCGATGGACGCCCCCCCGGTATTGGTTTGGTTAGAGGACGGTGCCGTGCTTGCGCTCCGGGAGGGACCGCTCGACGTCCTCGTAGAACGCGAACCGGGCCACGAGTTCCTCGCGGAGGTCACCCGGCGGCACGACCTCGTCTATCACGACCTCGCTCGCCATCCGGCGGGCGTCGATCTCCTCGCGGTACTCCTCGCGGAGCTCTGCCTCCCGGGCCGCCCGCTCGTCGGGGTCGTCGATAGCGTCGAGTTCGTTCGCGTGGACGGCTCTGATGGCCGCTTCGGGCCCCATGATCGCGATCTCGGCGCTCGGGAGCGCGAGGACACTCTCGGGCTCGTACGCCGGACCGCCCATCGCGTAGATGCCCGCGCCGTAGGCCTTCCGCGTCACGACGGTCTGTTTCGGCACCGTCGCGGCCGAGGTGGCGTAGATCATGCGCTTGCCGGCCTCGAGAATTCCCTCGCGCTCGACCGCAGAGCCGGCCATGAACCCCGGCGTGTCACAGAGGTAGAGCAGTGGCACCTCGTATGCGTCGCAGGTCCAGACGAACTCCGCGGCCTTTCGCGCCGCGTCGGGGAAGATCGCCCCCGACCGGACCGCGGGCCGGGAGGCGACGACGCCCACCGGCCGCCCGTCGACCCGCGCGAACGCCGTGAGGATCTCCGAGCCGTACTCCGGGCGGAGTTCGAACAGCGAGTCCGCGTCGACGACGTACGCGAGTACGTCCCGGACGTCGTACGCCTTCGACGGCGAGTCGGGGATCGCCTCGTCCAGAAGCGCCGGGTCGACGGCCGGCGCCGACCCCTCGGTCCGGGGCGGCGTCTGGCCCGCGCAGTCCGGGAGATACGAGAGCAGGTCGGCCACGAGTTCCCGGGCCTCTGCCTCGTCGGCCGCGACGAGGTCCGCAGAGCCCGTATGCCGGGCGTGGACCTCGGGACCGCCGAGGTCAGCCAGGTCGACCTCCTCGCCGGTCACCATCTCGACCATCCGCGGCGAGGCGATGGCCATCGCCGACATCCCCTCGACCATCACGGTGAAATCCGCGAAGACGGGCGTGTACGCCGCGCCGGCGATACAGGGGCCGTACAGAACGCAGATCTGCGGGACACGTCCCGAGAGCATCGAGTGGTTGTAGTAGTACCTGCCAATCCCCTGCCGGTTCGCGAAGAAGCCGGTCTGCTCGTCGATCCGACCGCCCGAGGAGTCCATCAGGTAGAGTACCGGGCGTCCGGAACGGAGCGCGCGCTCCTGCATCCGGAGGAACTTCTCGACGCCGCGGCGGGCCATCGACCCCGCCTTCACCGTGTAGTCGTTCGCCATCGCGTGGACGCGCCGCCCCTCGAACGTCGCGAGGCCGGTCAGGAGACCGTCGGCCGGCAGGCGCCGGTCGGGGTCGTACTCGGCCGCCGGGCTCGCCGGGTGCCAGTCGTCGAACGCCGCGAACCGGCCGTCCTCGGCGTCGAACCCGCCGAACCAGAGGTCGAGTCGGTCTCGCACGAACAGTTTGCCCGTCTCCGCGAGGCGCTCTCGGTACTTCTCGGGCCCGCCGCGTCGGATCTCGGCGATCTCCTCGCGCAGACGGCGTTCGCGCTCGGTCGGCGCGTCGGGCGAGGGGTCGGCCGTCGCGACGACCTCGTCGGCGCCGGCGCGGACGGCCTCGACCCGTTCTCCGAGATGTTCCGCGAGGGCCGCCGTCAGCGCCTCGACCTCGTCTGCGGCCGCGTCGCCGGAGACGGTGACCCGCATGCCCGCACTGCGGCGGCACGGGCCAAACCCGTTACGGTGGCCCGTCGGTCTGGTCGACGACGACGCGTGCGCCGCCGTCCGCGGACCGCTCCGCCCGGACCCGCCAGCCGTGCGCGTTCGCGGCCGCACAGGCCACGGTCAGGCCGAAGCCGGTCCGGTCGTCGTCGGTCGTGTACCCCGGGTCGAACAGGCAGTCTGTCGTCCCGCGGTCGAACCCCGGGCCGTCGTCGACGACGGCGAACCCCTCCGGCGTCGGCTCGACGGCGACCGTCGCGTGCCCGGCGTGGGCGGCGACGTTCTCGAACAGCCGACAGAACAGCGTCCGGAGCCGGTCGCGGTCGGCGTCGACGGACATCCCCGCCACGGGGCCGGTGTCGAGCGTCGCCGCGGGCGTCTCCACGCTCGCCCACGCCTCCCGCGCGACGGTCACGAGGTCGACCGGTTCGCGGTCGTCCGGTCGGACGCGCCGGCCCACCCGCGCGAGGGATTGAATGTCGTCGACGAGCGTGCAGAGCCGCTCTGTCGCCCGTCTGGCCGGCTCGACGTGCGAGATGTCGCCCGTCTCCTCGGCCAGCCTGAGCCGCCCGGAGACGACGTTCAGCGGGTTTCGCAGGTCGTGGCTGACGAGACTCGCGACCTCCTCCAGTCGCTCGCTCCGGGCTGTCAGCTCTGCGGTCATGAGTTCCCGGTCGGTCACGTCCCGGACCGCGACCGCGGCCGCGTCCAGTTCGCCCTCGGCGGTCGCCGCCGCGACGCGGGTCGAGAGCCGCCGACCCGACGAGGTCTCGTGTTCGAACTCGGCGACCGTGTCGGGCTCTGCGACCAGCCCCTCGGCGGCCCCGAGGACGAGGTCGGCGTGGCGCGGGTCGAGGACACTCGTCACCGGCCGCCCGCCGAGCGACGCCGGCGACGCGTCACCCATCGCCGCGAACGCCTCGTCTGCCGCCTGGATGTCGCCGTCGGCACCGACGAGCGCCGTCGCGTCGGTCGTCGCGTCGGCCAGGCGGCGGCGGCGCTCGAACGCAGCCGCGCGCGCCGCGTCGACCACCCGCCGGGCGACGCGGTCCGGGGACTCCCCGGCCGTCGCGGGCGAGAGGACGGCGCGTGCGCCGGCGTCGAGTGCGGCCGTCCGGCGCGCCGGGTCGTCGGTCACCGCGACGACCGCCACGCCCGGGGGCCGGCGGTCGAGTGCCGCCAGACGCCCGTCGGTCGGGTCGCCGAGGACGACGCAGTCGGGGGCCGCGCGGGCGAACGCGTCGACCGACGACCGGACCACCGCGACCGCGTCCGTCGGGAGCGCCGCCGCAACGCCGGGGGCGTCGACGACGGCGACCCGGGCACGGTCGGTGTCGGTCACGGCCGGCCCGCGCAGACGGGGTCGTCGGGCATCAACCCGTCGGCTCCGGGGCGGCGAGGTCGACTGCCGTCTCCGCGCTCGCCCCCTCGAAGATCACGGCTTCGAGAGCGTCGAGGATCGCCTCCGGACGCTCTCGCTGGAAGACGTTTCGGCCGACCGCGAGCCCCTTCGCCCCCGCGTCTATCGCGGTCTCGACCGTTCTGAGGAACGCGAGGTCGTCGGTCTTCGACCCGCCGGACATCACGACCTTCGTCCGACCCGACACCTCGACCGCGTGCGCCATCGCGTCGTGGCTGCCGGGATATTTCACCTTCGCGACGTCCGCCCCGACCTCGTGGGCGACCCGTGCGGAGTAGGCGATGGTGTCGGGGTCGTTCGCGTTCCGCAGGCCCTGTCCGCGCGGATAGGCCCACATCACGACGCCCATGTCGTTCGCGCGGGCGGCCTCCTGTGCCTCGCGGAACTCCTCTATCATCTCGATCTCGTGGTTCGACCCCCCGTAGACGGTGAATCCGATCGCGTCGGCGCCGACCTCGGCCGCGTAGTCTACGGACCAGTTCACCGCCGAGTCGGGCTCGCCGGACCACATGTTCGACGTGCCGTTCAGCTTCGCGAGCAGCGTCACGTCGTCCTCGTAGTCGGGGTAGTACGCCTCTGCGACTCCCTTCTGGACCGCGAGCGCGGTCACGGCGTCGTGGGTCGCGAGGTCGAAGACGACCTCGGGGTCGGCAGTACGGGGAACCGGTTCGAAGTCCACCGGACCGTGCTCTAGCCCGTGGTCGTACGCGAGGATCAGGATCTTCCCGTCCCGAGAGATGGCCTCGTCGGCACCCGTGAGCATACGCGACCTGACAGCGACGACGATTAAAAAACGTGCGGGTGTCTCGCACTGGCCACCGCCACGCTTACGACCGACCCCTCGAATCGCCGGCCGTGTTCACCGTAGACGGTATCGAGACGGTCGGGGTCGTCGGCGCAGGAACGATGGGTGCAGGCATCGCACAGGTCACCGCGACGGCGGGCTACGACGTGACCGTGCGCGACGTCGAGACGGAGTACGTCGAGAACGGGGTCGAGCGCATCGAGGACAGCCTCGACCGCCTCGTGGACCGCGACACGCTCGACCGGGCGACCGCCG
This sequence comes from Haloferacaceae archaeon, assembly GCA_042217165.1. Taxonomy (GTDB): domain Archaea; phylum Halobacteriota; class Halobacteria; order Halobacteriales; family Haloferacaceae; genus A07HB70. Next base: position 7,045 of record JBDGTD010000007.1, on the reverse strand, counting down.
ACGCCGCCCGGGACCGGATCTCCGGGACGACGGACCTGGGCGACCTCGGCGACGCCGACCTCGTGGTCGAGGCGGTGCTCGAAGACATGGCGGTCAAACAGGACGTGTTCGGGGACCTCGACGAGATCACGGGCGACGAGACCGTCCTCGCGACCAACACCTCGACGCTCTCCGTGACGACCATCGCCGCCGCGACCGACCGGCCGGGCGACGTGGTCGGCCTCCACTTCATGAACCCCGTGCCGGTCATGGAGGGCGTCGAGGTCGTGGTCGGCGAGACGACGGCCGACGACACGGTCTCGTTCGCCCACGAGTTCGCCGAGGGCCTCGAGAAGACGACGTGGGAGTCCGCAGACCGCCCCGGATTCGTCGTCAACCGCGTCCTCATCCCGTGGGTCTGCGAGGGGATCGAGGCCTACGACGAGGGCGTCGCCTCGAAGGAGGATATCGACACGGGGCTGAAGCTGGGGACGAACGTCCCGATGGGGCCGCTCGAACTCGGCGACCACATCGGCCTCGACGTCGTTCTGGACGCCGCCGAGACGCTCCACGAGGAACTGGGCGACAGGTACCGCCCGCCGGTCCTCCTCCGGCGGAAGGTCGACGCCGGCCACCTCGGGAAGAAGACGGGGACGGGGTTCTACGAGTACGACTGAGCCGGTCGTGGATGACCAGCCGCGCCGACAGGTCGGGCGACGTAATTAACGGGGTGCGCACCCTCGGCCCGGTGTGATCGCCGTCGAGGACCTGCGCAAGGAGTACGGCGGCTTCGTCGCCGTCGACGGGTCGACGTTCTCGGTCGACCCGGGGGAGATATTCGGCGTCGTCGGCCCCAACGGCGCGGGCAAGACGACGACGCTCAAGATGTGTGCCGGCCTGATCGAACCGACGGCCGGGACGGCGACGGTCGCCGGCCGCGACGTTGCGGACCCGGAGATGCGCCGGTCGCTCGGATTCCTCCCCGAGGAGTCCCCGCTCTACGAGGAGATGACGCCGCGCTCGTATCTCCGCTTTTTTGCGGACCTCTACGACGTCCCCCGCGACGCCGGCGACGAACGCGCGGCCGCGGCGCTCGACCGCCTCTCGCTCGACATCCGCGACCGGCGACTCGGGGATATGTCGAAGGGGATGAAACGGAAAGTCGCGATCGCGCGGTCGCTCGTCAACGACCCCGACGTGCTCGTGTACGACGAACCCGCCTCGGGGCTGGACCCGCTGACGACCGACGCGGTACTCGAGTTCACCCGCGACCTCGCCGACGACGGCCGGACCGTCCTCTTCTCCGCGCACAACCTCTATCACGTCGAGTCGATCTGTGACCGGATCGTCATCATGAACGAGGGGGCGATCATCGCCCGCGGCACGGTGCCAGAGATCCGCGCCGACCACGGCGAGACGACCTACCGCGTCCACACGACCGTCCCGGTCGAGGGGTCGAGGCAGTCGGGCGACCGCTACGTCGTCGAGGTCGCGGACATGGACGGCGTCGAGACCGTGCGGTCGGCGGCGAGCGAGGCCGGCGGCGAGGTCGTCGACATCCGGACCGAAGAGCCGTCGCTCGAATCGGTGTTCCTCTCGCTCGCCGGCCGCGCGAAAGGACAGGAGCGGACCGGAGCGACCCTGCGGCGGGAGCCGGAACGGTGAGACCGGGCGACGACGGTCGCGACCGACTCGCCCGGACCCTCCGGATCGCTCGCTGGGAGGTCGGGCGGAGCGCGGGGGCGCTCGACCGCCGGACCGTCCTCGTCGCCACGGTCGCCCTCGTCGCCGCGGGCGCCGTCGTCGCCGCGGGCGTCGCGGGCGGCGGCGTCGCGCCGGACCGGGACATCTACCGGGTCGGCGTCGCGCCCGACAGCCCCTACCGCGCCCCCGTCGAGAGCGCCGCCGCGCTCACTCCTCGCCCGGCGGACCCCTCACTCGTCGGCCGTGGTCGGGCCGAGGTGGTGATCACCCCCGGCGAGGTCGTGGTCGCGGACAGCCGGAAGGGCCGGGCGGCGCTCTCGGCGCTCCGGTCGGCGGTGCGCCGGCACAACGTCGCGCTGATGCGCGCCGAGGCGAACCGCTCGGCGGCGTTTCCGGTCGCCGTGAACCTGCGGTACCTGAGCCGGGATACCGGGACGGGCTCGGACGGCGGGACAGGGGGCGGGACTGGCGACGACGCGGGTGATGGAGGCACGACCACGGGCGGCGACCCCGGGGGCCGCGACGCCGGCGGCGCCGGGTCGGCCGACGACCCGCTCGCGGTCCCCGACGTGGGCGGCGGAACCGCCGGTCTGTTCGGCGGGTCGGGGGGCGGGTCGCCCGCGGAGATCTCGCCGCCGTTCCCGTTCGCCTCCCTGATCCTCGCCTTCGCGTTCCTCGTCCCGATGAACTTCGTCGTCCAGGCGTACGGCTCGTCGGTACTGGAAGAGCGGATCAACCGGCGGGGCGAACTCCTGCTCGTCACGCCGGCGACGCCCGGAGAGATAGTCGCGGGCAAGACCCTGCCCTACCTCGGCGCGATGGTCGCGCTGGTGGTCGGCGTCGCGCTCCTCGTCGGCGGCGGACCGGTCTCGGTCGCGGCCGTCGTCCCCGTCTCGCTCGTCTTCCTCGGCGCGACGTTCGCGGCGGCGGTGTTCGCACGCTCGTTCAAGGAACTGACCTTCGTCACCGTCTCGGTGTCGGTGTTCCTGACCGCCTACAGCTTCGTCCCCGCCATCTTCACCAACGTCACGCCGGTCGCGCTCATCTCGCCCCTGACGCTCGTGGTGCGAGACCTCCAGAACGAGTCGGTGACGCTCGCGGAGTACCTGTTCTCGACCGGGCCCGCGTATCTCGTCGGCTCGTCGCTGTTCGTCCTCGGCGTCGGGATCTACCGCGAGGAGGATCTGTTCACCCAGCGCGCCGTCCCGCTGAAGCTACTCGACGCCCTCGCCGCCCGGGTCCGCGGCCGCCGGTCGGCCGCGACGCTCGCCGCGCTCTCGATCCCCTTCGTCCTCCTCGCCGAACTCCTCGCGCTCGCGCTCCTGTTCCCGATCCCCCGCGAGGCCGCGCTCCCCGTTCTGTTCGTCGCGATCGGGGGGATCGAGGAGGTGGCGAAGAGTCTCCACGTCTACGCCGGGCTCCACGAGGGGGGACTCGGCGACGACCGGACGCTCCGCGGCGGCCTCGTTCTCGGGAGCCTCGCCGGCCTCGGCTTCTTCGTCGGCGAGAAGGCGTTCGTCGTGATACAGGTCGTGGGGCTCTCGGCCCTCCCTATCGGCGAGGCGACGGCCGCCACCGCCGGCGTCCTGCCGACCGCGGGACTCCTCCTCGCTCCACTCGCGCTCCACGCCGCCACCGCCGCCGTCTCCGCCGTCGGCGCGACCCGGGGGTTCCGGGGCTATCTCGTCGGCCTCGCCGTCGCCGTCGTCGTCCACGCCGGCTACAACCTCGCGGTGGTGAGCCGGCTTGCGTGACCCGCGGCTCGTCCTCGCACGCCGCGAACTCCGATCCCTCCGCGCCGAGAAGACGATCGTCCTCGCCCTGCTCATCCAGGTGTTCATCGCCGCGTTCTCCTCGTTTCTCGTCGTCGGACTCGTCTCGCTGTACGACCCCGGGTCTGTCGATGGGTACGTGGTCGACGTCGGTCTCGTCGGAGACGACGACGTCGTCGCGGAGCTCTCGGCCGTCGTGGCTGAGACAGAGGGGTTGAACGCCCGGTCGTACGACGAGCCCGCGAGCGCCCGCGCGGCGTTCGACCGGGGCGACCTCGACGCAGTCGTGCGCGCCGAGCGGTCGGGCGGCAGAGCCCGGGTGACCGCGCTCGTCTCCGACTCGGGCGTCCGGACGACGCTCGTTGTCGTCCAGTTACGCGACGCGCTCCGGGCGTTCGAGCGGGCAGAGCGGGCGGAGCGGACGGAGTATCTCGACAGCCGACCGCTCGCGCTCCCGCCGGAGGGCTCTGCGAGCCCGTACTACGGCTTCACCTACACCGTTCTCCTCCCGCTCTTGCTCTTTTTGCCCGTCTTCATCGGCGGCTCGGTCGCCGTCGACTCGATAACCGAGGAGCGCGAGCGCGGGACGCTCGAACTCCTCCGTGCCGCCCCGCTGTCGGCGACAGACGTGGTCGACGGGAAGGCGCTCGCGGCGGCCGGCCTCGCGCCCGTCCAGGCCGCGCTCTGGGTCGGCCTCCTCGAACTCAACGGGACGAACGTGGCGAATCTCCCGCTCCTTCTCGTCCTGGTCGCCGCGCTCTCGGCCGTCGTCGTGACGCTCGCGGCCGCGCTTGCGCTCCTGACCGCCGAGCGCCGGGTCGCACAGCTCTCGTACTCGCTGGGGACGCTCGTGCTGTTCGGCGGGACGACGCTCCACGAGGACGGCCCCGTGGGACTCGCGGCGCGGCTGGCACTCGACAGCGTCGGGCCGACCGCGACGCTCGTCGTCGCGGGCTACGCCGCCGCCGCGGTCGTCGCGTACCTCGGGCTCCGGCGGGTCGTCGGGCGCGTCGGGCTCGGCTGACCGAAACGCACACCCGCTCCGCGTCCGAGAACCGCCTATGGGATTCGGAAGCACGGCGAAGAAGCTCCAGAAGGTGACCGAGATGGCCGAGAAGGTCTACGGGAAGCTCAAAGAGCTGCGCACGGAGGTGGACGCGACCCGCGAGACGGTCGAGGAGACCGCCGAGCGGACGGCCCGACTGGAGGCCGAACTCGCGGAACAGCGCGCGCTGGTCGACCGCCTGCTGGAGGCGAACGGGGTCGACCCCGAGTCGGTCGATCTCGCGGACGCGGAGCCGCCGGTCGGCGGGGAGACGGCGGCAGACGACCCGGGAGAGACGACCGGCGAGGCCGACGAGACGTCCGGCGACCCGACGACGGCGGGCGCGGGCTGAGCGACGGCCGCGCTCAGTCGACCAGCCGCGAGTGTTCGACCTTCAGACAGCGGTCCTGGACGAACTGGAGGCCGGCGGCCTCGGCGCGTTCGCCGGCCTCGTCGTGGGTGATCCCGAGCTGGAGCCAGACTGCCTGTACGTCACCACGGTCCTCGTGGCGCGCGATCGCCTCGTCGACGATACCGGGTGCCTCCTCGCTCGGCCGGAACACGTCGACGAGGTCGACCGTCTCCTCGACGTCTGCGAGCGAGTCGACCGCCTCGCGGCCGAGGATCTCGTCGGCGTAGGGGTTGACGGGGTGGATCTCGTAGCCGGCGCGCTGCATGTGCGCCGGGATCTCGTGGGCGGCCTTCCCCGCGGTCGCAGAACAGCCCACGACGGCGATCCGCCGGAGGTCGAGTAGCTCGCGTATCTCCTCGTCTTCGGTGACGGGCATACGCGTGCCTACGGCCGCCCCCGATAACTAACTGGTGTCGGCGGACGTCAGTTGCCCGGCAGTCGGATCGACGGCTCGGCCTCCTCCTCGGTCGTGACGATTCCGTCGAACAGCTGTTTCAGCGTGTTCATCGTCTGGTCGTCGTGGGCGGTCGAGTCGATACAGAACAGGCCGAGGCCGTCCACGCTCTGGATGCGCCCGGTGAAGACGTGGAGGAACCGGAAGACGGTCTGGAGGTCCGAGTACATCAGGAGCGTCGAGAGCGAGTGGACCATCACCCGTGTCCGCTCGACGTCGTTGCCCTGGTAGAACGACTCGAGCGTCTCCGAGAGCTTGATCCCGATGCCGGTCATATCGACGGGCGAGGAGGTGTATTTCACCCGGTCGTCGTCGTCCCGCGCCTCGCCGACGCCCTGCTGACGGGTGACGCAGTCGATGACCGCGACGCGACGGCCGTCGATGTCGACGCGGTCGCGGTAGTCGTCGAGAACGCGCTCGGCGCCGTCTTTCGTCGTGACGACGATCGCAGCCTCACCCGTCCGTGTCCCCTCCGCGAGAGCGTCGAGCGAGAGCGCACGCTTGCCAGTCAGCGGCGGCCCAGAGACGAGGAGGCTCGTTCCGGAGTCCGGTTTGGCGTCGAGAACCGGCGAGAGGTCATACATGCAGGTGAGTTCGTAGCGTGCCAGCGGCGACGTGTCCCGACAGCCGTTCTATACTCTGGCTGGCGCGCATTAATTATCTGTACTAAACAGCGACGCGATAATATTCTTTTTGGAACGCGACTCGCCCAGTGGCGTCACAGGCCGGCCACGGTCGCCGCGCGCCCGACGACGAAGGCCGCAGCGGCGAGAAACATCCCGGCCTTGAGCCGGCGTTGCCCGGCGGCGGCGTCGGCAAACGACCGCACGGCAGCGTGGAGCATCACCGCGTCTGCGGGCAGAACGACCGCGAGATAGGCGGCGTCAAACGTGCCCAGCGCGACGGGGAGGCCGCTCGCGAACACCGACATCCCGACCGCGACGGCCGCGAGGACGAGCGCCGGCCGCTCGCCCACGACGATAGGGAGGGTCCGGAGCCCCTCCTCGCGGTCCCCCGCCACGTCCTCGACGTCTTTGACCAGCTCGCGCCCGAGCGTCGCCGCGGCGGCCAGCCCCGCCATCACGAGCAGACCGGGCGCGAGCAGCCGTCCCACCGCCGCGCCGCCGAACAGGAACGTCGACCCCGTGAGCAGGGCGACGACGAGATTCCCGACGCCCGGGAGCCCCTTGAACAGCTTCGTGTACGCCGCGAGCGCCGCCGCGTTGGCCACGGCGATCGCGAGCGCGGCCCGCGGGAGCGTCGCGGCGGCGACGACGGCGAGAGCGAAGAGGGCAAGCGCGAACGCCAGCGCGCCGCGCGCCGACACCGACCCCCGAGGGATCGGTCGGCCGGGACGGTTGACCGCGTCGATCTCTCGGTCGAAGTAGTCGTTGATAGCGTTCCCGCCGCCCGTCGCGAGGACCGTCGCGAGGGCGGCCGTGACAGTCGAGACGGCCGCCGCGCCCCACACACCGGCGCCGACGGCGACGAACGACCCGGTGAACGTGAGGACGGCGGCCGCGACGGCGTTGCCCGGCCGGACCAAGTCGAGCAGTCCCCGGACGAGGCCCCGTGACACGCCCCACCTCCCGAGCGTGACGGCATAAACGGCCCGGATAGACCGGGGCTGCGGGCCGCCGGCGATCCGAGCCGTTTAACGGCCAGCGTGTGAATCAGAC
>JBDGTD010000055.1:0-51632 GCA_042217165.1 Haloferacaceae archaeon | reverse complement strand
ACCTCATCCGGGGCCGCTCGATCGAAGGCGTCGCCACGGCGGCGCTGTACGCGGCCTGCCGGAAGGAGGGGATTCCCCGCTCGCTGGAGGAGATAAGCGAGGTGTCGCGGGTCGACCGCAAGGAGATCGGCCGGACCTACCGGTACGTCTCTCAGGAACTCGGGCTGGAGATGAAGCCCGTCGACCCGAAGAAGTACGTCCCGCGTTTCTGTTCCGAACTCGACCTGACCGAGGAGGTCCAGTCGAAGGCGGGCGAGATCATCGAGACGACCGCCGAGCAGGGTCTGCTCTCCGGCAAATCCCCCACGGGCTTTGCCGCCGCGGCCATCTACGCCGCCTCCCTCCTCTGTAACGAGAAAAAGACACAGCGCGAGGTCGCAGACGTCGCACAGGTCACCGAGGTCACCATCCGCAACCGCTACCAGGAACAGATCGAAGCGATAGACGTCCACGGGTGAGCGCGGCCGGCCCCGCGCTCGCGTCGCTCGTCTCGTCCGGGGACGACCCGGACTGGTGAGTGCCGGCCCGCGGGTCGCGTCGCTCCGCCGCGGCGCGTCACCCCGCGGGGGCGCCGAGGACCGGCGCTCAGAGCGCCGCCCACGCCGTCGCGACGAGGTCGCCCGTGTCCGAGACGACCGCGTCCATCGTCTCGTCGTCGGGCGCGAGGCCGGCCAGCCGCGCGACCTTCATGATGCTGACGTGATAGACGGTCTGAGTTCCGGGCGCCTCCTCCCAGACGACGACGTTACACGGGAACAGCGCGCCGATCCGCAGGTCCGAGGCGTCGAGCGCCCGGTCGGCCATCTCGGGGTTGCAGGCGCCGATCACGGTGTAGGGGTCCCGGTCGGCGTCGATTTTCTCGTTCAGGAGGTCGGCGGGCGAGAACTCGGTGGCGACGCCGAATCCGGCGTCGAGGAATGTCGAACGGACGTGTTCGACCGCCTCGTCGTGGTCCATCTCCAGTTGCGTCCGGCGTTCGCCGACGTCCTCGGGGTCGACCGCCGCAGGGTCGATAGGGAGTGTCATCGGCGGACGTGAGACGGCGGGGACCAAAAGCGTTCGAGTGGGCGTCGGGAACGGAGTTCGCGGTCCGCACCTAGAGCGGCACCGGGAGCCACCGGAGCGCGCCGACGACGCGGTCGGGCGGGACGACGGGAGGGTGAAGCACCAGCCAGTCCAGGAGCGCGAGCCCCAGTCCGTGCGCGACGACGGAGGGCAGGATCGACCGGCTCTGGTAGTCGACGGCGCCGAAGAGGACGTCCGTGGGGGCAGAGAGCAGGAGTTCGACCGGCGGCTTGCCGACGTGGTGGAAGGCGTAGACGACGGGGCTGACGACCACGGCGACGGGGCCGAGTTCGCGCACGCCGACACAGAGCAGCCCGCGGTAGTACGTCTCCGCCGCCAGCGCGACGAGGAACTGCCCGACCGCGTGGGGAAGAAACGCCGAGAGCGCGGTCGAGGTGGCCCACATCGGGTAGAACGCGCGGACGCTCGGGAGCGACGAGCCGACGACGTAGAACGGCGCCACGAAGGCGGCGAGCGCGAGCGCGTTCCGGACTGCGCGCCGGTCGACGCGCCAGCCGAGGTCGCGGCCGTGGGCGGCGGCGAGTACGAGGGGGCCCGCGACGAACACCAGGAGGTCGCGGACGACGCGGACCGGGAGCGTCGGGTCGTCGGGCAGGAGCGTAAAGACCAGGCCGAGAACGGCCCCGACGGCGAGCGCGCGCCGCACCCACGGGCTCGAGAGCGCCTCGGGCCGGCCGAGACGCCCGAGGCGGACGCCCCACAACCGCGTCACTCCTCCGTGGTCGGAACGGGGGCGGTCCCGACGACACCCTCGACGGCCGCGACGAACGTCTGTCGGGTGTCGAAATACGTCACGTCGACCTCGTCCAGCACGTCCGCGAGCGTCCGCGGGCCGTCGGGCGTTCGGATCTCGGCGTCGCCCTCTTTCTCCCGGATGCGGCTCGCCTCCTGGGGCCACGTCAGTCGGGCCGCGACGCGCGCGAGCGGCGCGCCCTCGACGGCCGGACCGTCGCCGAGCGGGACCGCCGGCTCTGTCTCCTGGTCGTCTGCGTCCTCGTCTGCCATGCCCGGCCGGTGCGCCGGCAGGGGCAAATCCCTTCCGCTCGGCCGCCCCGTCTTGCGACTGTCTGACGTACCGTTTTGTGGGGTCGGCCGATAACGAGGCCTATGACCAGTCTCGGCGAGGTCTACGGCGGCACGCGGGAACAGGAGGCGGACCCGGGTCGCCTGTACGCGGGCGTCGGGCTCTTCCTCGTCGGGGCGGGACTCGTCCTCGCGGGCGTCGTCGTCGCGACGACAGACCTGCTCCGTGGCGGCGGGACGAGCATCTACGAGGTCCGGGAGCTGGGCGGGATCCTCGCCGGGGTCGGCGTCCCGGCCGTCTTCCTCGGCATCCTCACCGTCCTGCCCGCGAACCGCGACACCCGCGCCGCCGCCGCGGTCGGTGCCGCGATCGCCGCGCTCGGCGTTGCCCTGTTCGCACACGCCTACCCCTGTCAGTGGTCCGGGGCGACCTGCGCGCCGGCCGGCGACCTCACGCTCCCGACGGTCGGTGTCTACGCCCTCGGCGCGATCGTGTCGATGTGGCACCTGTTCGTCGGTATCGCGACGTTCAAGCGCCGGAACGACCCCGGGGGCACCGTCCGGATGAGCATCACCCGACGGGGCGAGACGGACGTCGTCGAGGTCGATCCGCGCGACCAGGGGAGCGTCGGTACGTTCGGCTCCGGGAGTTCCACGCCCGTTCAGACCGTCTCCGGCGCCGGCGACGCAGAGGTCATGGGCTCCGGGACGACCGACGGCGGGGCGGCCGAGAGCGACATTCAGGAGATAGGGAGCGGGAACGTCCCCGCCGACCGGTACTGTGGCAACTGCGCCGCCTTCGAGTACGTCCGTACCGAGGACGGGATCAAGCCCTACTGCGGCACCCACGACGAGGTCATGGGCGATATGGACCCCTGCGAGGAGTGGACGCCGAACGGCCGCTAGAGCGCTGCCAGCCGCTCCCGAACCCGGTCCCAGTGGCCGCCTTTCCAGAACACCTGCCCGCAGTCGCGACACCGCCAGCGCTCGAACGCCTCGCCGCTCGGCGCGTAGTCGGGGGCGGGGTCGGCCGGGTCGAGCGGCGAGAGCGACCCGTTGCACTGCCCGCACCTGCTCGGCCGCTCCGCGAGCGTCAGGTCCACGCCCGCCGCGCGGAGCGACCGGAGTCGGTCGTCTAACGCCCCCTGTGCGACTCTGATCCCGTCTGCGCGCCGGGCGAGGTCGGCGTCGCGCGTGACGAGCGTCCGGGCCTCGTCGCGCGCGACCGCGAGAAGGTCGTCGTCGGCTTCGATCCCCCGTTCGACGGCGCTCGCGGCGTCGTGGCCACAGAATCGGAGGTACGGAACCAGCCGGTTGGCGGTGGGGTCGACGAGGAAGCGGGCCATCCGGGGGTCAGCCGTCGAGAAACGACCGCAGGCCGTCGAGCGACCGCGTGTTGATCACGTCCGCGGTCGTCGCCCACCCGCGGCGGGCGGTGTGGACGCCGTAGCGAACGTTCGCGAGCGTCGCCGGACGGTGGGCGTCGGTGTCGACCGCGACCGACGCGCCGGCCTCGACCGCGACCCGAACGGCGTCGCCGTCGAGGTCCAGCCGCCGGGGGTCGGCGTTCACCTCGAGCGCCGTGCCGGCGTCGGCCGCGGCCGCCGCGACCCGTTCGACGTCCGGCGCGAGGCCGGGGCGCTCGGTGATCAGTCGGCCGGTGGGGTGGCCCAGCACGTCGACCTCGGGGTGTTCGACGGCCCGGATCAGCCGTTCCGTCGCGGTCTCGCGGTCCTGCCCGAGGCCGCTGTGGGGCGAGGCGACCACGACGTCGAGTTCCGCGAGGACGTCGTCGCCGGTCGAGAGGTCGCCGTCGGCGTCGACGTTGGTCTCGACGCCGGTCAGGACCGGAAGGGGTGCGTCGAGGTCCTCGACCGCGGCGATCTGCTCGCGGAGTCTGTCGTCCGAGAGGCCGACGCCGCCGACCATCCCCGGGCCGGTCGCGTGGTCGGTTATCGCGTGGTAGTCGGCGCCGCGGTCGGCGGCGGCGCGGGCCATCTCCGCGGCCGTGGCCTCGCCGTCCGACCACTCGGTGTGGGTGTGGAGGTCGCCGCGGACGTCGCCGGGGGCGAGGAGGTCGGGGAGACTGCCCTCCGCTGCGGCCTCGACCTCGCCGCGGTCCTCGCGCAGTTCGGGCGGGATCTGGGGGAGGTCCAGTGTCTCGTACATCCCCGTCTCGGTCTCGCCGGCGACCCGTTCGCCGGCGCGCTGGCCCCCGCGCTCCTCCTCGGAGAGTCCCGAGACGTCGAAGACGCCGTACTCGTTCATCTTCAGGTCGCGCTCGATCGCCCGGTTCCGGAGCTTGACGTTGTGGTCCCACGAGCCGGTGAAATACTGGAGCGCGGCGCCGAACTCCCGCGGCTCGGCGACCCGGAGGTCGACGCGGGTGCCGTCGACACGGACGCTCGCCTTCGTCTCGCCGGCCTCGATGACGGTCTCGACGCGGTCCCAGCCGGTCAGGGCCGAGACGACGACCGCGGGGTCCGTGGTCGCCGCCAGCACGTCCACGTCACCGACGGTCGGCGACCACCGCCGCAGGGAGCCGGCGGATTCGGCGCGCTCGGCGCCCGCGTCCTCGACCAGCGCGACGGTCGCCTCCGCGAGCGGGCGGGCCTCGCCGAGGCGAACTCTCCCGGTCGCCTGCCGCGCGAACGCGACGTTCTCGCGGATGTTTTCCTCGGTCTTCGCGCCGAACCCCGACACCGTCCTGATCTCGCCCGCCTCCGCCGCGGCCTCGAGTTCGTCCAGGTCGCTGATTCCGAGCGCCTCGTACAGCTTCCCGACCGTCTTCGGGCCGACCCCCTCGACGGTCGTGAGCGCCTCGATGTCGACGGGGAGGTCCGCGCGGAGCTCCTCTAGCTCCTCTATCGCACCCGTCTCGAGATACTCCGCGACCTTCGAGGCGATGGCGTCGCCCACGCGGTCGAGGTCGTCGAGGTCGCCGCGAGCGGCCACGTCCTCGATCGGCTCGGGGTGTTCGCGGACCGTCTCGGCGGCGAGACGGTACGAGCGCGGCTTGTACTCGACGCCGGTGGCTTCGAGGCGGTCCGCGAACTCCGCTAACTGTCGTGCGACCTCGTCGTTGCGCATCGGTCAGAGCCCCCTGCTCGAGACGTCTTCCTGCCCGAGCGCCTGCTTCAGGAACGACATCCAGCGCTTGGTGTCCGCGGCCTCCTGTGCCTCGGCCTCGCGCTCGACCGAGGAGGAGCCGAGGCTCTCCAGCGCCTCGAGCGCGCGGTCGATGCCGACGATCGCGTCCGCGATCCGTTCGCCTTCCGCGAAGCTCACCTCCCCCGCCTCGATCAACTCGCGGCGCTCTATGCGCTCGCGCCGGAGGTTGCGCTTCGCGCGCTCGACCCGGTCGCGCTCGCCCGGCGGGATCGTCTCCCGGCGCTTGATCTCGAAGACGAAATCGCGGAGTTCGACCTCTTCCCCCTGTACCTCCACCCGGTCGGGGATGCGGACGCCGACGGTCGCGCCGTCGCGGTCGATCCGCTCGACCAGTTGCTTGCGCTCGAACTCCTTCACGCGAGCGGGTAGGGGTGGCGCGCACTTCACGGTTTAGCATCTGCCGGCCGCGGGCCGGGGGCGGCGTCGCCGGCCGCCGAGACCCTCCCGCGGCCCCGGCACAAACTGGAACGTTCTTGTGGGGGAGGGTCTACCGCGACGTATGGGACTGTTCGACCGGCTTCGCGGGGCCGACGACCCGCGCGTCGCGTTCATCGGGATCGACGGGGTCCCGTTCTCGCTGATCGAGGACAACCCGGACCGGTTTCCGAACCTCACCGCGATGGCCGAGGAGGGGAGCGGAGGGGCGATAGACAGCATCGTACCGCCGGAGTCGAGCGCGTGCTGGCCGGCGCTCACGACGGGAGTGAACCCCGGCGAAACGGGCGTCTACGGCTTCCAGGACCGCGAGAACGGAACCTACGACACCTACGTGCCGATGGGCGGGGACGTCCAGGCCACACGGCTCTGGGACCGCGTCACCGACGCCGACCGGCGCGCGACGGTTATGAACGTCCCCGTCACCTTCCCGCCACAGCGCAACGTCCAGCGGATGGTCTCCGGCTTTCTCTCGCCCGGCCTCGAGCGCGCGGCGTACCCCGAGGAGTTCGGAGAGTACCTCGACTCGGTCGGCTACCGACTCGACGTGAACCCGAAACTCGGCCACGCCGCCGACCGGACCGACTTCGTCGAGGACGCCCACGAGACCGTCGACCGGCGCTTCGAGGCGTTCGAACACTACCTCGCCGAGGACGACTGGGACCTCTTTTTCGGCGTCTTCATGACGACCGACCGGGTCAACCACTTCCTCTTTCGTGACTACGAACACGGCGGGCGCGGGGCGTACCAGCCGACCGACGAGGACGGGACTCCCGTCGACCCCCCGGCCGACTTCGACGGCCGCGAACGGTTCCTCGAGTTCTACGAGCGCGTCGACGGCTACATCGGGCAGATCCGCGAGTCGCTCGACGACGACGTGACCCTCGTCGTCGCCAGCGACCACGGGTTCACCTCGCTCGACCACGAGGTCCACTTCAACGAGTGGCTCGCGAACGAGGGGTGGCTCTCCTTCGAGACCGACGACCACGAAGACCTGAGCGACATCGGCGAGGACGCGCTGGCGTACTCGCTCATCCCCGGTCGGTTCTACATCAACCTCGAAGGGCGCGAGCCCCGCGGGGGCGTTCCGGCGGACGAGTACGAGGAGCGACGGGCAGAGCTGAAGGAGATGCTCGAGGGTCTCGAAGGGCCGGACGGCCGGACGGTGGCCGACCGCGTCGTCGAGAAAGAGACGGCCTACCGCGGCGACCACGACGACATCGCGCCCGACCTGACCGTGATCCCGAACGAGGGGTTCGACCTCAAGGCCGGATTCACCGGGAGCGACGAGGTGTTCGGGACCGGCCCGCGAAACGGGATGCACACGTTCCACGACGCGACGCTGATCGTCGACGAGTCGAACGTCACGATGACCGACGTCGACCTGCTCGATATCGCGCCGACGATTCTCGAACTGATGGAGGTCGACGCGCCGCGGACCGCGTTCGACGGCGCCAGTCTCGTCTGACGCGAGGGTTCAAACCCGATCCCGCGGCCAGCGTCGCCGTGACCGCTCTCGACCCCGCGGAGATCACGGACCGACTCGCCGCCGTCGAGCGCCGCCTGACCGACGGCGAGACCGACGACCTCGCCGCCGACGCCGCCGCCGTCGAGGCACGCGTGTCCGAACTCGAAGCGCGCGCCGACGAGATCGACGACCGACTCGCGGCCGTCGAGTCGGGCCTCGACGCCCTGCGCGGGCTCGTGGGCGAGGTCGACCGCGCCGACGAGGAGGTCGAACGCCGCGCCGACGCCGCCCTCGCGGGCGTGGACGACCTCGAAACGCGGGTCGCGGCGCTCGAGGCCGAGGAGACGACCGACGCCGCCCTCGCGAGCGAGGCCGCGGGGGTGCCTCGCCCGCCCGAGTCGGCCGTCGGGGACGACGCCCGCGAGCGCGAGAGCCCGCGAGAGGACGACCGTTCGCTCCGCGCGCGGCTCCGCGACGCGCTGTGATCCGTGTCGCCCTCGCCGTCGTGCTGCTGGTCGCGGTGGCGGGCGTCGCGTTCTCGGCGGTCGACGCCGGGCGGCACGACCGGACGGCGGCCCGGCTCGATGCGGGCGTCGAACGGGTCGAACGCGCCGCCCGGCTGCTCGTCGACCGCGACGACCCGACCGCCACGGGCGTCCCCGGGGCACGCCGGGTCGTCTCTCTCCGCCTGCCCGCGCGGTCGCTCGCGAACGCCGGCGTCGCGAGGGTCGCGCTGCGGGGTGGAGACGACGAGGTGCGGTACCGGCTCGACGGCGGTCGGGCGAGACGACACGCGCTCCCGGTCGACCTCCGGACGCCGGACGGGCCGGTCGTCCTGCACACGGCAGGCCGGCATCGCCTGCGACTCGGCCTGGTCGGGACGCCCGCGGGTGTTCGTGTCGCGCGGGCCGGTCCGGGCGGCGAGGCGAGGGTTGAAACCGGGTGAGGCGGCCAGCGTCCCCGTGTTCCCGTTCGACCGATTCGGGCGCGACGAAGGGGCCGACGACTGTCGCTGCGTCGCGTCGTTCGAGACCGCCCCCGGGAGCGAGACGACCGTCCTCGACATCGCCGCGGACGGCTGTCCGGGCGAGGGGGACCTCGCGGCCGAGTCGGCCTGTCGGACGACCGCCGTCGACGCGCTGGCGAGCCGAGACGTCGACGCCGTCCGGACCGTCCGGGCGGGCGTCGTGCGCCGCTACGACGGCGCGACGGCGGCGCTCCTGCTCGCGGCCGGGCGGTTCGTCGAGCGCGTCACGGTCCACGACGAGGCGCTGGCCGACCGGGCACGGACCGACCCGTTCGCGGCCGCGCGGGCGGCGACGGGGCGGGCGGGTCCGGCGGCACGGATCGCCGCGGAGACGGGGCTCGCAGCGGCTACAGAGCGGGTCGGCTCGTACGACGCCTTCGGCGCGCGTGTCGGCCCGGCGGTCGCACGCGTGCGGTACGACCCGACGCCGCCGGCAGAGGCGAGCCTGCGCGAGCGGCGCGATCTTAACGCCGGGCCGACCGTTCGGGTGTACGACGCGTCGGACGGGCCACGCTACCACCTGACACCGGTCGAGTCGACGCTCTCCCGGGCCGCGACGGCGACGCTCGAGGCGGCCCGCGAGCGACTCGCGGCTGGTGCGTCGGTCGCCGAGGCGGTCCAGAGGGAGGCCTGCGACGAGACGCCCGTCGAGGCGGTCGCGGACGTCCTCCGGAAGCACACGCGCGGCGCAGGACTGTTAGAGGACCTGTTCGCCGACCCCGCGGTGACGGACGCGTTCGTCACCGCACCGGCTGGCGAGAACCCGGTCCGGGTCGTCGCCGGCGACGAGCGGATGCGGACGAACGCGTGGCTCGCGCCGACCGGCGCGGCGGCGCTCGCCTCGCGGCTCCGCCGCGAGAGCGGGCGGGCGTTCTCTCGGGCCAGTCCGACCGTCGACGCGACGCTCCCGGTCCGTGGCGAGCGAGTCCGGGTCGCGGGCGTCACCGACCCCGTGAGCGACGGGGCGGGCTTTGCCGTCCGGGGCGACGCGCGCGAGGCGTGGACGCTTCCCGCGCTGGTCGCGAACGGGACGCTCCCCGCCGACGCCGCGGCGTGTTGCTCGCTCGCCGTCGAGCGTGCCGCGGCCGGCCTCGTCGCCGGTCCACGCGGCGCGGGCAAGACGACGCTGCTCGGCGCGCTTCTCTGGGAACTCCCCGCCGCGAGCCGGACGGTCGTCATCGAAGACACGCCAGAACTCCCCGTCGCGGCGCTCCGCGACGCGGGTCGGGACGTCCAGGCACTCCGGACGGAGGCCGACGGGCGCGACGGGCCCGCAGTCTCGCCGGTCGAGGCGCTCAGGGCCGCGCTCAGGCTGGGCGAGGGCGCGCTCGTCGTCGGGGAGGTTCGCGGCGAGGAGGCAGAGACGCTGTACGAGGCGATGCGCGTCGGCGCGAGCGGAAGCGCCGTCCTCGGGACGGTCCACGGCGACGGGCCCGAGGCCGTTCGCGAGCGGGTCGTCACGGATCTCGGCGTCCCGGCGTCGTCGTTCGCGACGACCGACCTCGTCGTCACGCTCGCGCCGCCGCCGGACCGCGGACTGACTGGGCTCCACGAGGTGCGCGCGACGGCCGACGGCCCGGCCTTCGAGACGCTGTACGACCGCGGGGGCGGAACGGGCGTCGTCGACCGGGGGAACAGCCGGCTCGTGGCCGCCCTCGGCGGGCCAGACGAGGACTACGCCGACGTCCGCGAGGCGCTGGCGCGGCGTGCGGACCGGTTCGGTCGACTCGCAGAAACCGGACGGACCGACCCGGCGGAGGTGACGGCGGCCTACCGCGAGAGCGGCCGGGTCGCGGGACGGTGAGCGAGACTCGTCGGGTCGAACTGGCCTTCGTTCTGCTGGCGACACTCGCGCCACGAACGCCGGAGCCGGACGAGGATCTCCGGCGAGCGGTTGCGTACCTCGGGCTCGACGTGTCCGCGACGACGGTCGCTCGCGCGGGCGAAGGAGCCGCACTCCCCGCGGGGATTCTCGTCGGGATAGTCACGGGCTCTGTCGGACCACCGGTCGTCGCCGTCGCTCTCGGCGCGGCGGCCGGGCTGGCGACGGGACGCGGAGTCGAGCGCGCACCCGTCGCGCTCGCGGCTGTCCGGCGGACGCGCGCGCTCGGCGCGACCGCCGGCCTCGTCGGACGGATCGGGGTCCGCCTACACGTCGAGCCGTCGCCCGAACGTGCCGCCGCAGTCGCCGCACGGACCGGCGAGGGACGACTCGCGGCGAGTCTCGCTCGGCACGTCCGGCTGGCACGAGGCGGCCCGGGGTCGGGGCTCCGGTCGTTCGGCGGCGAGTGGTGCGACCGGTTTCCGGCGCTCGCGCGGGCGACCCGCCTGCTGGTCGCGAGCGCCGACGACCCACCGGCAGAGCGGGCGCGGACGCTCTCGCGCGCACTCGACGCGACGCTCGACGGAACGCGCGAACGAGTCGCGGACTTTGCGAGCGACGTTCGCGGGCCGCTCTCCGGGCTGTACGCCTTCGGTGTCCTGCTTCCACTCGCGCTCGTCGGGACCGTCCCCGCGGCGAGTGTCGCCGGCCTGCGCGTCGGCGTCCCGAGCGTCGTCCTCGTCTACGACCTCCTGCTCCCGGTCGTACTCGTCGCCGCGAGCGCACGTCTGCTGGTCGGTCGGCCGGTCGCGTTCCCGCCGCCGTCCGTCGGTCGAGACAATCCAGCAGTGCCGGACGGGGCGTGGCGGTCCGCCGGCGCCGGCGTCGTCGCGGCGGCCGTCGCCGGAGTCGTCGCCGCCGCCCTCGTCGGACAGTGGGCCGTCGGCGTCGCCGCCCTCGGAGGTGGCCTCGGCGTCGCGCTGGTCGTCCGGTTCCGTCCGACCAAGCAGGTTCGTGACCGGGTGCGAGAGGCCGAATCGGACCTGCCGGACCTCCTGCGGGTGGTCGGACGGCGCGTCGCGCGCGGCGAGTCGGTGGAAACGGCCCTCGCCGACGCCGGGACGCGGCTCGACGGCGAGACCGGCCGGCTGGTCGCCGAGGCAGTCGACCGCCAGCGGCGGCTCGGTGCGACGGTTCCGGAGTCGTTTCTCGGAACAGAGGGCGCGCTGGCCGCGACTCCGAGCCGCCGGTTCCGCGGCGCGGCGGCGCTGTTCGCGCTGGCGGCGCGAGAGGGGACGGCGGCGGGCGAGGCGCTGACGGAGATGGGCGACCACCTGGACGGCCTCCGGCGGGTCGAACGCGAGGGACGGCGAGAACTCGCGAGCGTGACGGGGACGCTCGCGAACACTGCGGCGCTGTTCGGTCCGCTGGTCGGCGGGGCGACCGTCGCGCTCGCGGCGGGGATCACCGGCGACGTCGGGGTGGTCGGCGGGCGGGCCTTGCCCGCCGCGGCGCTCGGACCGGCGGTCGGCGCGTACGTCCTCCTCCTCGCGGCGACGCTCACGACGCTCGCGACCGGACTCGAACGCGGGCTGGACCGCGCGCTCGCCGGCTACCGGGTCGGACTCGCGCTCGCGACGGCGACGACGACGTACCTGCTGGCGGTCGTCGTCGCGGGCGCGCTGCTCTGACCGGCAGGGCCAGCAGAGCGAGGGTTGAAACCGGGGAACGGGACCAGCCACTCCGTGTTCGACGCACCCGTCGACGGCTGGTACGCGTGGCTCGGCGTCGCTGTGACGAGCGCGGCGCTCCTCGGAGCCGCCGTCGGTCTCCCGACGACCCCGCCGCCAGACGCAGCCGGCGTTGCAGATACAGTGGATCGAACGGCGGCGACAGAGTACGGCGCGCGGGCGGAACACCCGCTCGACGCCGCCGAGGTGCGGATCGACCCCGAGCGGGTCGGCCTCCGGTCCGACGCGGGAACCGTCCACGCGCCGTTCGTCTACGGGCCGGTGACGCCCGTCGCGAGCGACGAGGCCCTGGAGACGGTACTGGCCGGCGCGCGCCCAGACAGGCAGTACGACTCGCCGGACGAGTTCCGGCGGGCGGCCGCCCGGGCCCGGGCTCGCGACAGCCGCTGGCGCCGCGTCGACGGACCGCTCGTGGTCAGACACGTCGTCTGGGAGGGAGTCGATGTCACGCTCGTCGGCGCGTAGGGGACAGGTAGAGCCGACGGCGGCGCTCGCGGCGACGTTCGCCGTCGTCGTCGGACTGGGGCTCTACGCCGGGGCGCTGGCCGACGCGACGCCGGGACGTGCGGACCGCGACCTCGCGAAGCCGGCTCTCGACCGAGCGCACGCGGCGCTCTCGCCCGACGGGACGGTCGTCCTGCCGGACCGTATCGGGGCGGGCCGTCGGGTCGCTCCGGACGGGTACCGGACGAACGTCACGGTGCGAACCGCAGAGCGACGATGGACGGCGGGGCCGGCGCCGCCGAGGTCGGCGGAGACGGCGGCGCGGTCGGTCGGCGTCCGCCTCGGACCGGCGGACGTGCGCGCCGGGACGCTCCGCGTGGAGGTGTGGCCGTGACCAGCACGGTCCTCGACGCGGCGCTCTGTCTCCTGCTCGTGAGTGCCGGTGTCGCGGCGTTCGCGACGGTCGACGCGGCCGAACCCCCGGGTCGACACGCGGCCGCCGACGCGGACGCAGAGACGCTCTCGACTGCCACCGCGACGGTGAACTACACGCTCGCGCCCGGCGCGCGGCGGGCGACCGGGACCGGCGTCTCGTTCCCGGACACGAACGGTCCGGAGTTCGAACGGACGGTCCACGGCCCGCTGGCCGGGCTCCTCGCCGACGCGGCGCTCGGACGGGTCACGGTCGGGGGCGAGCGACTGACACACGCACGGGCGGACCTCGTCTCCGGCGTGCGCTCTGCCGTCGCGGCCGCCGTTGGCGGCGCGGAGACACAGGTCGTCGCGGACTGGCGGCCCTACCCGGGCGCGCCGGTCGGAGGCCGGGTGACCGTCGGGGCCGACCCGCCGCCGGACGCGGATGTGAACGCCGCGCGGGTCGCCGTTGGGCGGGGCGAGGGGATCGAGCGGGCGCGTGCCGAGCGTGCCGCCGAACGGGGGTACGGCCCGCTCGCGCGGCTCCTCGCGGATCGGACGGTCACGACCCTCTTTCCGCCCGGGGCGATGCGGTTCGCGCTCGGCGCGGACTACCCCGTCTCGGCGCTCGTTCGGCACCGCTACCGGCGCGCCGCCGACCTGACGGGCGTCGAACTCGGACGGCTCGACCGCGGGCGGGTGACCCGGGCGAACGCCCGGATCGAACGCGCGCTCGCGGAGCGGTTCGAACGAGACCTGCGCGGGGGGTACGACTCGCCTGTGGCCGCCGCTCGGGCGGTCCGCGTCGGGGAGGTCAGGGTCGTGGTTCGGCGGTGGTCGGCGTGAGACTCGCGGACGACGAGCGCGGCCGGGTACCGTTCGCGGTGGTCGGCGTCCTCCTTCTCCTCGGGAGCACAGCGTACGCGACGACGCTCGCGACGCGGGGGCCGCTCTCCGACGACCGGGCGCTCGACCGGGCGATGGGGCAGGTAGAGGCGGGCGCCGACGCCGCCCTCCGCGAGGCCGTCGCCGAGGCGGCGCGCGAGGCCGCCCGTGAACCCGTCACCGACCCCGCGGGGACGCCGACCGGCCGGGTACTCCGCGAGAACGAGACGTTCCGTGACGCGCTCCGGGTCCGGGTCTACGTCGCCGCGCGCGAGAGTCTGCGGTCGACGGCGTACCGCCGCGACGACGTGCGAGCGCGGGCGTCGCTCGCCCCGACGCCGACGCCGTCGGCCCTCCGCGCCGCGAGGCGGGACGTGACGGTCGGGCGAGCCGCGAACGGGACGGCGCTCCGGGTCCGGATCGAGGGCGTTCGGTACAGAGCCACGCGCAGCGGCCGCGAAGTCGTGAACGAGACGCGGACCGCGAGCCTGACCGTCGCCGTCCCGGTGCTAACGCTCCACGACCGGGCGACGCGGTTCGAGCGCCGACTGAACGCCAGCCCGACCGCACCGGGGCTGGGGAGGCGCCTCACCGCACGACTCTACCCGCTCGCGTGGGCGCGAGGCTACGGCCAGTACCACGGCCTCCCTGTCGAGAACGTCGTCGCGAATCGCCACGTCGCCGTCGCGACCAACGGCGCGGTGCTCGACGCCGAGCGGGCGGCGTTCGGGCGCGCAGATCCGGGCGGTAAACGGGGGATGCGCCGGGCGTACGCACGGCTGTTCGCCGATGACGTGGCAGCCGTGGCCGGCGCGCCGCCGAACGGGTCCGACCAGGTACTCGCGGCGCCGAACGCGCCGCGCGGTGAGGCCAGAGACGAGACGCTACCGCGCCTCGACGCCGCCGCGTTCCCCGGCCCGTCCTCGGAGACGGCCGTCGGTGTCGGCGCGACGGCGAACCGGAGCCTCGGACGGATGTTCGGCGCGACGAATCGGTCACTCACCGGTTCGATCCGGGCGGGCTACCGGGCGCACGGCCGGCTCCGAGCCCGCGAGGAGACTGTTCGGCGCGAACCGCGACCCGAGCCGAGAGAGCCGGGCGAGGACTACTCGCTGGCGGAGACGCGCGTGAACGCAGACGCGACGGTCACGAACGCGACCGCACCGCTCCCGACCGTCCCGGCCGGCGAGCGCCGGGTCGTGGCCCACGAGCGGCGCGTTCGGCTCTCTCACACTGTCACGTGGGAGTGGGAGGACGGCAACGAGACGGAGACGACGCGCGGGCGGTGGACGACGGTCCACCGGGTCGGGACGGTCCTCACCGTCGAACCCGACCGACGCGCACCGGGGCCGAACCGGACCGTCGACCCCGCCTTCGAACCCGGCGGCCCCCTCGACGGGCCGAACATGGCCGGGACGCCAGCGGCGGTCCGGAGACGCCTGCTCGGGGCGCAGGGAGGGCCGGACGGCGTGGCCGCGACGGTCGCACGCGGCGACGCCATCCGTCGGTCCGCGACGGTCGTCGGAGACCGGCCGAAGCAGGTCGAACGGTACGTCTACCGTGACCTCCAGCGACTGCGCGAGCGCGTGCGGCACGTCTCGGTGACGGTGAGACGCGGTCGGGTCGCGACCGGGCAGACGAACCCGCCGGCGCGGCTCGCGGCTCGTCTGCGCGACCGGCGAGCCGGTCTCGTCGACGCACCGACGACGTACGACGGCGCGGCCGAGCGAGCGCGCGTCGCGGCGCGGGCGACGTACCTGACTCGGGTGACGACCGTGCTGGAGCGACGGGCGAGCGCACGGCGCGAGCGGATGGCGGCGCTGAACGCGACACTCCGCGACCGGGCGAACGTGAGCCTCGACCGAGTCGCGCGGAGCCAGCGCGCCCGGCGAAACGTGACCGCGCCCGAGCGTCGCGTGACCACGGGCGGGCCGGCCGGGTCGCTGGTGACGGTTCCGGACGCCTCACCCGCGTATCTCGCCGTCGAAGCGGTCGGCCACCGCCGCGCCGCCGCGGTGTCGCGCGACGAGTCGTACCACCCGCTGGCGGCGCGAAACGTCAACGTGTTTACGATACCCTCTGGCGACGCCGTGGACACGGTTGCGAGCCCGGGCCCCGGAGACCCGACCGACCTCCGGACCGCCGGACGGACACTCGTCGCCTCGGAGACAGCGAACGCGAGCGAGGTCGCCCGGCGCGACCGGCTCCGTGACGCGACCGAGCGGAGTCTCGACGGCGTGTACGACGCCGCCGACCGCGTGCTGGCGCGCGAGACGACACTCGGCGGGGGGACACGCCGGACGGCGATCCGGACGGCGCGCTCGCGCTGGAACGGCCCGGGGACGCGCGCGCTCGCGGCGACGAACGGATCACTCGCGGCCGCCGTCGCCGAGGAGACGACGGCTCGGACCGGCGGCGACGCGGTTGCCCGCGACCGGATCAGGGCGGCGCTCCGGCCGGCGCTCGTGGACGCGGTACAGTCGTCGGGCCTGAACGACCAGTTGCTCCGGCGGACGGCGACGACGGTCCGTGCGGAGGCGACGCGACAGGGAGAGAGCGCCGTGACGGGCGGCGTCGACCGACCCGGACGGAAGGCGTACCGGCGCGCCCTCGGCCGTGCGGCGAGCGACGAGGCGCCGGCGGCGCCCGTAGCGGGCCTCCCGGTCGCGCCCGTGCCGGGGTACTGGTACCTGACCGTCAACGTCTGGCGGGTCGACGTCCGCGGATCGTGGGCGCGGTTCGCGGTGCGAACGCGCCGCGGCGTTCCGGGCGAGGAACTGGCGTACGTGCGGGACGGCTCGACCGCTCGGCTGGACGTGGACGGCGACGGCGACGCCGAGCGACTCGGCCGCGACGAGCGGGTGTCGTTCGAGACGGACACGACCGTCGTCGTCGCGGTGCCGCCGGGCGGACGGGGCGTCGGCGACGTGGGCGGGGACGCGGACGAGCGCTCGCCGGGGTGGACGCGGCGCGGGTCGAACGAGACGCGCTGAGCGGTACGGTTTTGCGGGCGCATCCCGAGTCCCGTGTATGCTCCACGACGCCGCCGACAACCCCGGATCGCTGTCGCCAGCCACGCTACGCGAGGCGTACGAAGCAGAACTCAGAGCCGCCATCGGCGAGCGAGACGCAGAGACCGTCGCCGCCGAGACGGGAGTCGACGCCGCGGCGGTCTCCCGGCTCGCCGGAGGCGGAGACGTCCCCGACCTCTCGGTAGACGACGCCGCCGCCGTGATGGCAGTCGACGAGGACGTCGGCGACGCCGAGACGGTACTCGCGCTCCTGCGCGACCACATGATGATGGCGATGGCGACGGCGGTGGTCGACGTCGACACCGTCGCCGCGAACATCGACCACGACCTGACCGGACAGGAGGTACAGCAGGCGCTGGAGGGCCGAGCGTCCATGACGCTGGCACAGCTGGCGTCGATCCAGCAGTTCGTGGCCGAGCGCGGGTCGTGAGAGCCGTCGTCCTCGGCTGTGGCTACGTCGGCCTCGAACTCGGTCGGCAACTGGCCGACGCGGGCCACGACGTGACGGGCGTCCGCCGCTCCGAGGCGGGGCTGGCGGCCGTCGAAGACGCCGGCCTGCGGGCGGTCCGCGCGGACGTGACCGACGCCGGCTCGCTCGACGCCGTCCCCGACGCCGACTGGCTGGTGTTCGCGGCGAGCAGCGGCGGCCGGGGGGCCGCGGCGGCGCGCGAGGTGTACGTCGACGGACTGGCAACGGCAGTCGGGTCGTTCGCGGCGCGGGTCGACCCCCCCGACCGGCTCGTCTACACCTCCTCGACGGGCGTCTACGGCGACCACGGCGGCGACTGGGTGGACGAGACGACGCCGCTCGACCCGACGACGCCGAAGACGGAGGTGCTGGTCGAGGCAGAACAGACGGCGTTCGACGCGCCGTTCGACGCCACGGTCGCGCGGTTTGCCGGGCTGTACGGCCCCGGGCGTTACCGGCTGGAACGGTATCTGGAGGGCCCGGTCACCGAGGGCTACCTGAACATGGTCCACCGCGACGACGCCGCGGGTGCGGTCGCACACCTGCTCGAGACGGGCGTGGGGCGGGGAGAGGCGGTGCTGGTCGTCGACGACGAGCCGGTTTCGAAGTGGGAGTTCGCCGACTGGCTGGCCGACGAATGCGGGCGCGACCGACCGCCGAAACAGACGATAGCAGAGCGGCTGGCGGCGGGCGACCTCTCGGACGCGGCGGAGCGACGCCTGCGGACGAGCAAGCGGTGTTCGAACGACCGGCTCCGCGGATACGGCTACGAGTTCCGGTATCCGACCTTCCGCGAGGGCTACCGCGCGGCGCTCGACGAGCGCCCGGAGTAGAGGGCGGGCTTTTTGTCGGTCGGGGAGTGATGGAAACGGTACTATGCAAGCGCCGTGGGTCGTACTCCGCGATATCGTCGACGCCGCGGCAGCGAATCCAGAGGTTACAGCGGCTATCGCGGCGCTCGCGCTGGCCGTGCTGGTCTGCGTCGTCGCGCTCCTTCGCTACCGCCGACCGGCGGGGGTGCGCCTCCGACGGCTGCTCGAGGACCTCGATGAGGTGGCGGTGCTGATGCATCCGAACCCGGACCCCGACGCGATGGCCGCGGCGACAGGGGTGGCCGCGCTCGCCGAGCAGGTCGACACGGGGGCGACGCTCCAGTACAGCGGCTCGGTCCGCCACCAGGAGAACCGGGCGTTCCGGACCGTTCTCGACCTCGATATGGACCGGATCGAACACGTCTCGGACCTCGCGTCCGAGCAGGTAGTGCTGGTCGACCACAACGAACCGCGGGGGTTCGCCGGCGCCGACGCAGTGTTGCCCGTCGCTGTCATCGACCACCACCCCGGGAGCGGGAGCGGCGAGGAGTTCACCGACGTGCGAACCGACTACGGCGCGACGGCGAGCATCGTCGCCGAGCAGTTCGGCGACCTCGACGCGACACCGGTCCCGCCGGACCAACACGCCAGCGAGGTGGGGGCGAACTTCACGGTTCCCTCTCTGACAGCGACCGGGCTGCTCTACGGCATTCTCGCGGACACCGACCGGCTCACGAAGGGGGCCAACGCCGCAGACTTCGCCGCGGCGGGCTACCTCTACCCCGGCGTCGACGAGGAGCTGCTCGACCGGGTCGCAAACCCACAGGTCGGGTCGGACGTCCTCGAGACGAAGGCGCGCGCCATCGCCGGGCGCGAGGTCCGTGGCTCGTTCGCCGTCAGCGACGTGGGCTCGATCTCGAACGTCGACGCGATCCCACAGGCCGCGGACGAACTGATGCGTCTCGAAGGGGTCACCGCGGTCGTCGTCTGTGGCGAATCAGACGGCGTGGTCCATCTCTCCGGGCGTTCGCGCGACGACCGCGTCCACATGGGCCGGACGATCGAGGGGGTCGCGGCGGACTGCCCCGGCGGCGACGGCGGCGGCCACGCCCGGATGGGTGGGGGACAGATCCCGATCGCACGGGCCGACGGCGACGGCACCGGTCTCCCCGAACCGGACCGGAACGACCTCGTCGAACGGGTGTTCCGCGCGCTCGACGGGGCCGAATGATGGCGACGCGCGAGGCGACGTGGGCGTACCGCGGCCGGTTCGGGGACGCCTACGGCCGCACGTACTTCCGCAGGTTCGGCCCCGGCGTGGTCTCCTCGATCGGGATGGGCACCTACCTCGGCGACCCGACCGTCGCCGTGGACGACCGCTACCGCGCGGCGCTGGTCGAGGGACTGGAGTCGGGGGCGAACCTCGTCGACACCGCCGCCAACTACCGCTGTGGCCGGAGCGAACGGGTCGTCGGCGAGGCGCTCCGCGAGGCGTCCGTGGACCGCGAGGCCGTCGTCCTCGCGACGAAGGGCGGGTTCGTCCCGTTCGACGGCGCGCGGCCCGACGACCCCGCTGCCTACGTGCGCCGGACGTTCGTCGAGAACGGGCCGCTCGACCCGGGAGACCTCGCCCGGGGGAGCCACGCGATGACGCCCGCGTTTCTCGACGCGACCCTCGACCGTTCGCTGTCGGCGCTCGGGGTCGAGACGGTCGACCTGTACTACGTCCACAACCCCGAGACGCAGCTGACGACGCGGCCGCGCGCGGCGGTCTACGACCTCCTCGAGGACGCGTTCGCGCGGCTGGAGGAGCGCCGGACCGCGGGCGATATCGGCGCCTACGGCGTGGCGACGTGGGACGCCTTCCGGGTCCCGCCGGACGACGGGCGCCACCTCTCGCTCCCGACGGTCGTCGGCCGGGCGCGCGCGGCGGCAGAACGGACGGGCCGCGACCCGGCCGACCACGGGCTGGCGGCGGTCCAACTGCCGTTCAGCGCGACGATGGCCGACGCGTTCACCGCGGAGGTCCACGCCGTCGACGGCGTGGACGGGCCGCTGAGCGCGCTGGCGTACGCAGACCGGGTCGGCCTGAACGCGTTCGTGAGCGCACCGCTCGAGCAGGGAGCGCTGGCGCGGAGCCTGCCCGAGGCGGTCGCGGAGACGGCCGCGGGAGACACGCCGGCACAGAAGGCGCTCAACTTCGCGCGGAGTGCCCCCGGAGTGACCGCAGCGCTCGTGGGGTCCGGACGGCCCGAACACGTCCGCGAGAACCTCGCGGCCGGCACCTTCGACCCGCTCGGCGCGCGTGCGTTCGACGAGACGTTCGCCTGACCCGGAGGCGTCTGCCTGCCCCCGGTCAGCGGAGGTCTTTGTACTCGGTGCCGCAGTCCGGGCAGATCCGGACCGAGAACACCTCGTCCGGGTCGTTCTGTGTCTTCAGCGTCTGCCCGCAGGCCGCGCAGTTGACCCGGTCGTACGTGTCCTTCTCGAGGTCGCCGTCCCGGAGTCCCTTGCGGACGGATTTCATCGGTGGCGGTTCGGCGGCTCCGGACAAAAAACCGCGGCAGACGGCGAGGAACGGATTTTAGTCCGCCCACGCCCTGTCGCTGGTGATGGAGTACGGTCAGGAGCGCGTGACGACGCTTCACGACCTGGGGAACGCGGACCCTCCGGCACCGACGGGGGAGGCGGCGGTCGTCGTGCCGATGACGGAGCGCGACTACGGGGCGACGGCGACCGAGCGGGTGTTCACGGAACTCGCCGCCCTCGACCCGGCGCAGGTGGTCGTCGCGCTCCGGGCACCCGCAGAGCGCGTCGGTCCGATCCACGACTGGCTCGACGGTTTCTCGCTGCCGCTCACGACCTGCTGGTGTGGCGGCCCGCGCGTCACGGAGCGACTCGCCGAGGCGGGCCTCGACGGCCCGGGCGGAAAGGGCCGCGACCTCTGGGTGGGCCTCGGGGCCGCGCTCGCGACCGACGCGCCCTACGTCGTCGTCCACGACGTGGACGCCGAGGGGTTCCGCCGCCGAACCGTTCGTCGGCTGCTCTACCCGCTCTTTCGCGGCCACGAGTTCTCGAAGGGCTACTACGCCCGCGTGGAGTCACCCGCGCCCGGCGAACCGCGACAGCTCTACGGCCGGCTCAACCGCCTGTTCTACGAGCCGCTGGTCGAGGCGCTCGCGGACCGCCACGACGCCCGCGACCACCCGCTACTCGCCTATCTCGGTGCCTTCCGCTACGCGCTCGCCGGCGAGTTCGCCGCGACGCGCGAGTTCGCGGCCGGGCTCCCCCTCGACCGGGGGTGGGGGCTCGAGGTCGGCGTCCTCGCGTCCGCGTTCGAACACGCCGGCTTCGCCGGCACCGCACAGGTCGACCTCGGCACTCACGAACACGGCCACCGGTCGGTCTCCGGCGCGGGCGGGCTGGCGTCGATGAGCGCGGACGTCGGCGGGCGCCTCCTGCGCGCCGTCAGGTCCCACGGCGTAGAGATAGACCACGCCGCGCTCCGCGCGCGCTACCACGAGACCGCCGCCCGGTACGTCGACGCGTACGCGACCGACGCGGGGTTCAACGGCCTCACGTACGACCGCGAGCGCGAGAAAGAGCAGGTCGCGGCCTACGCCGAGGCCGTCGCGCCGCCCACCGACGCCCCCCCGCGCCTCCCCGCGTGGCGGGCCGCGCCGCTCGCTCCCGAGACGGTCGCCGACGCCGCCGCCGCGGACCTCGCCGACGTCGTGACCGTCGATGCCGGGGAGGTGAGCGAGTGATCGACGGCGACGAACTGGCGGGGATCGTCGACCAGTTCGGCGCGCTCACGCCGGACGAACTCGACCGCGCGGTAGAGGAGGTCGCCTTCCGCGCCGGCGAGACGGTCGACGAGGCGGCGCTGGCTGCGGCAGTCGAGGAGGCCGAGCGCCGACTCAGGCTGGTCGCGGTCGACCGGGACGACGGACGGCTGTACGTCGCCGGCCCCGGCGCACTCCCGCGGCTCCCGACCGGGGGCGAGAACCTGCCGCACGTCCTCGACGTCTCCGAGCGGTCGGTCGAGCGCGCGGCGGTGGTCGAGGCCGCCGAGGGCCGCCTGCGCGAGGCGGCCGCGCGCGCAGTCGGGGCGGGCGACCGCGAGCGGGTCGAACTGCTCCTCGACGCGACCTACGACCTCGAGGCGTGGGCGCCGGAGGCCGACGCGAGCGGCGTGCGCGAACGGCTGGACGACGTGCTGGCCGAGATAGAGGAGTGAGAGGAGTCGGTGCTCGACCGCCGCGCCACCGACAGGCACACTACCCGGGGGTGCGTCTCGTCGAGCGGTGCGACTGGACCTCTCGGGCGTCCGCGCTCTCGACCCGACGGCTGTCGACGACGAGCCACGACAGGCGGCGGTGCTGGCGGGCGTCGTCTCCCGCGCCGACGGCGACCACCTGCTGTTCATCCGCCGGGCCGACAATCTCGGTCAGCACCCGGGACAGATGGGCTTTCCCGGCGGCGGGCGCGAGCCGAGCGACGCCGACCTGCGCGCGACGGCGCTCCGCGAGGCCGACGAGGAGATCGGACTCCGTCCGGAAGAGGTCGACATAGTCGACCGGCTCGACGACATCCGGACCGTCAGCGAGTACGCCGTCCGACCGTACGTCGGGCGGGTTCCGGACCGGGAGTACGTCCCCGACGGGCGCGAGGTGGCCGAGGTGGTGACCCTGCCCGCCGCGGGACTCGTCGACCCCGACAACTACGAGTCCGAGCGCCGCGACCACCCCCACTACGGGGAGATCCGCCTCCACTTCTTCAACGTGAACGGCTACACCGTCTGGGGCGCGACGGGCCGGATGCTCGTCCAGTTGCTCGAACTCGCGACAGACTGGGAGACCCCCCCAGAGGTCGACCGGGTCGTCGACCCCGACGCAGACGTCGACCCCGGCCCGTCCTGAACGCTTACGTCGGCGCACGAGCGAGAGTGTCCGTGACAGCCGCCGCCATCCGCGCCGGACTCGACGCCGTTGCCCTGAAGCCGACCGAAGTCGACCTCCGGGCGGCGACGACGCTCCCCGCCGGCCTCGACGTCGTCGTCGACGACGAGGGGCGCGCCGACCGACCAGACCCGGCGGCGCTCCGGACGCTCGCCGCCGACCGTGGGGTGCGCCTCACCACGCCCGTTCGCGTGGACGGCTACGACCCCCTCGGCGACGACTCGGCACTCGACGGACTCCCCGACGGGGTCGGGCGGGTCGTCGTCGCCGGCAACACGGACTACATGGCCGAGCACGAGGCCGCACGCGGATACGCGAGCCGCCTGCGCGCCGCGCGTGCGGCCGACCCGGACGCGTGGGTCGGCACCGAGGGCGTCGAACGGGTCGCCCTCGCCGTGGGCGGCACGCAGTTCGACCTGTTCGCGCCGACGACGACGCGAGCGGTCCGGGCCCTCCGGGACGCCGGGTTCACCGAGGGCGTCGCCGTCTACGTTCCCGTCGTCTTCGAGGATGGCGAGGACGCGATCCTCGACGCGGTCGGCGCGTACGCCGCGCGGCGTCGGCCCGTGGCACGGGCGCTCCCGGCAGACGCGCCGACAGACGCGAGCGCGACGGGTCGGGCGCGAGAGGTACTCTCGAAGGCGGCCCGTGACTACGCGCTCGTCGGTCCGACAGACGAGGTGCGAGAACGGGTCGGGGCACTCCGCGAGGCCGGAGTCGACACGGTCGTCGGCTACGCCGCGGCCGGACTGGACGACCTCCGCTAGGCCTCGTCGTCTTCGTCGTGGTCGTCGTGGGCGTCGGCGCCTTCGTCGACCTCGACCCGCTCCGGGCCCTCGTCTTCGTCGTCCTCGTCGTCTTCGTCGACCACCTCGACCGTCCCGGCGGAGTCGGGGCGGCGCTTTGGCACCTCGACCCGGAGCGTGCCGTTCTCGGCGAGCGTCGCCGACGCAGACTCGGCGTCGACGCGCGCGTCGTCCGGGAGCGCCGCGGCGCCGTCGAGCGAGAGCCCCCGTCCGGGGAACACCGTCTCGAACCCCTCGTGGAACTCGCGGAAGCGGTCGACCTGGACCTGCACCTCGCCGTCGAGGTAGCGGACCTGGACGTCGCTCCGCTCTGCCCCGGGCACGTCGAACACGACGAGATAGGCGTCGTCGGACTCCAGCAGGTCGTGGGCGAGCGGGCGTTTCTCCTGGACGCGGCTCATCCCGCGCCCGACCCGTTCGAGCACCGCCGCGGCGGCGTTCTCGCCGAACTCGCGGAGGCCGCTCACGCCCGCCACCCCCGCGTCCGTCCGCTGTCGTGTGGGCTCATCGGGTGGTAATCGGGCCGCACGACAGTTATACGCAACGGACGGCGGCTACAGCTCGATCGCTTCGAGGTCTGTCCCCCCGCAGGCCGGACAGGTGAGGTCCGCGACCGAGTGGTCGTCGGGGACGTCGTACGTGTAGTGGTTCTCGAACATGTCGAGAACGCAGTCCGAATCGAGACACTTGACCTCCTTCGTAGGTGGCACAGGTGGCGATTGGAGGCCGCAGATGAAAACGTTGGCCCGACGCCGAAACCGTCGAGTGCGCGCGCCGCCGAGCCACGGTGTGGACCGGCCGAACCGTGTCGTCGGCGTCGACTTCAGCGGCGCGCGCGACGCCCGCGAGAACGTCTGGGTCGCCGTGTGCGAACGGACCGACGACGGCCTCCGTCTCCGCGCCTGTGCGCCGGCGAGCGAGCGGGTAGATCCTGCGGGCGCCGACCCCGAGGCCACGGTGGACGCGCTCGTCGGGGCCGTCCGCGGCCTCGACGACGCCGCCGTCGGTTTCGACTTTCCGTTCGCTCTCCCTGCGGTCGTCGCGCGGGGGCTCGGCGCGACGACGTGGCGAGAGACGCTCGACGCGGTCGCGGGGTTCGCGGACCCCTCGGCGATGGATGCCGCGTGTCAGGCCGCGACGCCGGGCGCGCGGACCTACGCCCGGCGGGCCTGCGACGACGCGCTCGATTCGTTCTCGCCGTACCACTTCTTCGTGAAGAGACAGACCTACCACGGGACGACCGGGCTCTTGCGACCGCTCGTGGCGAACGGAGACGCGTGGGTGCTGCCGTTCGACCACGCGGCCGCTCGCGCGAGGGACGCCGACGCTCGGCCGCTCGTGCTGGAGACGTACCCCGCGGCGACCTTCGACCGTCTCGGCCTCCACGACGAGCGGTACAAGGGGACGGGCGAGGCAGAACGCGGGCGCCGCGCGACGAACCTCGCCGGCCTGCGCGACCACGTAACAGTTCCCGGGTCGCTGGCCGACCGTCTCGTCGCGGACGCAGACGGCGACGCCCTCGACGCCCTCGCCGCCGCCGTCGGGACGGAACTGGCGCTCGGGACGACCCTCGTCCCGGAGACGGACGACTGGCGGGTAGAGGGGGCGATCTACCCGCTCGCCGACGAGACGGGCGGCGCGAGCGACTGACGACCGGCGCGGAGCGCGGTCCGACCGCACGATACTTTGCCGAGCGACGGTCACGGGAGGGTATGAGGGACCCCGCGGACCTGTCGGTGACCATCGTCGACGGCTACGTCGACGAACCCGCCCACTTCGGGGTACCACCCTACGTCTCGACGTATCCGCGCTACACCGCGGGTGCGCTGGTCGACGCGGGCGTGCCCGAGTCGCAGGTGACCTACCACACCATCGACGGCCTGCGCGACGAGCGCTCGCGCTGGCGGGACGTCGTCGACGCCGACCTCACCGTCTACACCGGCGGCATGACCGTCCCCGGGAGCTACGTCGGGGGCACGCCAGCCGAACCGGACGAGGTGCGCGAGATCGCGTGGACCGCCGACGGAACGACGCTCCTCGGCGGCCCGGTTCGGTTCGGCGTCGGGGAGGAGAACGCGGGCGCACAGGATATGTCCCGCGACGACCTCGACTACGACTTCGTCGCGATGGCGGACGTCGAGGCGGCGGCGTACGACCTCGTCCACGGCGGGCTGGAGGGCTTCGAGGACCGCTACCGCGACTACGACGAGGTCGCGCGCTGGGCCCGCAAGGGCGCGTTCGTCGTCGAGCAACACCCGAACCACCCCGACTACCTCATCGCCGAACTGGAGACCTCGCGCGGGTGTGCCTACCGCTGCTCGTTCTGCACGGAGCCGATGTACGGTGACCCCGGGTTTCGCGATGCGGCCGAGGTGGTCGACGAGGTAGACGCGCTCTCGGACCACGGCGTGGGGGACTTCCGGATCGGCCGGCAGGCGGACATCCTCGCGTTCGGCGGCGACGGCGAGGCGCCGAACCCCGACGCTCTCCGGCGGCTGTACGAGGGGATCCGCGAAGTCGCACCAGACCTTCGGACGCTCCACCTCGACAACATGAATCCGGTGACGATCGTGGACTACCCCGAGCGCTCGCGCGAGGGGATCGAGATCATCGCCGAACACAACACGCCGGGCGACACCGCGGCGTTCGGACTGGAGTCGGCCGACCCGGTGGTCCAGGAGGAGAACAACCTGCTCGTCACCGCCGAGGAGTGTCTCGACGCCGTCCGGGTCGTGAACGAGGCCGCGGGCTGGCGCCCCGGCGAGGACCGGTCGGCAGCGCCGACCTACGGCGATTCGGCGGCACGACGACTGCCGAAGCTCCTGCCGGGGATCAACCTCGTTCACGGCCTCGCGGGAGAGCGCGAGGAGACGTTCGAACACAACCGCGCCTTCCTCGACAGCGTACTGGACGCCGGCCTGCTCCTCCGCCGGGTGAACATCCGGCAGGTGATGGCGTTCGAGGGGACGGAGATGGCGGAGACGGGCGCCTCACTGGCTCGAAAGCACAAAAAGCGGTTCAAGCGGTACAAACGCGCGGTGCGCGAGGAGGTCGACCGGCCGATGCTGGAGCGGGTCGCGCCGCCCGGGACCGTCCTGCCGGACGTCCACACGGAGTACCACGAGGACGGCCGGACGTTCGGCCGACAGCTCGGCACGTACTCCCTGCTCGTCGCGGTGCCGGGCGAACGGGAACTGGGAGAGACCATGGACGTCGCCGTCGTCGACTGGGGCTACCGGTCGGTGACCGGCGTGCCCTACCCGCTCGACCTCAACGCGGCGTCGCTGGACGAACTGCGCGCGATCCCGGGGATCGGACAGGACCGGGCTGCGGACCTCGTGGTCGGGCGACCCCACGAGACGGTACCGCGGATCGACGGGACGGCGCTCGACCGGTTCGCGCGGGTTTAGTCGACGACGTCGCCGACCGCGAAGTTCGACTTCACCTCGCGCACCTCGATCTTCACCCGTTCGCCGACCTCCGTTCCGGGGACGATGATGACGTAGCCGCGCTCGACGCGGGCGATACCGTCGCCCTGCTTGCCGATATCCTCGATCTCGACGTAGCGCACCTCGCCGACCTCGACGGGCGGCTGGGGCTCGTCGGTCGGCGTCTCGGCGGCCCCGTCGGCGGCCCCGCCGTCGTCTGACGCCGCGTTGCCGGCGATGAGCGCGACGCGGTAGGTGCCGCCGGCCTCGATCGACCCGGCCTCGACCTCGCGGCGAGGGACCTCGACGACGTAGCGGTCGCCCTCGGCGCGGACCTCGGCGCTGAACAGACAGAGGAGTTGCTCGGAGATCTCCATAGTGACAGCCGCGTCTCCCGGCGCATAATAAAGCGTTCCGACGCGGGTCAGTCGTCGAGGGGCGACCCGTCCGGCCGTTTCTGGCCCTCGGAGTCGTGGACGACGACGCCGTCTTCGTCCGTGGGTCGGTAGTTCTCTCGCACCGCGATCGCCTCTTCGAGTTCTCGGATCGCACGCTCTTTCAGCGCTCGCGCCAGTTCCTCGGCGTCCTCGCGAGAGATCGCTCGCCCCAGCCCCTCGCACTCGTGGGCGCGGACCGGCCCCTCCTCGTCGACGACGCCGCCCATCGGCTGGCCAGTCCCCCCGAGTCCGACGCTGAACGGGTAGGTCTTGCAGACGAGCGGTCGGTCGCCGTGGACGGTACAGCGGCCGGGGTCGTCCGCGCGCTCGCCGTCCTCGTAGAACGTGCAGTCCCCGCAGTCGTCGGTCTCGAGCGCCCACTCGAACGTCTCGCCGGTCGCGTCGTCGCCCGTCAGTCCGTACGGCATCGGGCGCGCAACGTCTCGCCAGTCGTACTCCGTCGCGGCCTGGAGGTCGCGCACCTCGTCGGGGAAGACGGTCGCGGTGTGGGGGTCACCCCCCTCGTCGTCGACGTAGCCCTTGCAGCAGGCGCCACAGCGGGTGCACTCGAAGCCGATGGACTCGACGGCGTCGGCGAGGGCGTCGACATCGAGGGCGCGAGCGCGGGCGAGGTCTGCCTCTAGCGTCTCCACGGGCGTCGTCGGAGGCGGAGTAACAAAAGCACAGTCACGCCGGCTCGACCGTCTCGCTCGCGGGAGACCAGACGACGCGCCCCTCGGCGGCGAGTTTTTCGAGGTGCGCGACGACCGTGGCGCGGGCCTGTGCCCGCAGGGGTCCGAGTTCGGCGTCGTATGCGCCGTCGACCGTCTCGTCGGGGTCGCGCGCGCCGGCCTGGACCGCCGCGAGGACCTGGCGCTCCCGGTCACGCCGGTGGTCGTAGAGGCGGTCGATGGTCTCGCGCGGGTCGTCGACGACGGGGCCGTGGCCGGGGAACAGCCGCGAGGGGTCCCGCAGGCGGAGCCGCCGGAGCGAGCGGAGGTATGCCCGGACGTCGCCGTCGGGCGCGGCGACGGAGAGACTGCCCGACGCGACCGCGAGGTCGCCACAGGCGGCGCCGGCGTCGGCGAGGAAAGCGAGGTGGTCCGGGGCGTGCCCGGGCGTCGCGAGAACCCGCGTGCCGGCGACCCGGTCACCGTCTGTGAGACGACGGTCGGGCGCGACCCCTGTCGCCGCGCGGAAGCGGTCTTCGTGGCCGGCCGCTGCACAGACGGTCGCGTCCGTCGCCGCGGCGACGCGGGCGAGCGCACCGGCGTGGTCGGGATGGGCGTGGGTGAGAGCGACGTGACCGACGTCGACGCCGTCGAGCGCCGCAGTGAGTGTGGGGTCGTCGACGCCGGGGTCGAGGAGGAGCGCAGGGCCGTCGGGCGGGTCGTGGAGGTACGCGTTGACGCTCTCGGTCGGAACGCCCTCGCGCGGGAGGGCGATCCGTCGCACTACCGGCGCAGCGAGTAGACGCGCCGGCGGGCGTCTCGAGGGTCGTGGCGCGCGTTGACGATCTCGCGTTCCTCGAGTCGGTCGAGCGCGTACCGGACGGTTCGGCCGGGGAGCAGCGATTCGCCGGCGACCTCCTCCTGCGAGCGCGGCGATTCGATCTCGAGTACCTTCGCGACGAGTTTCGCGCTGGGGGGCAGGTCGCGGAGCCGCTCGCGGTACTCGTCCTCGGAGAGCCGACCGGACTCGACGGCTGACATATCGGCTTAACTGCCCGTCGGGTGCTAAAGGTTAACTTAATACTGTGGGGATGTGTTAATACACACCATATTCCGCGCCGCATTCGCCACGGTTTTCACCCGGCGGTGTCGCGGTTCGACCGACGTGAAGGGGAAGGAGTGGTACCAGGCCGACGACGTCGCCGCCGAGTACGACGAGAAGCGGTTCTCTCGGGGCGGTCGGCTCATCGACCGGCGCGAGAAACAGGCCGTCCTCGACGCCCTCGCGCCGGTCGAGGGCAAGGAGGTCCTCGAGATCGCCTGCGGGACGGGTCGGTTCACCGTCGCGCTGGCGGAACGGGGTGCCGACATCGTCGGCCTGGATATCTCGGCAGAGATGCTCGCACAGGGCCGCGAGAAGGCCCGGCGGGCCGGTCGGCAGGTCGATTTCCTGCGCGGCGACGCCGGCCGCCTCCCGTTTCCCGACGACAGCTTCGACGCCGTCTTCGCGATGCGGTTTTTTCACCTCGCCGACACCCCCGCGACCTACCTCTCGGAGATGGCCCGGGTCGCCCGCGATCAGGTCTTTTTCGACACGTTCAACGCCGCGAGCGTCCGCGTGCTCTACAACTGGGCGCTCCCGATGGGCTCGCGGCTGTACGACCGCGACGAGGTGACAGACCTGTTCGCAGAGGTGGAGCTGGAGCCAACAGAGGAGAGCCACGACTTCGTCCTCCCGTTCGGCTTCTACCGCCAGATCCCGAACGGCGTGGCCGACGAACTCCGCGACGTGGACGTCGCGGTCGGTCAGACGCCGGTCGGCGACCGCCTCGCCTCGGTCTCGTACTGGAGCGCGCGGGTGACGGGGCGAGAGAGCGAACCGTTTTAGCGCCCTCCCGACTACAGAGAGGTATGGACGTCTCGGTGGTCGTTCCCACTCTCAACGGGCGCGACCGACTCGTGGGCGCCCTCGACTCGCTCGCGGCGCACGCGCCCGGGGCCGAGGTGATAGTCGTCAACGGTCCCTCGGCCGACGGGACCACGGGGATGGTGCGGGCGCGCGACGACGTCGACGTGCTGGTCGAGGTGTCGACCCGCACGCTCAACGTCGCGCGCAACGCCGGCATCGAGGCCGCGACGGGCGACGTGGTCGTCTTCCTCGGAGACGACCTCGTCGTCGGAGAGGAGTGGCTCGACGCCGTCAGAGAGCGGTTCCGCGAGACCGACGCCGACGCCGTCGCCGGACCGAGCCGTCGCCGCCTGCGCGCCGGCGTCACCGCCGCCGAGCGCGAGCGCTCCACTATCGCCGACGGCGAGGTCACCTTCTTCGACGGGGGGAACGTCGCCGTCCGCGCGGCGGCGCTCCGGGCCGCCGACGGGTTCGACGAGTACCTGGAGACAGGCGGGGCGCGCGACCTTGCGCACCGCCTCGGCGGGATGGGCCGCCGCATCGAGTGGGCGGACGCGATGACGGCCACCCACGAGTACGAGGCCGACGGCGGCCGGACCGACCGGGACTGGGGCTGGAAATACCGCGCGCTGACCTACCGTCTCGTCAAGAGCTACGGCCTGCGGGCCGACGTCGCGACGGTCACGGTCCGCGAGGCCGTCACGGACGCGGCGGCGAGTCTTCGAGAGGTGGTCCGCGGCGACGGACGCCCGACGGCGTGGCTCGGCGACGGGCGGGACGTGGTCTCGGGGGTCGTCACGGGCGCCTCGGACGCCATCGTCGCACGCGGACGGGACCGCTCTGTCGCACGCAACCCCCACGGTCTGTCGGCGCGCGACGACCGCGCAGTCGCCGTTTACGACTGGCGGTAGACGGAGACTCAGGCCTCGAGCGCGTCGACCACCCGCGCGGGGTTGTCCGTGACGACCCGTCCGAGCAGGTTCTCGGGAACGTCGAGCGTCAGGAGCGCCATCACGCCGACGTTCGGGTGGGGGTCGGGCGCGCCGCTCCCGAACACGACCCGGTCGGGGTGTTCGCGGACCGCCTGCTCGACGAGGTCGCGGTACGGAACGTGTGCGGTGCCGAGCCACAGGTTCTCGTGGTCGTCGAGCAGGCCGACCGCCTCGGCGCTCAGCTCGCGGTCGAGGGGGTACCCCCCGAAACTCAGGAGGACGGTCGGAACGCCTCGTGCGGTCACCGTCTCCACTGCGGCCGCGGGCGGGAAGCCCCGCCCCGCGCGCACCAGCGCCGGGAGGCCCGTCTCGGCGAGTCGGTCGAGCGTCGCGGCGTCGGGCAGGCCGTCGCGGGCGGGGTCCAGCCTGACGGCGTGGAATCGGTCGTCGTAGGCGATCGACGCGATCTCCTCGGGGCCGGGGTGGTGGTCGGCGCGCGAGGCGGTGAGGTTCCGCACCGTCGCCGCCGCCGTCTCGCTCGGGGCGCGCGGGCCGGCGAGACGCGCGACCGCGAGAAAGGGCCGGGAGACGGCGAGGCGCGCGACCGCGTTGTTCGCCCGGAGATACTCCGTCGGGTCGCCGGGCGGCGGGGAGACGGCAGCGCGGACGACGCCGGCCTGCCGGTACTCGCGCTCTAGCCGCTCGACCGGGGTCGGACGGCGGTCGCCCTGGTCGGGCAGGAGGGCCGCGTCGAGGTCGAACACGCGGAAGTCGTGTTCGCGTTCGAGCATCGCTCCGGACTCCGTGCCCCGGGAGGTAAACTCCGGCGAGGCGCTGTCCGGGTCGCGGACCCCGTCGAGTTCGGTATCCCCGGCCCCGTCGCCGCGAGGGCCGGTGCGGTCGGTGCGGCGGCGATCCGCCGTGTCGACGACGTGGCCGCGGCGTCGTAGATCGTTCCTCGTTCGTCGGGGCCGCGACCGGTGCGGACTGGGGCGGCGTGGCAGGAGCGTCACGAGTGGCCGTCCCGGGCGACAGGGGAGGCGTCTCGCCCCGTCAGAGCCGGAGTTCGACCGCGTCGCCGGCCGAGAGGCCGAAGGCCTCCGACCCTCTCCCCTCGGTCACGTCGCACTCGACGTAGCCGTGGCTCCCGACGGTCACGAGCCGTTCGCCCGGGGCCACGTCCCCGAACGTGCGGACGACCGGCGCGGGCGTTCCGTTCACCCGGGCCGAGTCGGCGTCCGCGAGGGCGTCGCCGGGGACGTTCGTCACCGCGTTGCCGAAGTCGTCGACGACGAGCACCTCGCCGTGCCACGCGCCGTCGTCCGCGCGGGTCGCCTCGGACAGCTGGAGGTCGACGGGGTCGGTCCGGGCGAGTCGCCCCGACTCGCGGAGGGAGGTCACCCCGCGTTCGTGGACGGCAGCGGCGAGCGGCGCGAACACGTCCCGGCCGTGGAAGGTCGACGAGGCGGGGTCGTCGACGCGCGCGGCGTCGGCGCGGATCTGGTCCTCGTCGTCGGCGAGGACGCGCGCAGCCGGGAGCAGGAGGCCGTTGTCCGGGCCGACGAGTCGGTGTTCGCCCGCGGCGACGACGAGGGCGTCGCGGTCGGTGCCGACGCCCGGGTCGACGACGGCGAGGTGGACCGCGGGCGGGAACTCGGAGAGGACGAACCGGAGCCAGAACGCACTCCCGCGGACGTCCTGTCGGGGCAGGTCGTGGGCGACGTCGTGGAGGCGGGCGTCGGTGTTCCGCGCGAGGACGCCGCGCATCGCGGCCGGGTACGGAGAGCCGAAGTCGGAGGCGAGGGTGATCATTCGTCGTTCGTGTCCGTGTTGCCCACCTGCCTGATCCGGGCGACGCCGTCTATCTCTTCGACCACCTCGACGACGGGGCCGGGGAGATGCGCGCGCCAGTCGTCGCCCCGTTCCATCTGTTCTCTGATCTCCGTGCCCTCGAGTACCTCGCGGCGGAACATCGGAGACTGACGCACCTCGACGCCGGCCTCCTCGAACAGACGCACGACCAGCGGGTTGTTGGAGTAGGCGACGTCGAAGGTCGGCGACATCGACTGGACGTGGCTCACCCAGACCGCGTTGCGTTCGAGGTCCTCGATAGGGACGACGTAGGTCGGGAGGTCGAACTCCCGGACGGCCGTGGTCACCATCATCACCCGTTCGCCCGCGGTGAACGGGTTGCGCGGGGTGTGGGAGTCGTCGGCGCTGCCGATGCCGAGGACGAGTTCGTCTACCTCCTCGCTGATGGCCGAAACCATATGATGGTGGCCGTCGTGGTACGGCTGAAACCGGCCGATGTAGAACCCGCGCATGGCGAGCGTCAGGCCCGGCCAGTTTATAAATCCAGCGAGCGACCGGAGGTCGAGAAATCTGCGGTCTGAGGGCCGCTACGACCGGTCAAGCCCTGGGCGACGGGTGTACACGTCGGGAGAAAGTATATGAACGCCGCGACCCTCGTTCTGGTAGCGGCGACGTTCTATGAGCAAGGACAGGGAAACCCACGACGACCCCGCCGACGGTCTCGGAGATCGGCCGTCCGCTCCCGACTCTGCGGTCGGCGAGCGGCCGCCCGACGACGAGGAGGAAGATGAGCGGCGCGGGACGATCGAGGACCTCGGGAGCGACGTGGAAGTCAACGCCGAGGTCGACGAGAGCGCCGAGGACGGACTGCTCGGCGGCCTCTTGATCGACTCGACCGCCGACATCGAGGTGCCGGACAGACTGGTTGACCAGGTGATCGGACAGGAACACGCCCGCGACGTGGTCATGAAGGCCGCGAAACAGCGGCGCCACGTGATGATGATCGGCTCGCCCGGCACGGGCAAGTCGATGCTCGCGAAGGCGATGTCCGAACTCCTCCCGAAAGAGGAGCTGCAGGACGTCCTCGTCTACCACAACCCCGACGACGGCAACGAGCCCAAGGTCCGGACCGTCCCGGCAGGAAAGGGCGAACAGATAGTTGAGGCCCACAAGGAGGAGGCGCGCAAGCGCAACCAGATGCGGAGCTTCCTCATGTGGATCATCATCGCGGTGGTGCTCGGCTACTCGCTGATCATCGCCGGGCAGATCCTCCTCGGAATCCTCGCGGCCGGGGTCATCTACCTCGCGTTCCGCTACGGATCCCGTGGCTCCGACTCGATGATCCCGAACCTCATCGTCAACAACGCCGACACCAAGACGGCGCCGTTCGAGGACGCCACCGGCGCCCACGCCGGCGCGCTCCTCGGCGACGTCCGTCACGACCCCTTCCAGTCCGGCGGGATGGAGACGCCGAGCCACGACCGTGTCGAGCCCGGGGCCATCCACAAGTCGAACAAGGGCGTGCTGTACGTCGACGAGATCAACACGCTCGACATCCGGTCCCAGCAGAAGCTGATGACCGCGATCCAGGAGGGCGAGTTCGGGATCACCGGCCAGTCCGAGCGGTCCTCGGGCGCGATGGTCCAGACCGAGCCCGTTCCGACGGACTTCGTGATGGTCGCGGCCGGCAACCTCGACGCGATGGAGAACATGCACCCCGCGCTGCGCTCGCGGATCAAGGGCTACGGCTACGAGGTGTACATGGACGACACCATCGAGGACACCCCGGAGATGCGCCGGAAGTACGCCCGCTTCGTCGCACAGGAGGTGGCCAACGACGGCCGGCTCCCGCACTTCAGCGCCGACGCGATCGAGGAGGTCATCCTCACGGCCCGGCGTCGCGCGGGGCGGAAGGGGCACCTGACGCTCGAGCTGCGTAATCTCGGAGGCCTGGTCCGGGTCGCGGGTGACATCGCCCGCGGCGAGGGGGCCGACCGCACGACCCGAGACCACGTGCTTCAGGCGAAGGGCCGCTCGCGCTCCATCGAGCAGCAGCTGGCCGACGACTACATCCAGCGCCGGAAGGACTACGAACTCCAGATGGCAGACGGCTACGTCGTCGGGCGGGTCAACGGCCTCGCCGTCATGGGCGAGGACTCCGGCATCGTCCTGCCCGTGATGGCAGAGGTCACGCCGTCGCAGGGGCCGGGCGAGGTCATCGCCACCGGTCAGCTCAAGGAGATGGCCCAGGAGGCGGTGTCGAACGTCTCCGCTATCATCAAGAAGTTCTCCGACGAGGACATCACGGAGAAGGACATCCACATCCAGTTCGTCCAGGCGGGCCAGCAGGGCGTGGACGGCGACTCCGCGTCGATCACGGTCGCGACCGCGGTCATCTCGGCGCTCGAAGGCGTCGGCGTCGACCAGAGCCTCGCGATGACCGGCTCGCTGTCCGTCCGTGGCGACGTCCTCCCCGTCGGCGGGGTCACCCACAAGATCGAGGCCGCGGCCAAGACCGGCTGCGACCGGGTGATCATCCCCGAGGCGAACACCCAGGACGTGATGATCGAAGACGAGTACGAGGAGATGATCGAGATCATCCCGGTCAGCCACATCAGCGAGGTGCTGGACGTGGCGCTGGAGGGCGAGGCCGAGAAGGACTCGCTCGTCGACCGGCTCAAGCAGATCACCGGCTCCGCGCTCGAAGGCGGCCCCCACGGCGGGGCCAACCCCAGCCCGCAGTAAGGTCTCGATGCCCGACTGGTCGGCCTTCGCCGGCGTCACCGGCGTCGTGCTGACCCTGTTGCTCGTTCTCGCGCGCCTGTCACAGAATCTCGACCAGCCCGCGGCTCGCGGCCCGGACGCCGTGACTACCGGCGCCGAACCGACAGGTCCCGACGCAGGCGAGGTGTCGGGGTCGGAAGCCCCGCTCCCGTGGGAGCGGGCGCTCGGCGACGAGGGCCGCGTGCCGAGGGTCGACACGGGCGCGCTCCTCGCGAACGTCGCCGTCTCGCAGGGCGGTCTCGGCGCGCTCCTGCTGTTCGGCGCGTGGTACGCCGAGATTCCCCCCGCCGCGCTCGGCCTCGACACCGCAGCGTTCGGGCCGGCCGTCCTCCTCGCCGGCGTCGCCGCGGGCGTGGGGCTCTACCTCGCGAACGAGGGCGGCGCGGCGCTCGGTCGGCGGGTCGGACTGGACGGCGCGGAGGCGTTCCGCGCGATGCTCGCGCCCGAGACGCGCCGGGAGTGGGTGGTTCTCCTCCTCCTCGTCCTCCCCGTCGTCGCCGGCTTCGAGGAACTGCTCTTTCGCGCGGCGCTGGTCGGCGGCCTCGCGGCGGGCTTTGGCGTCTCGCCGTGGCTCCTCGCGGCCCTCTCCTCGGTCGCGTTCGCCCTCGGGCACGGCGCACAGGGGCGGGTCGGGATGGTCGTCACCGGCGTCCTCGGGTTCGCGCTCGCGGCGCTGTTCGTCGTCACGGAGAGCCTGCCGGCCGTCGTCGTCGCGCACTACCTCGTGAACGCGCTGGAGTTCGTCGTCAACGAGCGCTGAGGCGGTAGGCTACGAGGGCTCCGCCTCGCGGAACCGTGCTGCGACGTCGGGCGGGGTTGCCCACTCGCCCTCGACGCGGTGGTCGGGAACGAAGAGGGGAGCGGGGTTCTCGCGGAGCGCGCGGCGGATGGTGTCGATATCCTCGGCGTCGTCCGGGTCGAGCCCCGCCATGTGCGCAATCTGCGCGAGCGACGCCCGCTCGCCCGGCGGGACCTGCCCGACGGCCTCCAGCACGTCCCGCTGTGCCGTGGGCACTGTCAGGGCCACGTCGACGGTCCGGAGGTCCTGCTCGCCCGCGAGCGCGGCCTCGACGGCGTCGAGCGCCGGGTGGTCGTTCCCGGCGTCGTCGGGGGGCTCGTCGGGAAACGAGACGCTGATCACTTTTCCGGCGGCGGCACCGAGCTGAACGACGCCGACGGCGTCGAACGCACGGGCGTAGAGGCCGGTCCCGCCGGGCGCGGACGGCTCGGGGTCGGAGTCTCGGTCCATAACAGAGGGAGAGGCGCGGGACGCTTCAAGCCGGCGTGACGCAAGCCTTATGCACAGAGACGCACATCGATGTACAGGGATGGACACTGACGAGGCGGCGCTCGCGCCGGCGGTGCGCTCGATACTCGCGGCGGCGCGCGAGCGCCGGGTGGAGAGCGACCGGGTTGCGGCGACGGCCCGGTCGTTCCCGGCGGCGTTCGAGGCGGCAGCGCGCGAGGGACGCGTACCCGTGATAGCGGAGGTGAAGCCGACGAGCCCGACGACCGAAGGGCGGGCCGAGACAGACCCGGTCGCGCTCGCGGAGGCGATGGTCGCCGGCGGGGCCGCGGGGCTCTCCGTGCTGACCGAGCCGGAGCATTTCGGCGGGTCGGCCGAGGCGCTCGCGCGGGTGCGCGAAGCCGTGGACGTGCCGGTTCTGCGGAAGGACTTCCTCGTGCGCGAGAAACAGCTCGACGCCGTCGAGTCGGACGCCGTCCTCCTCATCGCGCGGTTTCTCGGCGACGACCTCGGGCCGCTGGTCGCGGCGGCGCGCGAGCGGGGGATGCAGCCGCTCGTCGAGGTCCACACGCCCGCCGAATTGACGGCGGCGCTCGACGCGGGCGCCGACCTGGTCGGCGTGAACAACAGA
Source organism: Haloferacaceae archaeon (assembly GCA_042217165.1). Classification (GTDB taxonomy): domain Archaea; phylum Halobacteriota; class Halobacteria; order Halobacteriales; family Haloferacaceae; genus A07HB70. The sequence continues at coordinate 14,176 of JBDGTD010000055.1, read as the reverse complement.
GACCTGGGCCGGCTCGAGGTCGACCTCGGCACCTTCGAGCGGGTCGCGGCGACGCTGCCGGACGGGGCCGAGGCGACGCTGGTCGCCGAAAGCGGGATCGAGAGTCCGGACGACGTGGGGCGGATGCGCGCGGCGGGCGCGGACGCCCTCCTGATCGGTACGGCCATCATGGACGGGGACGTAGAACGGAACACGCGGGAGTTCACCAACGCACACGATGAGTTCTGACACACGACGGTCGGCGGGAGACGGGAAGTTCGGGGAGTACGGCGGGCAGTACGTCCCCGAGGTGTTGATGCCCGCGCTGGAGGAACTGACGGACGCCTACGAGCGGTACGTCCTCGGCAACGAGGACGGGTTCGTCGACGAGTTCCGCCGGCGCCTGCGGGAGTTCGGCGGGCGGCCCACGCCGCTGGGACGCGCGGACCGGCTCTCGGCGCGCTACGACACGGAGGTGTATCTCAAGCGCGAGGACCTCCTCCACGGCGGCGCACACAAGTTGAACAACGCGCTCGGGCAGGTTCTGCTCGCGAAGTACATGGGGAAAGAGCGTATCGTCGCGGAGACGGGCGCCGGGCAACACGGCACGGCGACGGCGATGGCCGCCGCGCATCTCGACATGCCCTGTGAGATCTACATGGGAGAGACCGACATCAACCGGCAACGGCCGAACGTCTTCCGGATGCGTCTCAACGGCGCGGAGGTCACCCCCGTCACCGTGGGACGGGGAACGCTGAAGGAGGCCATCAGCGAGACGATGCGGGACTGGGCGACGACGGTCGAGAACACCCACTACGTGATCGGGAGCGTGGTCGGTCCGCACCCGTTCCCGTCGATGGTCCGGGAGTTCCAGGCCGTGATCAGCCGCGAGGCGCGCCGGCAGTTCGACGAGCAGGTCGGCGGCCTGCCCGACGCCGTCGTCGCCTGCGCGGGCGGCGGGTCGAACACGATGGGGACGTTCGAGGCGTTCCTCGACGACGAATCCGTGGGCCTGTACGCCGTCGAGGCCGGCGGCTCCGGGCTCGGCGTAGACGAGGAGACGGGCGTCGCGCCGAACTCGGCGTCGCTCTCGACGGGCACCGAGGGCGTCCTCCACGGCGCGCGGACGAAACTGCTCCAGGACCCCGACGGCCAGATCGTCGAGTCTCACAGCGTGAGCGCGGGGCTGGACTACGCGGGCGTCGGGCCACAGCTCGCACACCTCGTCGACACGGAGCGCGTGACGCCGGTGAACGTCGGCGACACCGCCGCGCTCGAGGGCTTTCACCGGCTCTCGAACACCGAGGGCGTGATCCCCGCGCTGGAGACGGCCCACGCGTTCGGATTCTTAGAGGAGCACCACGACGAACTGGGCGAACAGGTCGTGGTGAACGTCTCCGGGCGGGGCGACAAGGACCTGGAGACGGTCATCGAAGAGACCGAGAAGCACGACGTCGAGAACGCGCCGGACATGGACGTCTTCGAGCGAACGGGGGGGCTGTGAGCCTCGAATCGGCGTTCGGGGACGAGCCGGCCTTCGTCCCCTACCTCGCGGCGGGCGACCCCTCGGTCGAGGCGTCCAAGTCCTTCGTGGAGGCGCTCGACCGCGGCGGTGCGGACGTCATCGAACTCGGCCTGCCGTTCTCGGAACCGATCGCGGAGGGGCCGACGATCCAGGCCGCCGTTGCCCGCGCGCTCCGGGCGGGGATGACCCCGCGGCGCTACCTCGAGTTCGTCCGCGACCTCGACGTCGAGGCGCCGCTGGTCTGTATGACCTACTACAACCTGATCTACCAGTATCGGGACGAGAGTGGGCGAGACGGCCCGGACGCGTTCGTCCACGCCGCCGCGGACGCGGGGATCTCCGGGTTCGTCGTTCCCGACCTGCCCGCCGAGGAGGCGACGCCGATGCGCGCGGCCTGTGACGACGCGGGCGTGGACCTGGTGAGCATCGTCGCGCCGACGACGGGAGACGACCGGCTCGAGCGCCTGCTCGAGATCTCCTCGGGCTACGTCTACGTCCAGGCACGCCTCGGCGTGACGGGCGCGAAAGACGACGTGTCGGGGCGGACGGCAGAGACGCTCGCACGCCTGCGCGAGTACGACACGGGGCTCCCGAAGGCAGTCGGGTTCGGGATCAGGACCGGCGAACACGCCGAACGGATCGTCGACGCGGGCGCCGACGGAGTGATCGTCGGGAGCGCACTGGTCGAGATCGTGGCCGAAGGGGCGGAGAACGACGAGCCGACCGCGGCCGTCGCGGAGCGGCTCACGGCGCTCGCGCGCGAACTGAAGGCGGGGGCGCGAGCCGGCGGAACCGGAACGCAAATAAGCCGCTCGTGACAGAGCGTCACATACTATGCACCCCGGGATCTCCGCCCGACTGGACCGTATCTCGACCGGCGGGCGCTTCCTCACGGTACCGATGGACCACGGGATCACGCTGGGTCCGGTGACCGGGCTGGTCGACCTCGAGTCGACCGTCGCCGCCGTGACACGCGGCGGCGCGGACTCCGTGCTGACACAGAAGGGGGTCGCAGAGCGCGTCCACCCCAACCGGAACGGCGCGGGCTATATCGTCCACGCGAACGCCTCGACGACGGTCGGGCCGGACGGGAACGACAAGCGCGTCACCGCGACGGCGACGGAGGCCGTCCGCGCGGGCGCGGACGCCGTCTCCTACCACGTCAACGTCGGGAGCGACTCCGAGCGCCGGCAGATCGAGGACCTCGCCGAACTGACCCGCGAGGCCCACGAACTCGGCGTTCCCGTCCTCGCGATGGCGTACGCCCGCGGCCCGCGGGTCGAGGAGGACGACGCCGAGGATCTCGCGCACGCGGTGCGGTTCGCCGAGGAACTCGGCGCGGACGTGATCAAGACGGGCTACAGCGGGGACGCCGCGAGCTTCGAACGCGTCACCGCGGGGACGGCGAAGCCGGTCATCATCGCCGGCGGGTCGCGCGGCACGGACCGGCAGACCGTCGAGATGGTGCGGGGGGCGATGGACGGCGGCGCCGCGGGCGTCTCGATGGGGCGCTCTATCTTCCAGCACGAGGACCCCGAGGCTATCACCCGCGCCGTGAGCGCGGTGATCCACGACGACGCGAGCGCGGACGCGGCGCTGGAGCGGGGCGGGCTGACGGTCTGACCGCAGCGGTGTGTCGCGAGTCCCGCGAGTCGGGCCGGGCCAGCACGAGCGTCTCTCCCCGCTCCGGGTCCGGCGGGGCCAGTCCCGGCCGAATCCGAACCCAGCGGCGCCGGTAGCTATAACTGAACGACGCGAACCGAAGGCGCATGGGTCAGACGGGCGGGCCGCTCGACGGGTTGCGGGTGGTCGACTTCTCGACTATGATCAGCGGGAACTGGGCGACGATGACGCTCGGCGACTTCGGCGCCGACGTGATCACGGTCGAACACCCCGAACACCACGACCCCGTGCGCGACTGGGGGCCGTTCCACGAGGGGCACTCGCTGTGGTGGAAGTCGCTCGGCCACAACAAGCGAAGCGTCACGCTCGACCTCTCGACCGACCCGGGCCGTGAGGTCGCACTCGACCTCGTCGCAGACGCGGACATCGTGGTCGAGAACTTCCGGCCGGGAACGATGGAGCGGTGGGACCTCGGGTTCGAGGACCTGCAGGCGGCCAACGAGGGCGTGGTCATGGTCCGCATCTCCGGGTTCGGACAGACCGGGCCGAAGTCCCAGGACCCCGGCTTCGGCTCGATCGCAGAGGGGCTCTCGGGGTTCGCACACGTCAACGGAGTTCCCGACAGCGAGCCGCTGCTCCCGCCGATCCCGCTCGCGGATATCACCGCCGGGAACTTCGCGGTCCAGGGCGCGATGTTCGCGGTCTTCGAGCGCGACGTCGGCCGGAACGGGGGGTCGGGCGAGGGGCAGGTCGTCGACGTCTCGCTCTACGAGCCGCTCTTCCGGCAGATGGCGTCCGACCCGGAGGCCTACCACAAGACCGGCGCGGTGCGCGACCGGACGGGGAACCGCTCGACCAACAGCGCGCCGCGGAACGTCTACGAGGCCGCAGACGGCTACGTCACCCTCTCGGCGTCCGCCCAGCGCATCTTCGAGAACGTGATGGAGGCGATCGGACGCGAGGAACTGGTCGACGACCCGCGCTTTGCCGACAACGCCGCCCGCGTCGAACACGCCGAGGAACTCGACGCGATACTCGAGGCGTGGATCGCCGACCGGAGCCGCGAGGAGGTGATCGAGACGATGACCGACCACTCCGCGGTCGTCGGCCCCGTCTTCGACATCGAGGACGTCTTCGAGTCCGACCTCTACGCGGCGCGCGAGGACCTAGTCGAGCTAGCGGACCCGGACGTCGGCGCCCTCGTCACCCACAACGCCCACCCGAAGCTCTCGCGGACGCCCGGCGAGGTCGAGTGGGCCGGACCGCGACACGGCGAACACACCGAGGAGGTGTACGTCGACGAACTCGGGATGAGCGCGGAACGGCTCGTGGCGCTCCGCGACGAGGGCGTGGTGAAGTAAGGCGGGGCGCGAGCGCACGCCGGTCGGCGGACGCGAACGCGAACGCGAACGCGAACGCGAACGCGAACGTGAGGGTGAACGTGACGCCGGCGGCTCCCGGAGTCACACGCTTTAGTAGCCCACCGGACGGGACTGGAGATATGACAGCAGAGCGCGCGCGCGAGGTCTGGCTGAAGGCCGACGACGCGGTCGGCGACTGGGACGAGCGACGCCGGCGGATCACCGCGGGGCTGGAGGCCGGCGTGGACTGGGTGCTGGTCGACGCCGACGACGTGGGCCGGGTGCGCGAACTGGGCGACGTGAACGTCGCGGCCTTCCGCTCCGACGCCGACCTCGTGGCCGAGGCCGAGGGCGACGGGGCGGAGGCGCGGGCCGACGCCTACGTCGTCGGGAAGAACGGCGAGGGCGACGGCACCATCGACATCCCCGACGATTTCGCCGGCTCCGCGGATCTCTCGACCCTGCGGCGCTCGGACGACCGCGCGCAGGCCGCGTACGTCCGCATCCTCGACGAGCCGTACGAGGCGTTCGCGGAGGCCGCCGCGGCCGATGCCGAGTACACCATCGTCGTCGGCGAGGACTGGACTATCATCCCGCTGGAGAACCTGATCGCGCGCATCGGCGAGGAGACACAGCTCGTCGCGGGCGTCACGACCGCCGACGAGGCCGAGGCGGCGTTCGAGACGCTCGAAATCGGCGCCGACGCCGTCCTGCTCGACACCGGCGACCCCGACGAGATCCGCGCGACCTGTGACCTGCGCGACGCTCTCGCCCGCGAGACGCTGACGCTCGAGTGGGCGGAGGTCACCGCCGTCGAGCGAACCGGCTCCGCGGACCGCGTCTGTGTCGACACCGGGTCGCTGATGAACGGCGACGAGGGGATGCTCGTCGGGTCGATGTCTCGTGGCCTCTTTTTCGTCCACGCCGAGACCGCCGACTCGCCGTACGTCGCCTCCCGGCCGTTCCGGGTGAACGCCGGGGCCGTCCACGCCTACGTCCGCGCGCCCGGCGGCGAGACCCGGTATCTCGCGGAGTTAGAGAGCGGCGACGAGGTCCAGGTCGTCGACACGGACGGGACCACCCGCGAGTCCGTCGTGGGGCGGGTGAAGATCGAACGGCGCCCGATGTTCCGCGTCCAGGCCGAGGTCGGGACCGAGGACGGCCCGGACCGGATCGAGACGCTCCTCCAGAACGCCGAGACGATCAAGGTGGCGACCCGCGAGGGCCGGACCGCCGTCACCGACCTCGAGGCCGGCGACGAGGTGCGGGTCTACTACGAGGACACCGCGCGGCACTTCGGCGAGGCGGTCGAGGAGCGGATCATCGAGAAGTAGGCTCGCCGTCCTCCTCGACGCCGCCCTCGATCGGCGCGCTACAGTACCAGCAGAACTCGAGCGTCGGGTCGAGATCCCGCCCGCACGCCGGACAGTCCGGGGCGTCGTCGCCCGCGGCGCGGGAAGACTGTCCCTGTCGTCCGGCGAGGTAGGCGTCTGCGACGCTCGCGACGAGTACGGCGGCGACCGGGGCGACAACCTCGGGAGGGAGCGAATCGGCCGTCACGGTCTGTGGGTCGGCGAAGACGAACACGAGGACGACCGACGCGCCGAGGGCGACTGAGAACCAGGCGGCCGCGCGTCGCCACCGACGCAGGTAGACGTGCCCGGCGCCGGCGATACCGACGGCCGCACCGACGGCACCCACGACCGCGGCGACGGCGGCGCGTCGTTCCATCCTCGCCGTCTCCGGCGCGCTCCCGCTTCAATCTACTCACTCGCGAGGCCGTCGACGAGTCGCCGGAGGGTCGCGAGGTCGTACTGCCCCGGCGCGGTCGCCGCCGCGGGGTCGACCGGCGCGTAGCCGACCCGCGAGCCGTAGACCGGCGCGAGCGCGCGGGTGTGCCGGCCTGCCTCGCCCATCGCCATCGTCGCGACCCGGTCGCCAGAACGGGTCGCCGCGCGCGTGGCCGCGAGGACGGCGAGGGCGTCGTCCGGGTCCGCTGCTCGGACGGCGACTTTCCCCACGTCGCCGGCGCGGGCGGCCCGCGCGAGGACGTTCCGGAGCGTCTGTGGGGCGGGCGTCCCCTCGAAGTCGTGGGCCGAGGCGACCACCTCGGCGCCGTTCGCGCGGGCGCGGGCAACGGTCCGGTCGCCGGCGTCCGTCCCGACCGCCGCGAGTTCGACGTCGACGGCGGCCACCGCGTCGTGGGCCGCGGCCTCGCGGAGCGTCCGGAGCCGCCGCTCGTCGTCGCCGGCCTCGCCGCCCTCCCACGCCGCGCGGTTCGTGGCCAACAGGGGGAGTTCGCCGTCGTAGCCCGCGAGCGCATCGAGCGGGTCGCTCGCGAGGTCCATCCGGAACTCGACGCAGTCGGCGTGGGGACGGGCCGCGGGCTCGTCGCCGAGGTCGGCGGTCGCGGCGGCGAGCCGGAAGCGGTCGAACGAGAGGTCCACGGCCGCGAGTCGGCTGGCGGGGTCTTCACGCTTCTCCCGGTCAGTCCTCTGCCGGGTCTGCGTCGGCGGGCGACGGTCCGCCGCTCTCGTCGACGGCCGTCGAGAGCGAGACGTTGAGCGCGAGCATCGACGCGACGCCGCCGGCGACGGTCACCGCGTTCTTGAGCGCGTGGTCGAGGACCGACGCGGCGAAGGCCACCGCCGCCGACACCGCGCCGGCCGGCGTCAGCAGGACGACGAACGCGGTGAATGCAGCCTCGTACAGGCCGACGCCGCCCGGCGAGAGCGGGAGCACCTTCGCGAGGTTACCGACCGAGACGGCGAAGAAGGCGACCGCGAGGAGGAACGGAACGGCGAGGTCGACGCTCGGGAAGGCGTACAACACGAGCGCCGCGGTCACGACGTCGAGCGACCAGACGGCGAGACTCGTCGCACCGACCCGGACGAACGCCCGGGGCGACCCCGCGACGGTCTGGAGGTCGCCCGCGAACCGCTCTATCGCCGCCGCGACGCGGTCGGCGTACGCGTCGGCCGAGAGCCGCGCCAGCGCGCGCCGCGCGACGCTCGTCTCCGTCCGTGACCCGAGGACGAGGGCGACGAGGGCGACCACCGCGACGGTCCCGACGCCCGCGGCCACCCGGACTGCCGTCCGGACCGCGGCGGGGTCGACCCCCGGCACCCGCCCCGAGAGCGCCGCCGCGACCGTCGCACCCTCGCCCGTCGTGACGAGGACCACGAGGACGCCGGCGGCGAGGGCGACTAGCGTCAGCAGGTCGAACAGCCGCTCGGCCGCGAGCGACGCGAACGCCGTCGGATACGCCACGCCGCGCCGGACCTTCATTACGTACGCCCGGACGCCGTCGCCCAGGCGCGCGGGAAAGACGAGGTTGCCCGTCTGGCTGATGAACACCGCGGCGGTCAGAAACGGGACGGTGTCGTCGTGGCCCATCGACGCGAGGATATCCCGGTAGCGCGCCCCGCGAACCGGCCACGAGAGCACGTAGACGACGGCGGCGGCCGCGACGGGCGCGAGGTCGGCGGAGGCGAGCGCCGCCAGCGCGTCCGAGGGGTCGATGTAGACCGTCATCAGGGCCAGCGCGACGACGGCGACGGCGACCCCCGCGACGACCGACCGCCGGCGGGTCACCCGCGGCTCGACCGAGAGCTGGTACCACGTCCGGAGGATCTGACTCCCCATCCCGAGCACGTCGCGCACGAGGTCGACCTTCGAGTCGCCTTTCGGCGTCCACTCGACGGGGAACTCGGCGACGCGGAAGCCACGGCGCTGGGCCCGGACGAGGAGTTCGGTGTCCCAGAACCAGTGGTCGTCCTCCACGTCGTGCCGGAGCGCCTCGAACGCCTCGCGGGAGAGCGCCTTGAACCCACACTGGTGGTCGCGGAGAGAGGAGCGGAGAAAGAGACGAACGAGGGCGTTGTACGCGAGCGAGGGAACGCCGCGCTTGGCGGGGCGGTCGACCTCTGCGTCGCGGTGCCACCGCGACCCCGTCGCCACGTCGGCGTCGCCCGAGCGCACCCGCTCGACGAGTTCCTCCAGGTGGGCGAGGTCGGTCGCGAGGTCTGTGTCGAAGTAGACAAGCACGTCGCCCGCGGCGGCGGCGAAAGCGCGGTCCAGCGCCCCGCCCCGGCCCAGCCGTTCGTCGCTGTGGACGTGTCGAACCCGGTCGTCGGCGGCGGCGAGGCGGTCTGCGATCGCCGGCGTGCGGTCCGAACAGCCGTCCTCGGCGACCAGCACCTCGTAGCTGCCGGCCGGAAGGAACCCCCCGAGGGTCGCGAGCGTCCGTTCGACGGTCGCCTCGATCGTCGCCGCCTCGTCGTAGGCGGGGAGAACGACGCTCACGGCGACCGACCTGCTCATTGACGAGCGGTGTGGTCGGGCCGGACAAGTACCTTCTGAAGCCGCGGGCGCGTCAGTCCGCGCCGTCGGTCGGGTCTTCGTTCGCCTGTTCCGGCATCATCTCCTCGTCGGGCGCCGGCATATCGTCGTCGGCCTCGGCGATCACGTCGTCGGCGCTTTTGATCCCCGTCTCGCCGGCCTTGACAGCCTCGGCCTGCTGCTCCAGTTCCTCGACGTCCATCTCGGCGGCCTGGTCGATCTCGCCGAGCATCCGGTCGATGTCGTCGAGGCCGAGCATCTCGCGGGTCTCGTCGTCGAACTCGAGCGCGTCGAGCGTCTCGGTCTCGCCGTTGGCGACGTCGCTCCCGCTCAGCTGCTTGCCGTACCGGCCGACCAGCGAGGTGAGCTCCTGTGGCAGGACGAACTTCGTCGACTCGCCCTCGCCGATCGTCTCCAGCGCCTCCATCCCGCGCTCGATGACGGCGCGCTCGCCCATCGACTCCGCGGACTTGGCGCGCAGGACGGTCGAGATGGCGTCACCCTGTGCTTCGAGCACCTGCGACTGCTTCTCGCCCTGTGCCCGGATGATGTTCGACTGCTTCTCGCCCTCTGCCTCCTCGACGGCGCTGCGGCGTTCGCCCTGCGCCTCGAGGATCATCGCCCGGCGGCGGCGCTCTGCGGAGGTCTGTTGCTCCATTGCCTGCTGGACGTCCGCGGACGGGTTGACCTCGCGCACCTCCACGCTCTCGACGCGAACCCCCCACTCGTCGGTGGGGCCGTCGAGTTCCTTACGGATGCGGGCGTTGATCTCGTTGCGCTTGTTCAGCGTGTCGTCGAGTTCCATGTCGCCCAGCACGGCCCGGAGCGTCGTCTGTGCGAGATTCGACACCGCGCGCTTGTAGTTCTCGACCTCGAGGAACGCCTTCTTCGCGTCCATCACCTTGATGTAGACGACGGCGTCGGCCGTGACGGGCGAGTTGTCCCGCGTGATCGCCTCCTGACGGGGCACGTCGAGTGTCTGGGTGCGCATGTCGAACGTGGTCGTCGAGGAGACAAACGGGGGAACGAAGTCGATGCCCGGCTCGAGGAGGCGGTTGAAGTTCCCGAGGACCGTGAGCGCGTTTTTCTCGTACGGACCGGTGATCACCACCATCGACCGGACGACGGCGACCGCCAGTCCGAGGACCAGCAGACCAAGGAGGGCAGTGCCGATACCGACGATCTGGAGCGGAACCATAGCTCAACTAACGGGCGACCGTCAATAAGTGTTCGCCGGGGGTCAGTCGCCGGCGTCGGTTTCGGTCTCTGTCTCGGGCGTTCGCCGGTCAGAGCCGGGGTCGCGCTCCTCCGCCAGCGCCCGGTCGATGGGGTCCGTACTCTCGAACGACTCGACCGTGAGGACGTTCCCGCCGCCCGGGTCGACGACGACCACCTCCGTGTCGACGGCGATCTCTCCGTCGACCGACCGCGCGGTGTAGTGCGGGTCGAACCCCCCCTCGTCGAGGCGCACCTCGCCGCCGGCGGGGGTGACACGCTCTGTCACCCGGCCGGTGGCGCCGTCGAGCGCCGCCGAGTCGGAGGTCCGCCCGCCCTCGCTCGGATAGAGTTCGACGTTCCGGTACGCCCAGAGCGTCGCGGCACCGAACGCGACGACCATCGCGCCGAGGGGGACCGGACCGGCGAGGACGGGAAGGCCGAGGCCCGCGGCGACGAGGCCGACCGCCCCCGAGAAGAAGAGCGCGGCTCCGAGGACGATGAAGTGCGCGCCCGGCGCGGTCGTCTCGAGGATGGCCAGCACCAGCCCCGCCGCGACGAGAACGAAAGGAAGCGTCTCGGGCCCGAGGAGGTCGACTCCGGCCTGAAGTACGAACGCTCGCATTGTCCAACGTAGGGGCGCCGGGAGGTTAAGTCGTCCGCCGCTACACGATACCGGCGATCACCGCGACGGTGAGCGCGGCGCCGAGGACGACGAAGACGGCGTGTTCGGGGTCGACCGACTCGGGTTCGATCGGCGGCTCTCTTCCGGAGTCGTCTACGTCGATAGTCGTCGTCTCCGCCGGCGCCCCCGTGTCGGTCGCCGGCGGTCGGTCGTCCTCACCGGTCCGCTCCTCGTCCATGGCCGCCGTAGCGTCTGTGCCCCGATAGGCGTTCCCCTCAGCGGGTCCCGGCGCGGATCACGTCGCCCTCGAACACCACGCCGCGGTCGGCGTGGAGGGTCACCGTGTCGCCGTCGGCGACCCGGTCGGGCAGGGGCGCGCCGCTCACCATCGGCACGCCGAGTTCGCGCGCGACCAGCGCCGGGTAGCCCGTCATCCCCGGACGCGCGTCGACGATGGCTGCGATCTTGCCCGTGTCGCCCGTGAACTCGCCCTCGAACTCCGCCGGGAGGACCAGGACCGCACCCTCGGGGACAGAGGAGAGGTCGCCGTCCGCGCTCCGTGCGACGGGGCCGGCGACCCGCCCGCCGACGATGGTGCGGCCGTTCGCGACCGCCTCGGCGGCGACGTGGACCTTCAGCATGTTCGTCGTACTCGCGCCGTCGAGGTCGGTCATCATCCCGGAGAGGACCACGAGGGTATCGCCGCTCTCGGCCACGCCCGCGTCGAGGGCGGCCCGGACGGAGGCGTCGAGTACCGCCTCGACCCCGTCTGCGTACTCCGCACGGCGGGGGCGGACGCCCCACGAGAGCGCGAGTTGGCGACAGACCCGGTCGGTAGGCGTCGTCGCAACCACCGGCACGCCCGGCCGGAACTTCGCCGTCCGCCGCGCGGTGTAGCCGGACTCGGAGGCGGCGACGACGGCCGTCGCGCCCACGTCCCGCGCGAGATAGCGCGCAGAGCGCGCCAGCGCCTCGGTGCGCGACCCCTCCTCGGCGGTCGGTACGCGCTGTTCGACCGTCTCTGCGTACTCCGCGCTCGCCTCGACCTCCGCGACGATGCGGGCCATCGTCTCGACCACGGTCACCGGGTGGTCTCCGACGGCGGTCTCGCCCGACAACATCACCGCGTCGGTGCCGTCGAGTACGGCGTTGGCGACGTCACTCGCCTCCGCGCGGGTCGGCCGACGGGCGTGGACCATCGAGTCGAGCATCTCCGTCGCCGTGATCACCGGCACGCCCGCGTTCTGCGCGAGGCGGATGAGACGCTTCTGGACGATCGGCACCGTCTCCAGCGGACACTCCACCCCGAGGTCGCCGCGCGCGACCATCACGCCGTAGGCCGCGTCGACGATACTCTCCAGGTTCTGGACCGCTGCCGCTCGCTCGACCTTCGCGACGACCGGGATCTCGGCGCCGAGGTCGTCCAGCGCGTCGCTCACCTCGTAGACGTCCGTACCGTCCTCGACGAACGACGCCGCGACGAAGTCGACCTCCTTCTCCGCGGCGAGTTCGAGTTCCCGCCGGTCGGGCGGCGTCAGCGTGTCGAGGTCGAGTTCGACGCCCGGGAGGTTGACGCCTTTCCGGCCGCCCAGCTCTCCGCCGGACTCGACGCGCACGACCACCGCGTCGCTCTCCTGTCTCTCGACACGGGTCTCGATCCGGCCGTCGTCGATCAGGATGCGGTCGCCCTCGGCGGCGGCGGTCACGTCGTGCGAGAGACCGACCTCCTCCGGCGTCGCCGTGTCGCCGGTCACCAGCCGGAGCGTCGACCCCTCGACGAGGCGGATCGGCTCGTCGAGCGGCGCGGTTCTGATCTCCGGGCCCCGGAGGTCGAGCATCACGGCCAGCGGCGCCGCGCGGTCTGCACCCACCGCCCGGAGCCGGTCTATCACGTCTGCGCGGTCCTCGGTCGTCCCGTGGCTCGCGTTCAGGCGCGCGACCGACATCCCCGCGTCGGCGAGCCCCTCGAGCGTCTCGCGGTCGTCCGAGGCGGGGCCGAGCGTGCAGACGATCTTTGCGTCTGTCGTGGTCATGCTGAGGATTTCTTCGGCAGTAGATTAAAATTCGAGGGTCGGGCCCTCCGGCGCGAGGAGGGCGCGTCGGGGGCGAGCGGTATGTCCCCCGGCGAGTCCGACGGCGGACTCCTGACCCGGTGTCCCTACCGAACCCGCTCGCCCGGCTCCGCGTCGCCGTGGGTCGTCAACAGGTCGGCCTCCTCGCCCGCCGCCAGCACCATCCCGTCGGACTCGACGCCGAACAGTTCGGCCTTCTCGATGTTGGCGGCGACGACGACTGTGCTCCCCGGGAGCGCGTCGAGGTCGTGGAGCTGTTTGATCCCCGCGACTACCTGGCGCTCCTCCAGCCCGATGTCGACGACGAGGCGCGCGAGGTCGTCTGCGCCGTCGATACCCTCCGCCTCCAGAATCCGGCCGACGCGCAGGTCGAGCGCCTGGAAGTCGTCGAACGAGACGCGGTCGTGGACCAGCGGTTCGAGGTTCTCCGGAGCGTCGGCCTCGTCGGTCTCGTCAGTCTCGTCGGCCTCGTCGGTCTCGGCCTCTGCGTCCGCGGTGCGCTCCTCTAGCCTCTCGTTCAGCGCCGCGACCGTCTCCTCCTCGACCGTCTCGAACGGCTCGACGGGCTCGTCGAACTCGCTCGCGGGCGGGTCGAGCGCGTCCGCGACGGTCGCCTCGGCGAGGGAGCCGTCCTCGTTCAGTCGGTCCCAGACCGTGGCACACCGGTCGGGGGCGACCGGGAAAAAGAGGACGAGGACGGCCTTTGCGACCTGGACGCAGCCGCGGATCACCCGCGCCGCGCGCTCGGGGTCGTCGTCCACGAGGCGCCACGGCTCCTCGCGCTGGATATACTCGTTACCGAACTGTGCGAGCCGCGTCGCCGCCCGGGCGACGGCGCGGACGGAGTAGTCGTTCACGCCCGCGCGGAACTCCGCGACCGCCGTCTCGATCCGCTCGGTCACCTCCTCGGTCGGGTCGGCCTCGGGCGTCCCGCCGTAGTTCCGGTGGGCGAAGAGGAGCGAGCGGTAGAGGAAGTTCCCGAGCGTCCCCACCAGTTCGTTGTTCGTGCGCTCGCGGAACTTCGCCCACGAGAAGTCGACGTCCTGCTGGAAGGCGCCGTAGGAGACGAGATAGTAGCGCAGCGGGTCGGGATGAAAGCCCTCGTCGAGATACTCGTCGGCCCACACCGCCCGGTCCCGCGAGGTGGAGAAGCCGGCGCCGTCGAGGGTGATGAACCCGCTCGCGAGGACGGCCCGGGGCTCGGCGTAGCCCGCGCCCCGGAGCATCGCCGGCCAGAACACCGTGTGGTGCTGGATGATGTCCCGCCCGATGACGTGGACGATCTCACCGCCCCCGATGCGGTCGTCGGGGTCCGCGGGCACCTCGCTGTCGGGCGACCACACGTCGGTCCAGTCGTACGCGTCGCTCCCGACGCGCTCGCTGTACTGTTTCGTCGAGGAGACGTACTCGATCGGGGCGTCGACCCAGACGTAGA